>JAFVOS010000008.1 GCA_017505705.1 Alphaproteobacteria bacterium
CACGCAATGCGAGCGTAGCTCAGTTGGCTAGAGCGCAACCTTGCCAAGGTTGAGGTCGAGGGTTCGAGCCCCTTTGCTCGCACCAGTTATTTTAAAACCACCCGGAAGGGTGGTTTTTTAAATAACTCGAGCAAAGGGGCGCTGTTAGCGAGGCGAGGGGAGGCCGTCCCCGAAGTACTTTGCGAGCACCTGCTTTTTTACTTTACTTTTCATAAAACATATATATAATATACTGGACTTAAGAACAAACAGGGTGCATAACATATGAAATGCTTAGTTAAACGTTTTAATTGATTGTGCGACCATCAGTAAGAAACTGCGGGCGCACTTTTTATGCGTCCGTTTTTTTATGTTAAACCAAGGGAAAATTAAAAATGTCAGAAAATACAACAAACACACAAATTTCAACCAATGAATTGACGGCACGTCTGCAAAAGGCTGAAAACATTCGTGCACGTGATGGTGTTGTATGGAAAGACAAATTTGATCGTACGCACACAATTATTGCGGCACGTGATTTGCCAGATGGCACACCTGTGCGCCTGGCGGGGCGTGTGACGGCGTTGCGTTGGTTGGGAAAATTAATGTTTGGTCGCATTTATGATATCGATGGTGAAATTCAGTTTTCTATGTCACGTGAAGAATTAGGTGAAGAAAACTACAAGTTTATGAAGGCAAATGTCGACCTGGGGGACTTTATTGGTATTACAGGCGAATTATATCACACAACTGCTGGTGAATTAACGGTCAAGGTATCTGGTTATGAAATTCTGGCCAAGGCGTTGCGTCCATTGCCTGAAAAATATCATGGTCTGACCGATATGGAAACACGTTATCGCCAGCGTTATTTGGATATTATTTCAAATCCAGAGGCTCGCAATGCCTTGCTGGGGCGTTTCAAGATGACTCAATACTGGCGTGATTATATGAACCGCAACGGATTTTTGGAAATTGAAACACCGATTATGCAGAATATTGCATCTGGTGCGGCGGCACGTCCATTTACAACGCACCACAATGCGCTGGATGCTGATTTTCAATTGCGTATTTCACCGGAATTGTTCTTAAAGCAGGCAATTGGCGCTGGCTTTGATCGTGTGTACGAGGTTGCCAAAGATTTCCGCAACGAAGGCATGGATGCAATGCACCTGCAAGAATTCACAATGGTTGAATGGTATGCAGCGTATTGGGATTATAACGATAATATCAAATTCACATGGGAATTAATCCAGGAATTATTAATGAAATGTCGTGGCACATTACAGATTGAATACCAGGGCACAAAACTGGATTTCAGTAAATATGAAATGATTGACTATACGGCCAAGATGAATGAATTCTTTGGCTGCGATATCCTGGAATTTGATGATGTTGATGAATTGCGTCAGAAACTGGTTGATAATGGCATGTTCCCATTCGCTGAACTGGAAGATTTAAAATCAATTCCAACATTGGTTGACTATGTATACAAGCGCAAGATACGAAATGACATTGTAAATCCGACATTCTTGTATAACTATCCTGCATATATGGTTCCATTGGCCCGTCGCAGTGATGCCGACGAACGCAGAATTGACATGTATCAATTGTTGGTATGTGGTGCTGAAATATGCAAAGGGTATTCCGAACTTGTAAATCCAATTCAGCAATTGGCTGCATTCGAAGAACAGGCACGCAACATTGCCGATGGTGATGAAGAAGCCTTTAACCCAGATAACGACTTTGTTCGTGCGATGGAACATGGTTTTCCACCGATTTCTGGTGTTGGTATGGGGGTTGACAGATTGGCCAGCATTATTTTCGATCAGCCGACCCTGCGTGACGTAATTTTGTTCCCGATAATGAAGTAGGGGGCCAAAATGAATGACACAACGCCCGATGGCTATGCGGAAACATTAACCCTGGAACGGGACAGAAAGAATTTAACAACAATCGACAAAGCTGTCGAAACCGGACGCATTAACGAAGAAGCGGCTGAATATCTGTGCACACTGTACAGTGACAGTATGCATTGGTTGCGTGAAATATTTCACATTTTGGGTAAATCATTTGGTGCACCCAAGGCACCTGTTATGAAATATGATTATGCGACAGATTCTGCAATTGATGAGCCAATGAAGATTTCGGATATCCATCCATTATCTCCATATGTTGTGCAACATCGTTTGGACGCAGACCCAATGCGTAATCAGTTTTTTACCAGTGCCCCTGGCCATAAAATTGAATTGTCGGTATCGTCAATTGTAACGGTTATTGTTGCAGCGCAAAAAAAGATAGAACGTGCGCTGGATAAAATTACTGGCAAATACTATCGTGATTATGTAAATGACGTTGCACGTGCTGCATTTCGTGTTTTAAGTGCAGATGGGCGTGATGCATCTGCACGTGCAATTTCTGACAAAATTCACAAGGTTTTTTCAGAAAAATATATTACCAATGCACCAGAAACAGTTTTGTCACTTATTGGTCGTGGTCATGAAAAGATTGCGGTTGAAATGGTGCGTGCCCTGGATAAAATCGAAAAACCACACCACAGATTGCAAGATGTATGGCGTGTTAAGTGTTTGTTTGATTTAGTTCCCCAGGCTCGAACCTTTATCGAACGTCTTTATTCTGCGATGCCAGAACGCATAATTTCCAGTCGTGACAAGTTTTATGATATGACGAATCCACGTAATTATCGTGATGCAAAAATCATATTAAATATCGGACATGGCAAGACTGTTGTTCCAATGGAAATTATATGTCAGGTTCGTACATTCTTTGAATTCGAACGTAAAACACACGAAGTGTATGAAACAACACGGCGCACCAAAAATGCAAAATCCGATAATATGGAAAGTAAATTGGCCACGTTCTTGGAAGATGGTGTAAAGTCGTACAACCACGTGATTTGTCGCTGTCTGGAAGCATTGTTTGAGCGTGTCGGTTGGAATATTTTATATTCCCAGGACAATCGTATATCTATGTTCGAAGGCTTTCCGCATGAATGCAAGTTGTATTATCCGCAAAAGATTTTGGATAATATAAATGAAAAACTGGATGACGCCATTGAAAACGAGGTTTTTCGTGTCGAAAACGCCCCAACAAAATTGACAACAAATCAACAGGCCAAGATTTTCCATTTTATGGCACGATTTGTATTGGTGTCGGCAATGCCGTATATGCAGCGTGACTGGGCGTTTAGTCCAACAACCCAGGCGGAAAAGCTGTTCAATTTTGTTATGAACGAAGTTCAGCGTTATTATAAAAAATCATAATAATTTCAAAACCCGCCATCTGGCGGGTGTTTTTATTTTTGCTTTTGCAGCATATCTTTTAAAAATGTGTCTACTGGCACTGGTGCTGCGGGCGTTGGTCCCAGTTGTCTGTTATAGTGGCTGGCCGGGTTCAAATTGTATGGCATGCGTTCACCGGTAAATTCTTTGAAATAGATTTGCCCGATACGCATGTATGGATATACAACCGTTGGATACAAAACATGAATTTCCAGTGTCCATTGTCCACAAAAACCATCGTCCCCACGCCCAGCGGTGTGGTGGTTTAAGATAAAGTTCCGTCCGATACTGGATTTTCCGTCGATTTCCGGGAACAGGTTGTGTGCCTCTGTATATTCAACTGTTGCCCCCAGGTAGCCCACATCTGGTGACAAAATCAATCCTGTTTCTGGTATTTTTATATCAATGGTTTCATGATGTGCCGGTGTTGTTGGATCGATTAAATATCGTGGATTTCGAATGTCGTATTCATTTGGATTCGTCCGATATGTTTCATATCGTGTCGCATATTCAAACCAGTCTTTCATACTGTGTAATTGTGGGTCGCCCTTATATGGGATTGCTGGCCTCATACCAAACGGTATTGTGTGTTTATACACCTTCAGTGTATCTGCCAGATGCAAATCATAACTATTAGAACCCAAACATCTGTCATCAAAAGGACGAATTACAATATCAGGGTTATCGCCCTGCATACGTTTTTTTATTTCTGGACCGGTCAGCAGCATTTTTAATCCTTTTTTGTTTCCCCGCCCACGTTTGCATTATGTGCAAAACGTGTACATAAATGCAAGATTTTTATTCACTTTTGTTTTTGGTGTGCTATGGTTTTTGCATGACTAAAAAAACATACTCTGGCTTTGTTGCCATTATCGGCCCGACAAATGCGGGCAAAAGTACATTGTTAAACCAAATTATGGGGCGCAAAGTGTCCATTGTTTCACACAAGGTGCAAACCACCAGAACACGCCTGCGTGCGGTAAAAATGGTTGGTGACAAACAATTGATATTTGTGGACACGCCCGGCGTTTTCAAGCCATCACGTCGATTGGATCGTGCAATGGTTGCCGCTGCCATGGATGCGGTGTCTGATGCCGATGCGATATTGTTGCTGGTCGATGCGCAAAAGGGATTAACCGAAACAATTCGCATGTTGGCTGAAAAAATCAAGGATTGTCCAAATATCTTTGTTGCCTTGAACAAGGTTGACGCAATTGCGAAACTGGAATTACTGCCAATGGTTGCCCAATTGAATGAAATGGCGCCATGGCGTGAAATATTTATGATTTCTGCACTGAAAAATGATGGTATTGACCAGATGTTGAATGCACTGGCAGATGTTATGCCGGTGGGTCCATATCTGTTTGATACAGTTGATGCGCCTGATGTTCCAGATGAATTATACCTTGCCGAATTGACCCGGGAAAAGGTTTATAAATATATCCACCAAGAATTACCGTATCATATCAATGTTGTGACTGAACGGGTTGATGTGGATGCCGACGGTGTTCTGGATATATATCAAAAAATTGCGGTTCGTAATGATGCGCACAAAAAAATTGTTGTGGGCAAGGGGGGCGAGCAATTAAAACGCATTGGTACCGCCGCCCGTCATGATATCCAAGATCAGTGGGATGTGAACGCACGCTTGCACCTGTTTGTGCGTGTTGAACCCGACTGGGAAGACAAGGCTGAAAATTATATCGACCAGGGGCTAGAGTTTAAAAAATAATATGCTGACTACGTCTGATTTTGATTTTGAATTGCCGGCTGAATTAATTGCGTCTCAGCCATTGGCGCAACGTGATGCGTCACGTATGTTGGTGGTTGCCTCGGATGGTACAATTTTGGATAAACATATCCGTAATTTTCTGGATTTTCTGCGCCCAGGTGATGTTGTTGTTATGAATAACTCACGTGTTATTCCGGCTCGTTTTATGGCAGATGGCAAACACGAAATCACACTGCATACCGCCGTTGACGATAAAACCTGGTGGGGATTATGTAAAAAGTTTAATAAAATTCCGGACGGTTCGATTTTGACCCTGGATGATGGCAGCCAGATTCAAGTACTGGCGCATGATGATGACAGTGGTCTGAAACTGAAATTTTTATGTGATGATGTTTTTGCGGTTTTGGATCAGGTTGGCAAGATGCCCTTGCCACCGTACATGAAGCGTGACGCCCAGGATTTTGACAGGGAACGTTATCAGACCGTCTATTCGTCGCCTTTGGGGTCAATGGCTGCACCGACGGCGGGCCTGCACTTTACAAATGAATTACTGGATGAAATTCGTGCACGTGGTGCCCAAATTGTAAATGTCACCCTGCATGTTGGGGCGGGCACATGGTTGCCTGTAAAAACCGAAGATTTATCCATGCATAAAATGCACAGTGAATGGTGCTGTATTACCAGTGCCCAGGCGGACATAATAAACAACGCAAAACGTGTAATTGCGGTTGGCACAACATCAATGCGCACACTGGAAAGTGCGGCAATGCACAACAGTGATTCTGGTAAATACCGGCGTGTTACGCCATTTTGTCAATCTACAAATATTTTTATTACTCCTGGTTATAAATTCAGGGCGGTTGATGTACTGCTGACGAACTTTCATTTACCGAAATCAACATTGTTTATGTTGGTGTCTGCATTTTCTGGATTGCCAGAAATGAAATCTGCATACAAACATGCGGTTGATGAAAAATACAGATTTTTCAGTTATGGCGATTGCTGTTTGTTATTTAAAAAGGAAGAGTAAACAATGGCACTGAAATTTAACTTAATTGCAACGGATGGTAATGCACGTCGTGGATCGGTTGAAACTGCGCATGGCACATTTCAAACGCCGGCCTTTATGGCGGTTGGAACTGCGGCAACGGTCAAAGCCTTGACCATGGACCAGGTTGCTGCCACCGGCACCCAGGTTATCTTGGGCAACACATATCACCTGATGATGCGCCCCGGCGGCGATTTAGTGGAACAAATGGGGGGATTGCATAAATTCGGTGGTTGGACGGGGCCAATCCTGACCGACAGTGGCGGTTTCCAGGTGATGAGTCTGTCGACGCTTACCAAAATGAGTGAAGAAGGTGTTCAATTCACATCGCACTTTGACGGTGGTAAAAAGCATTTCCTGCGCCCCGAAGATTCCGTTCATATCCAGCATCAGTTGGATTCTAATATCACAATGGTTCTGGATGAATGTTTAAAATTACCCGCCGAACGCAAGCGTGTTGAAAAAAATGTTGATATGGTGACACGCTGGGCGCGTCGCAGCAAAGATGCATTTATTGATCGTCCGGGCTATGGCATATTCGGCATTGTCCAGGGTGCGGATTTCCCAGACCTGCGTGAAAAATCTGCACGTGCATTGACTGAAATTGGTTTTGATGGCTATGCGGTTGGCGGCCTGGCGGTGGGCGAACCCCAAAATGTTATGTTTGATATGATTGCAATAACCACACCATTATTGCCAGTTGATAAACCACGATATTTGATGGGTGTTGGAACACCACTGGATATATTGGGGGCGGTTGAACGTGGTATTGATATGTTTGATTGCGTGATGCCAACACGTGCCGGACGCACCGCCCAGGCGTTTACACGTCATGGCACAATGAATATGCGCAATGCAAAATTCAGGGATGACCCACGTCCATTGGATGATAAATGTGAATGTCCGGCGTGCAAACGTTCACGTGCGTACATTCATCACCTGATTAAGTGCAATGAAATCTTGGGTGCGACATTATTGACGCAACATAACCTGTGGTTCTATCAAGATTTGATGCGTGACATTCGCACATCAATAGAGCAGGGAAGATTTGCCAAATTCAAACGTGAATTTGTTGAAAAATATACTGGGGGTAATTCCGATGAATAATGCCAGAAAGATAAACATGGAATCCAAGACATTTGTTGCACCAAAGCCAAATCTGCAATTGGATGGGACGGATAATCTTTATTTGGCGGTGACACGTCGTTCATCTGGTGGTTTAACATTTGTTTACACATTGGTTTCTGCACGTGACAAAATGAACCGATATCCAATAATTCCAGAAACAACAGTTGCCACATTTAAAAATGCAACCAAGGCAGATATTTATTACAATACCGTTCTGGAAATTATGCGCTGGCAGTCTAAAAGTTATCTGCAAAATATTCGTCAATATTTTCGTGACAGTGCCGCCGATTTCTATAAACGCAATCGTTAAAAACAACAGCAAAGGGGGAACGCATGGCAAAGAAACAAGTCGCAGTTATCGATATGGGGGGTGCAAAAACTGTTGCAAAAAAAGCGTCTGTGGTCACATGGACCAAGCGTACATTTGCAATTATAACAGTTTTGTGGTTGTCACTGGTTGTATGTGTACCATTATATGTCAAAAATACATATTCTCAGCCAATTAAGAAATCGATTGTTGTATCGATGTTCTTTGACCTGCAACGTGGGATTGTTAAACAATACGAAGCCTTGTTAAAAGGGGTGGCGGATTCCATTAATCTGGAAAAACCAATTGCTGCCGCAATTGATTCCGTCAAAATGGCCGAAAATGTCGTGAATAAAGCAACCAATGCCACTGCCAAGGCCAAAGAAGCCACCGCAGACGTATCTGAAAAAACGTCGGGTGTAAAGAAATTAACAGGTATTGCAAATAAATTTGGCATCAAAACATCTGGGGTCGATAAAGCCGTCGCCCAGGTCGATCAGGGTGTTGCACGTGCAAACGATACAATTGCATCGGTTGATAAAACCGCACAATTGGTAAATGAAAAACTGGACAAGATTCAGGGTGACTTAACTCGTGTTGCCCAAACAGAAATTGATAAAGCCTTGGATGTGGCTGTAAAATCTGCGTTGGATAAAAACAGCGGCGGTCTGGGTACAACATTGTTAACCAACTATGGTGTTGAACATGTGTATGCGTGGCGCCCATCATCTTGGCCTGTTGCGACCAAGATATATGACGACTTATCAAAATCGGACGTTGATACAATCACTGTTATAACCCGTACGGTTGACGCATATTTTGGCTATGTTGCATGGGGATTGGTATTTGCGGTCTGGGCCATTGGTTTGTATGTCTGGTTTTTGATTTATAAAAAGACCAAGGCAATATTAAAGCCATTTAATGTATGTCCACGTTGTGGTCATACATATGCGGACAAACGTACCGCTTTGGGCCTGTTGAAGGTATTTCAGCCATGGACATGGTTTTAATAAAATAGGGGAAACATATGTCAGAAAGACAAACGGTTAAAATCGAACAAGATTTTATGGACGATCCAATTAATGTAAAACTGTCTGGCTTGCGGGCGTGGGTTGTTCCAATACTGATTGCATCAATTGCGCTCAGTACATGTGCAACTGAAATGAATACACGCAATAATACGGCGGTGCAGCAACAACAACTGGAAATCGCTAAAAAACAATATCAGTTGGATTCTGCCCGGTTTGAGTATATGAAAACGCACCAGAAATAAAAATCCCTCAATTGGGGGATTTTTAATTTGTATAAAATTCCCAGATTTCTGCATGTTTTTCTCCCTAGCCAACACAAACTATTCAGACGGCACAGGCACATTTCAATATTCCGCTGCATGTTGCATGGGGAAAATTGCAGTTCGGGCACAATTGGTTGCCTTGCCCTGTAAAAATATTTACAGGGCATTTTTTTCCAATTGTATTACGTTTTTGAATTTTTTATAATCAGCACATGGAAAAAATGCCAGATTTATTTATTATATCAGAACACGCAGAATTGCTGAAAAAACTGAATGCGTGGGATATTGCATATCATCAAAACGATGCACCGATTGTTGATGATGCAACGTATGATGCGGCAAAACATCGTGCACTGGAATTAGAACGCCAATATCCAACATTGGCAAAAAATGGTGCCTCAACGCATGTTGGGGCGGCGGTATCTGATAAATTTACATCTTTTTCACACAGTGTACCGATGTTGTCCATATCTGATGTTTTTAATGAATCTGATGTTGCCGATTGGTACAATAAACTGGCCGATAAGAATGTTTTTATTGAATTAAAGGTCGATGGTGTATCGTATTCTGCCCGATATGAAAATGGGCGTTTGGTGCGTGGCCTGACCCGGGGCAGTGGTGTCCAGGGCGAAGATATAACCGAAAACCTGAAAACAATTCCTGATATACCACACACATTGTCGGGCCAATTCCCAGAAATTATTGAAATTCGGGGCGAAGTTTACATGACACGCTCGGACTTTTTTGCCCTGAATGCGGCGGGTGGTAAAACCTTTGCTAATCCACGTAATGCGGCGGCGGGCTCTTTGCGCCAATTGAATCCTGCGGTGACGGCGTCACGCCGGCTCAGTGCATTTGCATATACGTATGGCGAAATATCAGATCGTAATTTTGCAACCCAGTCTGAATATTTTGATAAACTAGAATCATGGGGATTTAAAACAACACGTCGCTGGGCGCATCATGCGTCAAATATGGATGAAATTCAGTCTGTGTATAACCAGCTAATGTTAATGCGTCCAGACATTCCATTTGATATTGATGGCCTGGTGATAAAGGTTAATGATATTGATTTACAGCAAAAAATGGGTTCTCGGGCCAACAGCCCCCGGTGGGAGGTTGCCTATAAATTCCCAGCTGCACGTGCAATTACAACGTTAAACGATATTACTGTCCAGGTGGGGCGTACAGGTGTTTTGACCCCTGTGGCAGAATTGGATCCAATTAATATTGGCGGTGTTGTGGTGTCTCGGGCCACACTGCATAATGCGGACGAAATCCGCCGTCTGAATGTAAAAATAGGGGACAAGGTCATTGTCCAGCGGGCTGGCGACGTGATTCCGCAGATTGTCGGTGTCGCAGACAGTACAAATTCGTCACATGATTTTGTTTTCCCAGATGTGTGCCCTGTGTGCGGTGCGGCGGTTGTCCAAGATGTTGGTATGGTTGCCCGTCGATGCGTGAATACAATGGGATGTCCGGCCCAACGATTGGGGGAACTGGAACATTTTGTATCTCGGGCTGGATTTGATATAGATGGCCTGGGGACACGTCAATTGGAATTATTCATATCACGTGGTTGGATATCGACACCGGCAGATATATTTACATTAATTTCCCGTCATGGTGATGAAATAAGACGACTGGATGGTTTTGGGGATAAATCTGTCGAAAATCTGAATTCTGCAATAGAACGTTCACGTAATATAGAGCTGCATAAACTGATATACGCTATTGGTATCCCAGAAATTGGGGCGGTGACGGCAAAATTATTGGCACGCACGCTGGGTGATTTTGATTCTGTGCGCAATGCACCGGTATGGCGGCTAAAGCAGATTGATGGCATTGGCGACATAATGGCAGAACACATTGTCGCATTTTTTGCAAATCCTGCAAATATTGTTGCAATTGATGCGTTGTTGGGGCAAATACATGTACAAAATTCCACTGTTTCAACGGCTAAATCGAATGGTGTTCTGGCGGGCAAGCGTGTGGTTTTAACTGGTACACTGCCAGATTACAGTCGTGATGCTGCACGTGCGATTTTGGAACGTCTGGGTGCAACGGTCACATCCAGTGTGTCCAGCAAGACGGACATTGTGCTGGCCGGTTCAGATGCGGGTTCAAAACTGACCAAGGCCACCGAATTGGGAATTACAATCTGGTCGCAAGAAGATTTGAATAACATAATGGCCCAGTCGGACACAGACGGCGCATAACAGATTTGTTTGTGTTGGGGATTTTTTATTATTGCTTTCATTGAAAAAGGTTGTATAATCAGACCGCAATTTTAAGTTAACTTTAGGGGAAATATATGTTTAAAAAAGAAAAAATCAAAGATTTACACTATTCTGTAAACGGCTTGATTACCGCTGATGAATTACAGGCAGCGGCCGATGAAATTTTGCTGGAACATGGCAAAAAGGTTAAAATGCCAGGTTTCCGCCAGGGCAAGGTACCATTAAACATCTTGCGCCAAAAATATAATGCATCTGCATACGGCGAAGCGATTGATAAAATGATGAATCGTGATCTGGAATCATATGTTGCAGAAAAGAAAATTCGTCTGGCTGGTGCGCCCAAGGTTGACTTGTCTGGTTGGACAATCGGTCAGGATGCAGAATATTCGATGGAATTTGATATTTTGCCAACACTGCCAGCGATTGATTTGGATAAAATGACAGTGACTAAAAAGGTTGCTAAACTGGATGAAAAAGAAGTTGAAACAGCATTGAACAACATTCGTAAATCTCGCAGTGTGGCAGAAAAGCAAGACGCTAAATATCAGGCTGCTGATGGTGACGTTGCGGTTATTGATTTCAAGGGTTTTGTTGATGATGTCGCATTCGAAGGTGGCGAAGCAAAAAAGCATCATTTGATTTTAGGTTCTGGTTCATTTATCCCTGGCTTTGAAGATCAGGTTATTGGTCACAAGACTGGCGATAAATTTGATGTAAATGTAAAATTCCCAGAAAATTATCATGCTGCAAATTTGGCTGGCAAAGATGCCCGTTTTGAAGTGACTGTACACGAAGTGCGCAAACATATCTTGCCAGAATTAAATGATGAATTGGCAAAACAGGTTGGCCAGGAATCTGTTGATGCATTGCGTGAACATATTCGCAAAATTATAACAGAACAGTACGTTGATGCTGCAAAACGTGAAATGCGCAATGAACTGTTGGATGTCTTGGCGGACAAGGTAAAATTAGATTTGCCAGAAACATTGGTTGAACAAGAATACAACATGGCTAAATCTGAATTTGAACGCAGTCATGCCAATTGTCATGATGAAAAATGCGAACACAAATGGGATGAAAAATCAGAACGCAAAGATGCAGAACGTCGTGTGAAATTGGGCTTAATCTTGGCTGAATGGGGTACCAACAACAAGGTAGAAGTCACACGTGAAGACCTGCAACAGGCAATCTGGGCCGAAGCATCCCGCTATCCAGATCCAAAACAGGTATTTGAATTCTATAACAAGAATCAAAACGCATTGGCAATGTTGCGTGGTATGATTTTTGAACGCAAGGCACTGGATGCAATGTTAACACACGTCAAGACCAAGGAAAAAGAAGTTCCTGCTGACGAATTGTTCAAACAGGCGTCTGTTCGCTAAAAGCAATATAAACGCACCGTTTGGTGCGTTTTTCTTTACAAGGGGGTAATTAATGAAAGCTTATTTAGATATTCTGGGTGATATATATAACAATTGTACTGATGTGCGCCAAAACCGTACCGGAATACCAGACATTGGGACTGGGCATGGGGCGACGTTTGTACACGATATGGATATGGGTTTTCCATTAATTACAACCAAGAAAATGGGATTAAAAAACATTGCCACTGAACTGGAATTTTTTATTCGTGGTATTACTGACAAGAAATGGCTGCAAGACAGAAAGTGTAAAATCTGGAACGAATGGGCAAATCCGGTTAAGGTTGAACAGACATATAATACCAAGGTTCATATGTTGGAGCAGGGCGGTCCATTATCCCCGGCACAAAAACAAATTGTACGCAATTCTGTTATGGATTATGAACGTGATTTGGGGCCAATTTATGGTTTCCAGTGGCGTCATTTTGGTGGTGAATATCAGTGGAACTTGAACAGAATAGAGAAAAACCCATCGGACAATTATAATCCAGACAAACCAGGTGTTGACCAGGTTCGTATTGCCATAGATAAACTAAAAAATAACCCCAATGATAGACGTATTATTGTATCTGCGTGGAATCCAACGGATTTTGCCCAGATGGCTTTACCCCCATGTCACGTTATGCATCAATTAATTGTACGTGATGGTCGCTTAAATCTGATTTGGACCCAGCGTTCATGTGACATGTTCCTGGGAATTCCATATAATATTGCCAGTTATGCATTGTTGCTGTTGCTGTATGCCAAGGAATCAGGACTAAAACCAGGTGTTCTTAAGGGTGAATTTCATGATGCACACATTTATACCAATCACCTGGATCAGGTTCGTGAACAGTTAACACGCACACCGCACAAATTGCCCACCGTTGAAATTCCAGATGAAAACTGGCAGGGTATGCTAAATTGGTATGCAGATGGTGGTTTTGTACTGCGTGATTATGTCTGCCACGAAGCGTTGCGTGGAGCAGTTGCCAGATAAATAGTTGTTGACAATATGAATATTTTGTCCTAGTATAGCGCATGCTATGCACGGACAAGATAAGTATTTTGAACAACAAAAATCGTTTTTTAACAGCCGAATAGTGGGCAATTCTCGGCATTTGTCTGTGTATATGAAAATATTCCAGATTTCACATCGTAATATCAAGAATGTACTGCATAACAAGAAATTGTTATTAATTGGCGGTGGGGGGTCCCAGATTCAACGTGCACTTGATTTTGCAAAGATTAATTGTGATGTCACAAATGTTGACCCTTACATTAATGATTCTCGTTCCGCCCGAACAGTTATAAATTGCGACTTTAATGATACCTGCTTTGAAAACGAATTTGATGAGGTCTGGGCATTATATTCATTACCCCTGTATTCACCAGACTGGCAACATGCCATCAGATTTTACAGACGTGCGGCAGTTGCGCTGAAGCCTGGCGGAACGTTGCGCATTGGCGGTCATCCAAAATGGGTAAATGGCGCATTATTAGCCCCTGTACACTTTATACGTGACAGTATGAATTTTATAGTTCTCGATATGAAGATTGAAGAGACTTTTTCGTTACCATATACACTGCCACCGCATCATAAAATTAGTCTAGATTTTACACTGCATCCAGAATCTCGTCATTGGGAACAGTGGACTGCACCAAAAATTCCTGCGATTAAACAGGCATTGAACGAACATATTAAACAATTAGAGTATAAAAAAGGATACATAAGATGAACACAGAACTGGCACCAATTTTTAAACTGCGTGAATTGTGTTTGGCGGTGGTCAACCCGAAATTTTATGCCAAGAACGCAGATTTGATTCATCGTGCATCATTGGCCGCCCAGGATTATATATTTTCTGGGGCATCACGTGAATATCAAACATATATGTATGGAAATTTTCAGTCTTTGCCTGGATACATTGCGGTTTATCAGAAATACGATTTGACTGGCAAAGTCAATCCAAATTTAGTTATGGATTTAACATGGGGATTTAAAACAGATGCCATCAATGGGATTATTGATGGACGTGGCAACATAAAAAATCGTGTCACTGTATTTAAATCTCGTGTAATGGGCACATACCATAACACTGATCTGTCTGGCACACCATCCAGTGTATTTAAACTGTATCCAGAAAAAGTCGAAAAATTATTAGACGCAGCCCAGCAAAAAACAAAATAACAAGGATTCCCAATGCATACACAGCTGGCAACAATTTTTGAGATGAGAAACGCATTATTAAAACGCTGTAACTTAAAGTTTTACAGACAGCATGAACAGGTTATAAAAAATTCGTCTTTGGCTGCCCAGGATTTTTATTTTTCCGGCGATTTAGATGATTATGATATGTGCAGCCTATATGACTTGGCGCATGATTCATTGTATGCCAGTTTACACGCTGCATACAATGTTCCATACCAATCATCTGATACCCGCTGTGTAAATTCTGGTCTGGTTCTAGATTTGGCACGTGCATTGCGTGATGATATAAACAGTGGTATTTTGGGAAAAACAGGCGAAGTAATGATGCCAGAACGCTTAAAAGAATCCCAGGTTCTGCACACCTATCATAATTCCGAAGATTCTGGTATTCCGGTAAATTTTTTAAAGCACATGACACCGAACGCAGTTAAGGTGTTTTTATGGCAATACGGACAAGGCAAAAAACGCTAATACAACCCGCCAAATGGCGGGATTTATTTTGTTGAAAAAACTTGCAATTTGTCAAAAAAGCCTGTATAATCACGACGATTTTGTGGGTGGGCACAAAATCAATCCGATTAACCCCACAAGACCCCCAGAGAGATTTTAGGTGGCCTGCCACCCGAAGCCTCGACGAAGGGTGGCAAACTTTTGATGAAATTTTCTTATGAAAGATTTATCCAAAGACTTATTTAATCCACTGTCCGGCGAAGATTTTGTCCAGATGTTCGATGCGAACTATGGCGCACAAGAAACTTTGCAGGGTTATGCAACCAAGGGTACTGTTAAAGACATTCGTGGTGATTTTGCCATGGTTGATGTTGGCCTGAAATCCGAAGGTCGTGTACCATTAAAAGAATTCGGTGCATCTGTACCATCTGTTGGTGATATCATTGACGTTTTTGTTGAACGCTATGAATCACGTGAAGGTACCGCTGTTCTGTCTTATTCCAAGGCACGTGCATAAAAAGCATGGAAAGAATTGGAAAAGACTGTTGCCGAAGGCATCGACCCAGAAGGTACAATTATCGACGTTGTTCGTGGTGGATTCACTGTGGACATCAATGGCGTATTTGCATTTATGCCATCATCCCAGGTTGATCACAAACCAATTCGTGATGCAAAATCACTGATTGGATTGAAAGACAAATTCCGTGTATTAAAGATGGATGCATTGCGTACAAACGCAATCGTATCACGTCGTGCAATTCAATCTGATACAATCGCAGCAGCACAGAAAGAAGCAATGAAAAACATTTCATTGGGTGCTGTCGTTGAAGGTACTGTCAAGAACATCACAGATTACGGTGTGTTCGTTGATTTGGGCGGTATTGATGGATTGCTGCACGTCACAGACCTGTCGTGGAAGCGTGTAAATCACCCACGTGAATTGGTTCATGTTGGCGAAAAGATTACTGTCAAAGTTATCCAATTCGACCCAGAATCACATCGTATTTCATTGGGCATGAAACAACTGGAAGAAGATCCATGGGAAACAGCGTCACGTGCATTCAACGTTGGCGATACCGTTTCTGGCAAGGTGTCATCTTTGACAGATTATGGTGCATTCATTGATCTGGGCAACAATATCGAAGGCCTGGTTCACATGTCTGAATTGTCATGGACAAACAAAAATATCCACCCAAGCAAAGTTTTGCAAAACGGCCAGGATATTGACGTTGTTGTTTTGGGTATCGATCAAGACAAACGCCGCATTTCATTGGGTTACAAACAATTGCAACCAAATCCATGGAAGCAGTTTGCTGAAAACCACAATGTTGGCGATGTTGTGACTGGTCCAATCAAGAACACAACAGAATTCGGTTTGTTCGTTGCATTGACACCTGAATTGGACGGTATGGTTCACATTTCCGACCTGTCTTGGAACAAATTGGACGAAGAAGAATTAAAGAAATTCGTTCGTGGCCAAGAAGTGACAGCAAAGATTTTGGACATCAATCCAGAAAAAGAACGCGTCACATTGGGTATCAAACAGTTGACAGAAAGCGCAGAAAACAACGCTGTATCTTTAAAGAAAGGCGCAGTTGTATGCGGTACTGTTTCCGAAATCACACCTGATGAATTGGTTTTGACATTGGCTGGCGATGTACGTGGTGTTATCCGTCGTACAGACCTGTCACGTGAAAAATCAGAACAAGACACATCTAAATTTAACGTTGGCGATTCCGTCGAAGCATCTGTTGTTTCGATTGAAGACAACACCGTTAAATTGTCTGTTCGTGCATTGCAGGTGACATTGGAAAAGCAGGCGGTCAAAGAATTCTCAAACGAAGCCGATTCTGGTTCCGTTTTGGGCGATATCTTGGGCGCTGCAATCGAAAACAGCAAAAAATAATTTGTGAATTTGCAAATCATTTCACCGTCCGCTTTGCGGGCGGTGTTTTTTTGTGGTATAATTATGGGTATGAAGAATAAAAATAAAATGATTGTTATGATGGGTGGGCCCGGTACGGGCAAGGGGACTTTTTCCCGTCTGCTGCGCCAAATCCATCCCGAATATACACATATTGAAACGGGGGCAATGCTGCGTGCACAACCAGATGGCTCGCCCATTCGCATTGCGATTGCAGGCGGTAATTTAATCCCCGATGAAATGGTTTGTGATTTGGTTGCCGAAACATTGTCATGTGCCCCAGGTGACCTAATCCTGGACGGTTTTCCACGCACATTGGTTCAGGCAAAATGGCTGGTACGCAATTATGCGAATAAATACGATATTCATGTTGTTTTCCTGAATGTATCCGACGAAATAATGGAACGTCGCATATCAAAACGTAAAAATGAAGGCTCAACACGGCGTGATGATGCAGACGCAAAAACGGTGCATCATCGCATCGAAACGTTTCACACAACGACAATGCCGGCGATAAAATGGTTGGCCGGGGTCGGGGATATAACATTTTCTGACGTTGATTCCAGCGAACAAGAATCTGTGAATTTTGCCAGAATTTTATCTGCCCTGGGGTGGAATTAAAAAAAATCCCACATTTGTGGGGTTTTTAAAATTGAATTTTTGGATACAGGCGTTTTGTGTTTTCTTCCAATATACGTTCCAGTTCTGGCAATTCTACACCCTTGATATCCGCCAAGACACGTGCAGTTTCAATAACCATTGCGGGTTCACATGTCTTGCCACGATATGGTACCGGGGCACAATATGGACTGTCGGTTTCAATTACAATTCGGTCAATTGGGATTTTTGAAAAAGTCTCGCGAATATCGCCCGAATTTTTAAATGTCAGTATTCCGCTGGTTGAAAACATAAACCCACGATCCAGCATTTTCTTTGCTAAATCCCAAGAACTGGTATAGCAATGCATAACCCCACATACGTCTCCGTTTAAAATCTGGGCGGTGTCGTTTTCTGCTTCTCGGGTATGGATTGCAACAGGCAGATTATACTTTTTTGCAATTGCCAGTTGTTTTTCAAACAGTTCAATTTGTTGCATACGTGTGTCGGCATTATAGTGGTAATCCAAACCGATTTCTCCGATTCCGACGACACGTGGATTTTGCAGTACATCATCGGTTAAAAAATCAGCCGGATTCGCATCTGTATATTCAGGATGAATACCAATTGTGCAGAATATATTGCTGTATTCTTCTGCGATTTTCAAGGCGCCTGGAATATCTGCCGGGTCTGCGGTTGGGCAAATCATAACACCAACCCCAGATGCCATAGCGTTTTCAATTGCGTGCTTGGCGTCACCGTCACCACAATGACGATCTGTTAAATGACAGTGTGTATCTATAAACATTTTTTTACTTCATTTATTATTTTAAATATTGCTATTTCTGGTTCCAGGTACAATCTGTTTATATCTGCAATTGCATGTGTTGCAGCCGGATACATGTCTGCCAAACCAAAATGCGCAATTGCATCCAGCAGAATAGGATGCAATTCTGGGGCAGCCGCAATTTTCTTTGCAATTACCATCATGTCGCCCGCATTACTGCGTGGATTGGTTAGTGTTTGAATTAATTCGTCGTAAACTTCATCCCCACCAGATGTTTTCAAATTTGCAATTTTTCCAAAGCTGCCATTTGCCAGTTTTAATGTTTCTGTACTTACATCTTCTTCTGGCAAAAATTTTACACACAACTCACGCAACTGTGAAATTGTCAGTGGGCGCATTTTTTCCACACGTGCACGTGAACGTACGGTTGGCAAAACACTTGACAATTGATGCACAACCAACAGAAACAGCGTCTGTGCTGGCGGTTCTTCCAGCAATTTCAGGATTGCATTTGATGCCGCTGTATTTAATTCGTCGACCGAGTCGATTAAAATCACACGCCACCCACCCGACATAGACGACATCTGCATTTTATCAATCATGGCCCGAACGGTATACACAGAAATAACCTTGCCATCGGGTTTCAAGTTGCCATTTTTATCCAGGTTGCGTGCCAAATCTACAATAAAGAAATCGCCAACATTGCCATATACTGTGCGGGCAATTTTGTATGCCAGTGTCGATTTTCCAATGCCACGTGGCCCTGTCAGCATCCATACCGGATGAATAGGATGGCTGTCACGATTATTCCATGCGTCCATAAATGTGCGCCACGTGTCAGCGTGCCCAACCAGAACATCGTTATCCATCGGATGCGGAAATTTATATTCACAAGCCTTTTTCTTTCGTGGTGCCATTGTTTTTATATCCCAAATATTACCCTGATATTTTTTATAATACGTCTAATAAACTGAATCTTTTTTACCCGTTCATTTGCCACCAATGGTGCACGTGCAATAATTTTACCATCCTGTTCAGCAATCAGTTCGCCAATATTGTCACCCACTGCGACTGGTGCGGCCACTGGTTCATTAAATCTGGCCAGTACACGCACGCCCTTTAATCCTTTCTCTTTGCCCAGTGTGACCGCAAACGGTTGTGTCACAGTTGCGTCAACATAATCTGTCTTTCCATACCATACAGGCACCTTGGTCACGATGTCACCGGGGCGGAAAAACACCTTGCCCACAGTCGTACTGAAACCATGATTCATCAGTTTTTTCATTTCGCCTGCCAGTGCATCATGTCCCTTGCCGTTAAAACCATTGATAACACCAACTAAACGTCGTCCACCAATCTTGGCACTGGCAACCATGCCATATCCGCCACCATTGGTGTGACCTGTTTTTAGTCCATCCGCCCCCGGCATGATAAACAGCAGTTTGTTATAGTTTACCGTATGTGTTCGACCCCATTCACGACACCAATCTGTTTTGTGTTCTTTAAATTCAAAACGTTTTGTTGCAAACATCGGGTACAGTTCGGGGTAATCTCCAATCAAATGTACGGCCAGTGTGGCCAATTCTCGGCTGGTCATTAAATTATTAGGATTTGGCAATCCGCTGGCATTCCCGAACGTAGATTGGTTCATGCCAATGCTGCGGGCTTTCTTTTCCATTAATTGTGTGAATGCAGCCTCGTTTCCTGCCAGTTTTTCTGCCACTACCACAGATGCGTCGCCCCCCGATAATACAATAAGGCCCAATATCAAATCACGAACACTTATTGTCTGTCCCGCAACCAGACAAATTTTACTGGCTGGGTACCATTCTGGGCGATTATAGTCAGCATTTTCCCCAACTGGGAAACGTGTATCCATTGTGATATTGCCAGCCTTTAATTCGTCGAACAGCACCGCCAATGTCATCAGTTTTATCATTGATGACGGTGGCATCAGTGTGTCAGCATTTTTTGCGACAATTTCTGCCCCAGAATCATAATCAATTAAAAAAGCAGACTTTGCCTTGGTCTTAAATTCATCTGCGGCATTCGCCACACCACACGCCAACAACAAAAATAGTGTAAATAATTTCTTTTTCATGGTTCTGATAATAGCAATATCAAACGCCATTTCAAATAGAATTTTTATTCTATTTTTCCAACGAATGTATCGCCCACAATATCGGTCAAAACAACGTTGCAAATTGTGCGTGACGGAACAGATGTATTATCAATTTTTACAGAAATATCGTGTGGACAACGTGCTATATTGTTTTCTTCAACCAATACTTGAACAGATTGCCGCAATTGTGAATGCATAAATTTGGCACGATTTTCATTCGCTGCATCATTTATTATTTTGACACGTTGCTTGGAAATTGCACGATTAATCTGGTTTGGCATGCTTGCGGCAACTGTATCAGGGCGGGGTGAGTATGGGAACGCATGAATCTTGATTGGTCTTAATTCATGAACCAGCGCCAATGTCTCGTTAAACAGTTCTTCTGTTTCCCCTGGGAACCCACAGATTATATCCCAGCTAAACGTGATAATGTCGCCTGCCATTTGCGCCCATTTGCGCACCATGTCTGCGGTATGTCGGCGTCGCATGGATTTCAGTATCGTGTCAGAGCCCGATTGCATTGAAAAATGCATGTGTGGCATCATACGTGTATCAGATTTAATCAGGTCTATGATTTTTCCAACCTCTGGCACCGCCGGATCCATCGATGACAGGCGCAACCGCCGTATCCCCGGCACATCTGCTAATAATTTTTTACATAAATCAGAAATTAAAAAGGGCCGCCCGTCGTACACACGTGCATATGATGCAATATCCACCCCGGTTAACACTATTTCGCCAAACCCAGCATCCACCGCCGCATGCACGTCGGCTAAGATTTCATCATAATCAAAAGAAACAGCCCGCCCACGCAACAATCGTGTCACACAGTATGTACAGTCATGATTGCATCCATTTTGGATTTGTACGAATTTTTTAGACAGCTTTTCATCTGAATCCTTGAATTTTTCAATTTTTGGATTTTGTATATGACATGGTGCTTTTGCCAGTGCATCTATATATGCGTCGATATTTCGTTTTTGAAAATTATCAATAACCAAAACATTTGGTATATCACAGAACAATTCCTGATTACGGGTTGCCGCACATCCAGTCACAAATATTTCTACATTTGGGTTTTCTCGTGCAATGCGTCGAACGGCCTGTCCTGATTGTCGTTCTGCTTCAGCTGTGACGGCGCAAGTATTAACGACAATTGCCGTATCTATAACGGTTTTCAGCATGTTTTGAATCTTTTCAGATTCCAGTGTGTTCAGTCGACACCCAAAAGATAAAGTCTTAATGCTCATTTTTTTATTTTTCTGCTTGCTTTTTTACTATCTATAAGGCATTATAACCAGGCTAAAAATGATTTCAACAAAGGATTTAAAATGGCCCGTACAACAAATTCAGATACATTACCATATGTAGAAAGCCGTTATGAACTGGGGATGTTGGCATCTCAACGTGTTCGTGATTTGAACGGTGGTGCGGAACCGGTTGTGGATAAGGAAAATGACAAATTGACGGTTGTTGCGCTGCGTGAAATTGCCAGTGGCAAATTGGATGTTGGGGCTGTTCGTCACGAATTTGTTCAGTCGTATAAGGAAGCACCTGTTGCAACAGACGGCGAAGAATCTTTGGAAATTGGCACCGAAGACCCATTGTTGCGTGAAATTGATGCGGAATTGGAAAATGCGTTGTCTGATGATGCGCCTGTTGCGGATGCATCAGATGTTATGGACGAAGTGATGACCGAAGACGTCGTTGCAGACGAAGAATAACAGACCCGGAGTCGTCGCATAGTTGGTCTAGTGCGCTACATTGGAAATGTAGTATACTCGCAAGGGTATCAAGGGTTCGAATCCCTTCGACTCCGCCAGAAATAATCAAAACCCCGACAAAATCTGTCGGGGCTTTGTTTTTATGCGGATTACCGCCACTTTCCCACCACAAGGTTACCAGTATGTACACCGAAGTCCCCAAATACACTAAATTCCACCCCGTTTACATACAACCCCAAAAATCCCGATGCCAGTATCGTATATGTCTTGAAAATATGCCAATGTTTCTTATATTTGTCACATGAATATAAAGGATTTAAAATGAATGTATTAAATTGTGTGTTTGCCGGAATAAGTGCTTTTTCTGCCGCTGCGATTGGGATCGCTGCATTTTTTATTTCTAAGGCTCAGTTAAAAATCGATAAACATAAAAAAGACGATTTTTTATATGATAAGCGTTTCCAAGTGTACGATGATATAAAAGATATAATACTAAGTGCAAGCTCCGAATTGTTTGCTTTAAATAATAAAGAAATTGATGGAATCGATGCAAAATTTGTGCGTCCTTTATATAATAAAGTTAGTTCGTTAATAAGTGATGCAGATTTGTTGTTTAAAGATGAAAATATACGCAGTTATATTTGCGAGCTACGTTTAGATGTAGCACGCTTATTCGGTGTCAACAATATACAAATTGTTGATGACGATCAGAAGTGCGAAATTATTAAGAAGTGGGATGAACAGATGTCGTCTGGTTATATGATAGACTTGTTCGGTAAGTATTTGAAACTAATATAGTTGATTCTCTCTTGCAATCTGGAACAAATCATTAACACTTATGTGTGTTTCCCCGGACAGGATTTCATTAACCTTGTCCGGATTCATATATGCGATATCCAGATGCCGGTAAAACTGACGTGGCGATGTGTGTTCTTCTTGGAATATGCGGTGTATGTCCCCATCCCGTTCATACAATTCTCTATATTTCCACGCGGTGGCAAAGGCCTTTAATATCAGGTGGTTATTTACTGTAATGCTCAGTGTGCCGTTACTTCCATCGCTAAATCTGGTGTTGGCATATCGGCGCAGCACAATGGATCGTACAATCGTTACCGTATCGTCATTAACACTGTATTCCATGGGATTTGCATTTTGATTGATATGATATTCAGATAAAAATGCATTGAATAACAGTGGATTGGTATTGATATGAAATACCAGTTTTTCATGTGAATAAATAGCTCGTTCAATCATAACGCGAACCAATTCCCGCCTTTGCAGGTATGACAGGTCTTCCCACACAATCCGTTTCAATGCCAATACCACATTTTGGGACAGGGTACTCATATCACTGTTCAGAAATTCGGCTACAACAGACATGGCTATTTCATCCACCTGTGCCGCCGGCAGATAGAATCCCCGTGTTGCATAGTAATATGGCCCAACCTTATCCTTGGGGCATGCGTGCTGATTGGCAAAACGTACACCTTTGTCGTTATACAGCTTTCGTGACAGCAGGTTGGGTGACCGCCTGCGATGACTGGTATTATTAGAATTCGCAACCAGTGCATCCTGTACCCGTTGAAATACTTCCGGCGATACGATCTCCTGATGCTCGCCACGGGCAACATTATTGCTGACTTTGTTTTCAATCATCCCGATATAGATTTTATCTCGTAAAATCTTGTGCATACTGTTCGGTGTAATGGGCTTGCCACCACGCAGCACCCCTTTGGCGGTTGTCCATGCTTTGGCACGAATCCCATTGCTTTCGGCCCATTGGGTTAAATCATTCACAGATTGCAGTTCCAAGTATTTTTCAAACAACTGTCGCACTTGCTCTGCTTCGGCTGGATTTACAATCAGCTTCTTGTCCACGACATCATATCCCAACCGTGGCATGCCTCCCATCCATATGCCTTTGGCTTTACTGGCGCGTATTTTATCCCGTACTCGTTCGCTGGAAACTTCGCGTTCAAACTGGGCGAACGACAGCAACATATTCAGCGTCAATTTACCCATAGATGTACTGGTGTCAAACGATTGGGTTATGGACACAAAGTTCGCGTTATGCTTGTTGAAATATTGCATCATCTTATGAAAGTCCAATATGGAACGTGACAGTCGGTCAACCTTGTAAACCACCACGGTATTTACCAAACCACGTGCCATATCGTCCAACATTTGTTTCAGGGCAGGCCGTTCCATAGTCCCACCAGAAATCGCAGCATCACTGTAAGTTTTATAATATTGCCACCCATTGAATGATTGGGACGCAATATACGCTTTACAGGCCTCTTCTTGGTTTTGCAGGGAATTGAACTCCATATCAAGTCCATGCTCGGTTGACTTGCGTGTATAAATCGCACATTTAATTGTCATTTTAAATCCTATGGTTTTATAATTGATACTAGTTTTGTGTTCTTATAGAATAGGTTATATAAATAAAGGAGATATACATGATTTCTAATTTGTTCTTGATTGTAGGTATTATTGCTAGTTTTATGTTTGCTGCCAAAAATAATAAGTTGGCAAGACAGCAGGACAATAATATTGCAGATATCGTTGCGACCTATAATGAAAAGTCTTCCGATGTCCAAGATAGGATTGAAATGAGTATTGCTATAGCCATGGCAGATAGAAAAGCGGATCATTTTGCTAATTGGGCAGAAGTATATTTTTTTTCAGCTCTACTATGCATATTGTTTTTATTGATTAAGATTGGTTTGTAATTTTTTGACAAGCCAAAGAAATCCGGTCCCGAAATCTTGATGCCTGATATATCTTTGGCTATTGCGGATAAAGTGCGATATTTTTCGCCATTATACGTGAACGTATTGTCGTCATTGACGATGACTTCATGCATGATTCCACGGAATTCTTTGCGTATAATCGCCCCCGGCGTCAGGTTGTATTTAGTCCGTGCCGCACGCATCACGCACTCTGACGGATTATCTTTATACCGCTTGATTTTAACCAAGTGTTTTTTCTCTATTCTCAATCCCAATCGGTCGCATTGAATATAGTACCACAACGAACGGTTTTGTCGTTTGAACGGGTGGGGCGAATATTTTGCCCATAACTTTGCCCGTTCTGAATACGGTAATGCCTTTAATACATCAATGGTTTTGGGTAATTCCCTTTTTCTCATTTTTGTGCCTCTATTTCAACATTAAACCAGGCCCGCACAGCCGGCACTAATCCCATCTGTGCGATGTCGTTTATAAACACTTCGGCTTCGGCCTGAATTTCGTATTTCCAGAACATATCAAGACACTGTAAAACCAAGCGGGTATTGTCAATCGGTTGAGTGATTTTAATAGTAATTTCAGGGTGTTTTGGCATGTTCAACTCCTTTGCTTAACATCACGCAATTACTGCTTGCAAAGAGCAACAAGTCAAGTTATTAGTTATAGGTATTATTGACTTGCTTTAATTTTGTTATTTTTTTATATTTGAACCGAAAGAGAAAGGACTTCGTATGGCTGGCAAAAGCGGTTTGAAAGTAGGCAGTTTTTTTGCAGGATTAGGCGGAATTTGTTTGGGGTTTAAAAATGCCGGGTTTGATCTGGTTTGGTCTAATGAAATAGATGCGGCAGCCTGCAAGACATATAGAGCGAACTTTGATCATGTTTTGGTTGAAGGTGATATTTGTGCGCTTAGTCCAGATGACAAGAGATTGAAAAAAGTAGATATTATTACCGGTGGGTTCCCTTGTCAGGCTTTTTCTATAGCGGGATACCGTAAAGGTTTTGAAGACGAGCGTGGGCGAGGGAAGTTGTTTTTTGAAATGTTGCGCTTTATAAAAGCTTACAAACCCAAGGTTCTTTTCTTTGAAAACGTTCGAAATCTACAAAGCCATAATAATGGTGAAACTTATAAGGCCATTGAAAAAGCATTAACGAATCTCGGTTATCATGTGTGTTCCAAGGTTTTAGACACTTGTGAATATTCCAGGGTTCCGCAACATCGTGAACGATTTTACATGGTCTGTTTCAAAAGCAAAAGACGTGCCAAATTATTCGATGAAATTGGCTGGCCTAAAAAAGTTCCGGCCAGCAGACGGTATAAATACTGGGATATTGTTAATGAAACGGCAGATGAGATCCATTATTTCAATCGATACCCCCATTATTATAAACCAGCAATGGAAACTATAGAAGCTACTGGTAATGATTGTGAGGCGTTTTATCAGTGGCGCAGGGTTTATTGCCGGAAAAATAAGAATGGTGTATGTCCGACATTGACAGCAAATATGGGGGGCGGTGGTCATAATGTGCCATTGGTTATGGATAAAAAAGATTTAAGGCGTTTGACCCCAGAAGAATGTTTGAAGTTACAGGGATTTGACCCGGATACATTCAAATTTCCAGACGATGTTAGCTTGGGTAACAGATATAAACAGATTGGTAACGCAGTTTCGGTTCCTGTTGTGGAAGAGATAGCGAAGGGTATATTAAAGGTTTTAAGCCCTCAGGACAAAAAAACAACCGATGGGCAAGCTTCGTAAATATTTTGAAAATATTTATATATTTTACATATTTAGTTGACATTTGCTATTTGTAGTATACAATCAATGGCATGGATAGTACAAAAAGAGCGAATTTTAAACGGCTTGCGGAAGCAAGAGGAAATAAGGTGCTGAAAGATTTGCGCCTGGTTGGTAATTTGGCTAATAGACATAATTACGAGTATTCAGATAGGGATATTAATATTTTGTTTTCTGCAATAGAACAAGAGTTACGTGCCGTTAAAGCGGGTTTTCAACGAAACAAAAAGCACGAGGTAAAATTATGAGCGCTGTGAATTGTAAATGGCATTTTCCGTCAACAGATGGTGGAGATGAGGACGGTATAAATAATAGTGGGTTGCAAACATTCGAGGGCGACCATGAATCTGCCATTGCGCGTGAATGCATACAGAATTCTCTTGATGCTATAAAAAACCAAAATGCACCAGTTAAAGTGCAAATGCAATTCTTTGAAATTGATACGTCAGATGTACCAGGTGTCGAAGAATTAAAACAAAATATAATGGCAGCAAAAGAATTTGCTGGCGATACCATGGGAGCAAATATTTTCTTTTCTAAAGCTATAACCACCTTAAATAAAAACAAGATTTCTGTGTTGCGTATAGGAGATTATAATACAAAGGGGCTTGTTGGGGGTGATAGAGATAAGAATGGAAGCTGGTATAGCCTGGCCAGGTCGAACGGGTTTAGCCAAAAAAACGAAGCGGATTCTGGTGGGTCATTTGGAATCGGCAAAAATGCTCCATTCGTTGCATCAAATATACGAACAGTTTTTTATTCAACGTTAAATGAAAACGGGGAATATATTTTCCAGGGCAAATCATGTTTATCCAGTTTTAAAAAAGATGATGATGTAAAACGTGGAACTGGCCAATATGGTCAAGTTGCCGCTAAGGGCGTGGCTTCAATAAGAAACAATGATAACATTCCTGATTTGTTTAAAAGAACAGAAACAGGAACAGATATATTTGTTATCGGTTATCAACATCCTGATGATAAATGGAAAGATGCTTTGATAAGAGGAATCTTGGATAACTTTTTTGTTGCTATATATTATAAAAAATTAGTTGTGGAAATATTGGATGCAGATGAACTTTTACCGGTGGTTATTGATGCGGAAAGCTTGGAGTTTTACATAACTAAATATTTCAAAGATGATAATAACGAAGAAAATGCGACCTGGGCATACTATCAGGCTATTGTTGATAGTACTAAACATTTTAAAGAAAAGTTAGAACCCTTCGGTAAAGTTGAATTATTTGTTAAAAGTGGGGTAGGAAATAGGAGCGTGTTGGGAATGCGTAAACCTCTTATGAAAATAAACACTTTTAAAAACTTCAAACGTTCATACGATGATTTTGCCGGTGTATTTATTGCCCTGGATGATGTCGGAAATAAACTTTTGAAAAGTATAGAGCCACCTGCGCATAATAAATGGGACCCAGACCTTTGTAGATTAGAAAATTGTGCAAAAAAGCAGGATATCACAAAACTTAAGAATTGGATACGTGAAAAATTAGAAAGTATGAATGCTGACGAAAATAAGCATCCTGAAGAAATCGATGATTTGGCCAAATATTTGCCATATGATGAGGCAGAACCTGATTTGCCGAGCTGTCCAAGCAATACCGGGAATGCATCTGACGAAAACAACAAAGAGTCGGCAGATGAATTGCCACAACCGCCAGTTATGCAACCAGTTGAGCCTACACCACAAAGACCGTTGAATTTTATAAGGCCGGGAACGACCAATCCTGATGCTCCTGCTGATGAAATGAAAGTCCCCGTAAATCCAGGGACCAGGAAACCATTGCATAACAACGCCCCTGTAGAAAGAGACCCAAGCGGTAACGCCAGATTTTTAGATACAGCAAATCTAAATATAAAAACACACGAAGTTCGTAGGGGTGAAGATAGAGCATACATTTTCAATATTATACCGAAATGTGACGATAGTGGAGATATTGAAATAGTCGCTATAGCTGATGATGGATTCTATCCGGTTGATGTATCTAGTGCAAAGAACATTGATACAAATCAAGAATATAAAGTTGATAAATCTATCATTCACGATGTAACAACTGAGATGCAAAAATCGATAAGGATAGAGATACGATTAAATAAGCAATATAGCAAAAGACGATACATATTAGGAGTTAAATAACTATGACAGATATACCTTTCCCATATCCTGTACTTGGTAGCAATGGAGACATTGATGGTAGTTTTGATGTAACAATCATGATGGACTTTAGTATTGTCGGATTCTATACATTAAACTGTGAGTTTAAATTGGAAAACGCATATTTTGAAAATCTGATTAAAACACAACAGGCTGTTTACATGGTGGAAATAGAATGTGGCGCGACCAACTATCGTAACTCGTTCTCAACCAAAGATAAAAAAATGACCATAAGCATCCCAGATGATTTTGTTAGGGGGCGTGTTGACGTTAAGATATACATATGCGCAATCAAAGATATACCAGAATATAAACCAACAGGAATGGATACAGAACTTTATGGAGATGATTCTTTCGAAATAAAAAGCGGTGAAATTATTGCTATTCATCCCTCAACAATGTTTCTTGCGGACCCTAAATATGATTCTTTTAATGCCCCAATTCGTTCGTTTATAAAACTAAAAAAATCAACTACTCAATCTAAAGAAATGTTTGTGGATTATAACGATACTTTTATAGAAATAGCATTACCTGAAGAAGATTATAAGTTATATCGCGAGATACATACCAGTAGTCCAGCATTAATTCATTCCTGTATAGTATTTCCTGTTTTGGTGGATGTGTTACACGAAATACAAAAAGAAGATAGTGTATATTCAGGAACAACTTGGTTTGATAGAGTAAAACAGATTTGTTTTGATAGACAAATTGATATTGCTGACCCTGTAGTTGCAGCACAAAAATTATTGGGATTGCCCATTAACAGAACGTTTAACTGGCGTAAAAACGAGCAAGAAAAATAAGGAAATGAAAAATGGCTAATTTAAAAGTTTTTGAAAGTACTTTTGTTGAGAAATTACGCGAAGTTAAATCGTTGGATTTTTATACAGACCCAAATTCTGAATTTGATTTGAGTTCTTATCCCAATGCAGTTTTGGTATCACAAAACACAGAGTTGCCAGATGCGGTTCCTGTTTTGTCGTCAAAGATAGAGGATGATGCACAAAGCGCTGAAAAAATTTTCAATTATTTGAAAATATCTCCCATCCAAGCATCTGACTCGCGGTTGTGGGCATACTTAACTCATGTAACTTTTTGCAAATATGTCAAATCACGCTGGCCTATAGACCAAAAAGATGAAGAAAAAAATAAGATAAAAAAGGTCAGAACACAATGGCTGGCAACAAGTAGTTCAAGAAGTTTTAGAACGAATGCTATTGCTAGATTATGGTGGGCGGCTTATTCGACTGTTGCGCCATGGGAAAACGATGTGTACTTCAAATCCCTGCCTGATCAATCAGATAGGTTTATTTATACAAAAGTAATGTTTTCTAAACAGGATATAGCAACAAATCTTTTAGATCGAAGATTTGGACGTTCTCAACATATAATTATTGCAATCCTAGAGTTTATAAGGACTCACAAAGAGCTTGAAACACGAAATTTGTATCGTAGCTTTTTTAAGGAAATAAATTTAATGCTAAGTTATTGCAAACTTATGAACCTTAGTCTGGAACAGTTGCAAAATAAGTTTGAAGAAGTTTATAGTAATTTAACACCGAATGATGAAGATGAGGCAGAGGCTTAATATTGAATAATAAAATCCCCATCATGGGGATTTTGTGTAACTTGTCAGGTAAATAGGCTAATGAAAGTAACTGCTGCGATTTTTAGAGATGGGGACCGGGTTCTGCTTATGCGACGGGCGGCGGACCAGCCGTTGGCGGGCGAATGGGAATACCCAGGTGGCAAGTTTGAAGATGGCGAAGACGGCCCAACATGCCTGCGCAGGGAACTGCTCGAAGAATTGGGTATTGACGCACAAATTGGTGACCTGATTACAATTGCAAAACATACAACGGATTCAGGCAAGGTTATTGAACTTCATACATACGAAATTACATCCTACACAGGCGAAATCCAACTGCATGTCCACGACGATATGCATTGGGTGTCAGCATTAGAAGTCCCTGCACACCCTCAATTACCAGCTGACTTAATTGTATCAAAAGTCTTATCCCAAAAACCATATTGATTTATGGGGATTTATTCATTAGACTCTATATAAATACGGAATGGAGTCGCACATGAAAAAAATTATATTTTTACCAGTTATTTTAGGATTGGCCGCTTGTCAAACGCCGGTGGCACAACAGTATGTTGCCAACATGTATGCCAAGGGCACATTAAAGGGCTATGAAAATACGGGCGTTGCCAATGAGGCAAATACCAATTGCCCTGGTTGTCATGTAAAGAATTATGACCGTGTTAAACTGACTGTTAATGAAATTCTGTCAAAGGCAGGAATAGAATATTTTGTAGAGGGATGTCGTATATCGGTTGTTGATTCCCTGGGGCTGATAAATGTGTCGGCAGAAAGATATATCCCAGCGACAGATAATTCAACCTGCATCACTGTTTTTGAAAAAGAAAAATCCTATCTAAAATCTATGGGTTTTGCGGAATAAGGATTATGTATGATATATGTGAGGAAATTTTTTAAATGGTTGTTTTTTACTGGAATTGCGGGAATCGTAATAGGAATTTTGGGCAATAGTTTCTATTATAACAGCTTTCAGGCTCCAGAATTATCTTATATAATTGGAACATTCTCTGTGTTTCCGGGTATAAAATCTAACGAAGCAAGTGTAAAATTGCTTGTTAATGATGCTCCTGTTGAAAAGTTATATATGACCACATTAAAAATAGAAAACTCTGGTGGTATAGCTTTAGAACGCAATGATTTTGCGGCAGAGCGTGATCCTTTACGTATAACGGGGCAAAATATTAAGTCTGTGTTTATTGACGAGACGAATTCCAGATATAGCTCAGAAACACAAGTTAAGGAAAGAGATTCAGAATTTTTATTAAATTTTAAGTGGTTAAATCCAGGAGATTATATAACAGTTAATGTCTTGCACGACAAACCATGTTCGAATATAAGACTGCAAGGTAGGTTTGCTAATATGGGTAAAGCAAAAGGGATGTCTTTTGAGCAATATGTCAGAAAAAAAGCCATGTTTCATACTATACCCTTAACTTTATTTGTCATGTTAACTTCCGCTGTTTTGTGTTTTATATTATTTATATTATCTAATAAATTAACATATGGGGTATTTTGGATTTCATTTGATCAATATATAGCGTATATATATGTAAAATCCTGTGAAATATACAAAAAGTCGGACAGAAAAGGCAGAAAACAAATTATCGGCGAGATTGTAAATACGAAAGATAGGAAGACATTAAACAAGTTGATTGATAAATATTGTAATAAGAGAAAAAGATAAAGCATAGTACCGCCCCATGTGGGCGGTGTTTTTATTCCTTGCCTGTTTATATGCGGGTGATATAATTCCCTTATGGAAGCGTTTATAATAGTCTTTTTAATCTTTGCTGGATTGTTCTTGTTGTTACGGCAAGAGAACAAGCGAAAGATTGAATATAATAATCATAAACACGAGCAGATTGAATCTGTAACTGCGCTGGACCGTGGTACATGGTCTGAACGCGACTTGGTTTATGAATTGCTGGAACATGGTATTGCACCAGGAGCAATCTTTCATGATTTGTATGTAAAAAAGGCAAATGGGCGACATGCACAGATTGACCTGGTGGTTGCAACCAAGGTTGGCCTTATTGTGTTTGAGGTAAAAGATTACAGTGGCTGGATTTTTGGACGTGGCAACCAAGACAAATGGACCCAGGTTTTGGCCTATGGTCGTGATAAGTATCGTTTCTATAACCCGATTAAACAGAATGCGGGGCATATTGCAGAGCTGCAAAAACAGTCCAAACAGATGTCTGAAATCCCGATGTTTTCAGTTGTGGTATTTTATGGTGGCTGCACATTGCGTGATGTCAGTATCATTCCACATAATACCTATGTAACAACATGGCGACGTGTATTGGATGTAGTAGATACTATTTTGGAAGAAAATGAACCTGCAAACTATACCGATAAACACGAAATAGTTCGTATATTAAAGGCGGCTGTTGAAAATGGCGCCAATGAAAACATGGCCGAACAACACGCAGACGCAGTTCAAGATATGCTGGGGCAGGATAGAGTTTTTGATTAAACACCGCCCCCATGTGGACGGGTTTCTTTATCCATACAATCCTTTTTGACATATGCCAGGCTACAGTCATGAAAAAACACCACATGAAGGGCCTTATTTTGATTTTGCTACAATGGAAAATGGTTATGATGGAGCAGTAAAACAAGCAAAGCAATGGGCTGTTCTTTTTGTGAAGAACCGGAATACACCGCTACAGTATTTGCTGGAATTTACAAACTGGCCGAAAGTATAAAATCAGCAATGTAACAATGTGTACAACATCTTTAGTTTATTGTTACGGCTTTTTTAGAATTAAAATATTTTCTCTCAGCTTATATTTGTGTGATGTTGAATTTTTCATTTGCCATAAAATTATTTCGGAATCGCAAAAACCGACACTTTTTGCAACCTCTGCTAATAATTCAGCTGTTTTTATGTGAACCATTTTAAAAGCATGAGAATCACTTACGAGCAAAGCTATCTTACCACCAGGTTTTAATACTTTCAAACATTCAGAAAGTGTCATAGCCATTCCACCAAAATATTCCCATATCAATTTAGTATATAATTTTTCAAAACCACTTGTAGCCCCATCGTTTTTTAATCGTTGATCAATTTCATTTGTTACTGTTTTGATCCCGTTAATATTTTCAATCCATTTTTTGTCGTTGTCTTCTTTGTAAATATTTGTTGTGGAACCACGAATCATGCGTTTTTTTATGGTTCTAAAAGAAGACAAATCAGTAGCATAACCATTGAATATCAATTCAAGTTTGGAATGTTTCGTATATTCATGGTCCCCAGGATAGGGTGGAGATGTAATCATTAGATCGACAGATTCTGGAGCAAAATAATCAGACAGATGGCGGCTGTCTCCAAGTATGGTTTCAGAGAGGGTTTGACGTTGTTCTTCCGAAACAGATAACAAGTCTTTTATTATTAAGTCTACTTTTTTAATAAAGTAAGACATGACATCAACATCTGGTTTTTGTTTGCCGACACCAAAACCAGGACCATATCTCACGTTCGAAACAGGTACTAAAATTGCAGAAATAGCGAACATAAATAGATCGTGGTGAGCCGCTGATAGTTTTGCCTCATTAACTGCTTCTTTTAGAATGTTGATTTTTATCAGAGGCTTATCCGATATATAACGTATATCTAATGCTTGTGGGCGGCTTTGATTTGCTTTTGTTGCGACTAACAAATCATCGTTCAAGTCAATGCTAGCAATCTTTGCTTTGTATATGTTGCAAATTCGAATTTTCTCTTTTTCTAAGATAGTAGTGTCTATATTCCAATTTAACTTTTGTAAAGCAGCAAATACCATAAAATCGTTTGCATCTATGCCGTACGAAGGTATTTTATTGAGTTTGCATACTAATTGTGTTGTGCCCGATCCAACAAACGGATCCATTACCACTTGACCATTATTCGGTTTTATACCTTCTCTTTTTAACATGTATTCAGGAAATGTTGGTGTATAACCCAAAACAAAATTGTACCAATCATGAAAAGGATATCCGTTTGAAGAAGATGCTCTACCAGCATAAGTGTCTATAACAGGCATACACTTATCTGCCTTTGCAAGTTGTTCGCAAACTTCGCATGTGTCTCTAGTTGGTTTGTGATAAGAATATGCCATAACAGTTACTCCCCGTCCATCCAAGATTTTATTGTTGGGTTCAAAACAATTTTTATAGTTTCAATAACATTAAACATACTAATATTGTTGTTATTGCCAGAATCATATTCTGGATTGTGTTCAAGTACAGCAAGCATCATACCATCTCGTTCCATTCTGGCAGCAATTGGTCTGACGATTAGCTTACCCTTTAATTCTCGATACTTTTCCATAAATACGTTATATTGCCCATTCATCTGAACAAGGTTTATATCATCAGCGGTACTAACGGCCTTTGCTTCAACGGGATAAGCACAAATATTTTCGCCATCTTGGGCCATATAATAGCCATCTATTTCATTTGGTTGCCACTTCATTGGTGACTGAATGCGGTACACTTTCTGGCCAAAAATTTTTGAAAAAATGTCGCAGTAATCAATAACACTAAATAAAGAAGCTTCATCATTTGAAATAAAAGCGCGAACAAGGGCAGGAAGATCGTTATTTATAACTATAACTCTGTCAGGTGTTCCCCAATCCAACCAGTCTTGGATAGGTCTTGTGTTTCCGTTCTCGTCAAATCCGCGATACACGAATGTGCCGCAATAATTATCGCCGGAATTATCTGGTACTCTGCCAGTTTTTTTACGCAAATCATATCCAAAATCTATTACTTCTTGTGGTAATCGTTGTTGTATCGTATTTTTCTTACGTGTCAAATCAAGCACAAAATTTGACCAAGAAGTGGGTGGAATACCACCAGTGGCCCTAATGGCTTGGCCAACTTCGGGTAATGTAAAGTCTATGTTTTTCCCGATGTTCACAGTTCCATTATTGGTCTTTTTCATGAAAATGTACTTCAATGTATCCATTTTGCTGTATTTGTTTGCCATAAAAAACCTCATCATTTATGGCACATCAGATGTGTACCAGAGTTGTTGCTTGTAGTCAACAATTATTGTCAAGATCAAAAAAATCTCTCATAGACACTTCAAGAGCGTTGGCGATTTTTTCAATACTTATAATTGTTGCATTCCTTTTTCCGCTTTCTATTCCTGCCAGATATGTTCGATCTATACCCGCTTTCAAGGCTAATTTTTCTTGAGATAACCCCATTTGATTTCTCAAAAATTTAATTCGATTTCCGACTCTTTTTGTGATCATGGTGATTCCTCTAAAAAGCAGTTTATACGTATCAATAATACTTTTGTTGTTGCCTATGAATCAACGGACTATAAGTAACGATTATCAAAAATACACACCTACAACCCACCAAAACGAATTTCCCAGCATTTTTGTAAGTTTAAATCATTTTGCTTGGTTGTTATTCTAATTGAAAAGATTTTGTACTTAGCAATTTGATTAGTATAGCCTTTATGAAAAACAACGGTGTCATAATGTTTGTTGGTTAATCGTTTGTTCCAGTAATCAGAACATTCGCGATATTCGGATGTTTTTTCCCCGGCAATGATTTTATCAAACCATTTATGTTTTAGTACAAAATGTATCACGTTTTCAGTGTTCATATTTACTATTATACACATATGGTATAAAAAATATATAACAAATATTAGCAAGAATTTATTGCGCCAAATATGACATACGGAGTAGCATTCTGCATGTCATTTAAAAAATAGTGCGCTGTAAGCCGCAGATTTCTGCTATGTATAAAAACTGTATAAAAATGTATAAAAATGTATAAACAAAAAAATCGGTTTTTATACCCCAAAAATGTATTCTGGTATAAAAATAGTATAAATATTGCCTGTATTTAGGTACTGAAAAAGGAAATAATTTCAGATTGTTAAAAAAACAAAAATCCGCGGAAACCCGCGGAAATCTTGGCTTGGGCAACTGGACTCGAACCAGTGACATACGGATTAAAAATACCCACGGCGGGCGCTGAGGTACAGGCCATCAATATGGCCGATGCCTTGGGAAAATGCATCGCATTGATCTTTGAATGTAGATGCCGGGAATGTCAGCAATTCGTCCAGAAAATCTGGCCACCATGCGCCGGCTGTATTCGGAAACACAATCGTCCCGTTTTGAATATAGGCCGTTGTTGCGTTTAATCGGGATTCTTTGTCTGATATTGGCTTGATTGGTTCAACACTCATCCTGTGTTGAGCACGTAACTGTTGTATCAATGCGGTGCCAGATGACGCATCTTCAATCAGTGTTGTTGTCGGGCAGTTGCCGTGCGCTTGTTGTGTTTGGGTGTGTAATTCCGCCACACGCTTTAAGATGGCAGGGTATTCCAGCCGTCCACGTTCCACGGCCAGCAAGTACACACGATTGTCAATTCCGACCCCGAATATAGCGCATGCCGAATATGCGTTTGTAATACCGGTCTTAGATGCAGTATCCCATGACAGAAAGATATGCTTGAAGCGCTGGGGCAATTCATTATAAAAGTGCAACCAAGACCGTTTAACCAATCCACCATCTTTTGGAACGGGGCGTTGTTGATATTGTCCTGCAAAGGCATATTCGCCCAGTGTCTGACGCAAATGTGCGACAGAGTTCATGTCTTCACGTTCTGGATGCAGCAGTTCACCAGCATGACGAGCAATGTCGTGCCTGTATCCAAACTTGTCTGTATATGACCAATCTTCATCCGCCTCCGCAATCATTGGTATCGTGATATGACGAAAGCCAGATTGTTTTTCCAGTAAATACCCCGTCAAATCACTTTGATGCAGACGTTGCATAATAACCAGTATATTGCCCGTATTTTTATTGTTCAAACGCGAATAGAGTGTCGTCGCATACCAATCGTTAACTTTGTTGCGCAAAACGTCTGACAAACCGTCCGATGCCTTTAATGGGTCATCAATGATAATCCAGTCACCACCACGTCCGGTCAAAGTTCCGTTTATAGTTGTTGAAAATCGTCCGCCACCACGTGTTGTTTGAAAGTCCATGGTTGCACTGCGCCTGTGATCAATTTTAGTACATGGAAACAGGTCCGCATACCAGGCGGTTTCCATCACAGTACGACAATCGTTGGCAAATTTCTTGGTCAGTTCGTCCGCATAGCTGACGCATATAATTTGTGTTTGCGGATTCAGCCCCAGTAAATATGCCGGTAATGCTACCGAACAGATAATAGATTTCATATTTCGTGGCGGAATATTCACAATCAGGCGATTGTTATCACCACTTATCATTTGTTCGATTTCGTTACATACAACATCTATATGCCAATTATCCAGATATTGTGCGCCTGCGGACACTTCGTTAAACACCTTAATCGCAAAGGATTTAAAGTCTGACCGCAACAACGCGCGCAAGAATTCTAAATCATTTATTCTTTCGTCCATTTATAAATCCCCGAATAATTGCCTGATCATCACTGGAAATGGCATTGTGTTGTTTGTCCAGTGATTCATTACGCGAATCCAGCTGTTGCATCAATGGTAATATTTGGGCGGTGGCTTTCAGGTCACCTTTGGCCGATTGATTAACCAGTTGCAACATAATTGCCTGTTTTTTAGTAATTTGTCGTGTACCTGCAACTGAATCCACATTTACTTGTTCGTTCAACGCCACTTCTAACAATGTCAGCGTGTTAATGCTGCCTTTCTTGCGCCCGTGCGGATTACCAGATTGGCCTGGGCGAAACCTAGAATGTTTCGGTGGATTCATATATCCAACCTTGTCTTTCTTATCTGTCATTTAGCGCCCCTTTTGTCTGCCAATTTTTGATTGTATGTTTGGCCGGATTGCACGTGTATTGCATCAATTCCAAATAACTCTTGGAATCGCCGGATGGTTGTGTCTATGTATATCGGTTCTAATTCAATGCCGCGGCAAACGCGTCCCGCCTGTTGTGCGGCAATCAGTGTGCTGCCTGAACCCAAGAACGAATCCAGAACAATTCCGCCACGCGGCGTGCAATCCAGTATTGCATCACGCAACATCTCAACAGGTTTGACGGTTGGATGCAGTTTCAGGTCGCCCTTGTGTTGCCCAAATGAATTTGCACCCGCATATTGCCATACATTGGTGCGATATCGGCCATGTTTGCCCAATTGCACGTTATTCATATGGCTTTTCTTACCGTTGCGGAATATAAAGCATAATTCGTGCTGACTGCGATACAACGAACCCATGCCACCAGTCTTTTTTACCCATACGCACATATTGATAAATTCATCAAATACGGCATTTCCTGCGGTCATAATTTCCGATATGTGGCGCCAGTCCATAAAATTATAGTGCAGGGCGCCATCCTTAGAGTGTGCCTTGCACAGAAAAAAGTTTTGTTTCAGGAAATTGATAAATTCTTCCACTGACATCTCGCCCGATGCCATGGCAAACTCTTTATGGTGTATTGCGCCCGAACCGCAAACATGCCCATTGATTTTTACATTGTATGGCGGATCCTGCAAAACAGTATCGGCCACCGCCCCGTCCATTAGTTGATTAAAAGTAGATTCTTCTAAACTGTTGCCACAAATAATTCTGTGCGGGCCAATTTGCCAAATATCGCCAGGCACAGACACTATTTCATCTTCGGGTATAAACGGTATGTGGTTGGCTTTTGGGTCTGCAGGAACAGTGTCGCCCAGATTGATTATTTGATCTAATTCTGCATCGTTAAAGCCGGTAATTCGTATGTCCAGATCGCCCGCGCATATCTGTTCTAAATCTTTGATTTCCAATTGCAACAGTTCCAGATTCCAACCGCCATTTTCAGCGATTTTATTATCTGCCAGTCTATATGCTCGTTTTTGCTTTTCGTTCAGGTGTGAAAGTGTGATAGTGGGAACGGTGCTAAGTCCCATTTGTTTTGCAGCGATATATCTGCCGTGGCCGGCAATAATCTCGCCATGTTCATCAATCAGGATTGGATTATTAAAACCAAATTCGGTAATAGATTTTCTTATTTGTTTAATTTGTGATTCAGGATGATTCCGCGCATTGCGTTCATATCCATGTATGCTCTCTAGTGCAGAGTAAGCGACATTCATTTCTGACATAAATGATCCTTTTGTTTAACTTAATTACTTTTTTCATTAGCTTACTCTTAGCGGGATGAATATTTTGTTCATCGGTTGTGTCTATTTTTACGGCCAGACATTTCGCCATCATTCACCGTCCATACCATTAATAGCAAATTTTATAATTTTTTTCAAATGGGATATTCAAATAACATAAAAGGCATAAAGTATTATGCAAAATGCAAGTAAAATTAAAAAAATAAACGGCTTTGTAAGAATTGGTGGAAATCTGTAAATGATGGTGTATATATGTGTGTGGGGTGAGATATTAAAGCAGCAGAAAGATTTAATCGTTTTGCGGGTTCTATATCTAATAAATAATTATCGCCAACAACACAAACCTCATCTTCAGATAATTTATACTGGTTTATGATTTTTTTATAGCAACTCCCTTTATTAGATGTGTGTTCTTGTGCAATCGAGAAAGCATCAGTGACTAAATTTTCCAATTGTAATAAGGATAGTACTCGCTTAATATGCTCCGCAGGAGAAAGAGAAACAACAAAAAGGTTTAACTTCATACTAGCCAACAAGTTATTCATTCCTGTGTTCGGCCTCAAAACGCTATAATCAAGCTTATTATGTACATTGGTATAGTATGTTTTCTTAGGAATTTGTAGAACCTTTAATGCATCCAGAATATTTGGATATATTTCCTCTAATCTAGTCAACTGATTTTTTGACATACCAGTCGCAGAAGATAAAAAAGAATCTGCCAAATTATCAATTTGACGAGTTAATCCGTTTGATTTTGGATAAAGCGTCCCATCAAGGTCTGAAATAATAGTGGTTTTTTTCATAATGGATATGATATAATTACTATAATCAAAAATAAAGTAAATTTTATGGGAAAGGTAAAGTTTAAAATAATAAACTCTTCTGATTTAAGAACTGCGGTAAAAACTGCATTTTGTAACTATAGTGAATTCGCATTTTATCATAACATAGAAGTAAAAGACGTAAAAAAGAGATTCAGAGCATTTGAGTTCAATGACAAGAAATATATAGCTAAACAAACTAAAAGCGCAACAGCAAAAGAAGAAATAGCAAATGCGACACGTGCCGCCAAGATGTTAAATGGCTTGACAGTGTCAGGACTTACATTAAACGTTATTGAGCCTGTTCTAATAACAATAAACAATGTATGTTATCTTGTGTCTGAATACAAAGGCACAACGTTGCATGAGTATGTATATAATGATAAAAGGCTGCCACTGACACAGGGGGCTTTGATGGAAGTATTCTCTTTCTTGCTTAAGAAAGGTGTTATGCATCCAGGTTTTTTGCCAAGGAACATAATTATAAATCAGGAATATTTGTTCATACTTGATTGGGAAAATGTCCTTTTTAGCAAAAAAGCAGTGACAAATGTTCTACGGTATATTTCTGTCGCTGAATTTATAAACAATTGGGGATGTTTGTATAATAGAGAGAACCTGTTAGGTTTTATTCATAAATACACAGATAATAAAAGAATTAGCAGTCAAACCGGTTCTTTCGGAAAGGAATATGCTTTTTTAACAGGCTGCAGTAATAACAAAAGAGGGTTGAAGTCAGAAATAGAAAATATTATTCTGGTGGCAGAATCGGGAGGACATGTTCGTGGAAAAACTTATATGGTTCCATGTGATCTGGGTCATCTTGTTTCCGACACATTTCCTCGTTGCATAGATGTTTTTCATGATTTATTTTTATTCTGTATACAAAAGGACGAGAAACTTTTGAGAAAATATCTTGAACTGATGACAGTTTATTACAATATATATATGAAAAATCTTAACAATTATACTGATTTCGACAAAGCGCATTTAGTTGTTCCTATATTGCTGGTTCTGGATAACCAGATAAATAATATCGAAACAAGAAAAATAGCACGAGTTAAAAGCCTAATGGATGCAAGTAGGTTGGTCGGGAAGAGCATAGCGACAGACAGTGTAACGTGTCATTACATGAAAAAGAATAAGATAAAACTTAGAAATGCATTGGATGATAAAATCACAAGCATGCTAAAAATGCACCTACCAATTTCTCAGATAAGAAAGACAAGAATCAATCCAATAAGAATAATAGAGACCATAGACGAAATGTCCTCTAATCTATGATTTGTGGACTAGTTGTTTTACTTTTTCGGTTAGTGATTTTTCATCGAATTGAAAGTGTTTTTTTAGTTCTTCAAACGTTCCGCTACAACCATGTCTAAAACCATGGGTTTCTATTCTGCTTGGCATTCTTTTTGACTGATATTTAAACAGTATTGGGGATACACAAGCAGGAAGAAAGTCAGGGTGTCCATTATATACACACAAGCAGGGTTTGTTTTGTGCTAACTGTTCTGCGAAATCCTGCCCCAGCTTGTGCGGTGCGGTGATATTTATGAGTTTTGCACGTATGCCAATTCTATCCAATGCAGGCAATATATCGTAAAGGAATGTTGTTGCGATCCCGCTAGAAAGCAAAACAACGTCTGGATCATCAACCATAGTATTACCAATTTCATACCAGGGATTTATTGAGTTAGGTACAAAACCGATTTTAGGTAGATGTTTAGAATTGACACTATGACATCTGATGTAGTACAAAGAGTCGTTTTTTACAAACGCATGGTTCATGCAAGCAAAAAAATCTTCTGCATCAGATGGCTCCAAAAAGGTGGTGTTTTCCAACCAGTTGAATGCAAAAGATTGACTTACAGATTGATGCGTAGATCCATTGCGAGCGTTAGCAAAACCGCTTTTGTCCGCTGTGACAATTATTCGACTCTTGCCTTGTGCGGCAGCATGAAACTGATCCATGGCCCTGAAAGAAAATGCCTCAGTTGCATTTATATGGATTCTAGCATCGGGGTCGGTTACAGAAATACCATGAGCCATCGCATACATATGTTGTTCCCTTAAGCCAACATCATAGTAATTTTTTATATTTTGCAAACCACATTCTAAAATGGAATCTTTTTGCATTAAATCTGCTGTCAGAAAATAAAAATTGTTAATATCATTGTCGGCTACATGTTTAGATAGCAGACGATAGTAGTATGTGGTAGCATCGTGTTGGCTAACGTCTTGGTAAGAATCTAAACACAGGTTTATATAGGTCGGTTTTTGAGCCTTTGTGCTTGGAATGTTAATTGTTTTAGTACCTTTTTGTATAAAATCAAGCAATACATCTTTTGTTATGTTGTGCTTTTGTAAATGAGTTTCTTTTTCTTCAATCAATTTGCGTACAATATCATGGGGACAATTGCTAATTGTATGGTATCCACAAAAATTCTGCTTTTCCCCAAGCAAACCATTTCCCTTTGTTGTATGAGCAATGATAAGAGTTGGTTTATCTTTGTATTCACAAGCATGATGATAGGCTTGTTTTATCGCATCAATATCATGACCGTCAATTTCTATAACGTTCCAACCATATCCACGCCAAATTGTCGCTATATCCGATTTGGAGTTGTAGTCAGACGTTGGTCGTGATAGCTGTTTTCCATTTTTGTCCAGGATGCAGATGAGATTTCCAAGGTTTTGATTGGCCGCATAACGAGCTGCTTCACTAACGTTCCCTTCTTGTTCTTCGCCGTCACCCAGAAATACCCATGTGTTAAAAATGTGATTCCGTTGTTTTGATACGATGGCACTACCTATTCCATACGATAGCACCATTCCAAGGGAACCGGCTGGTGTGATATCGACACCAGGTAGCTCAAACATGCACTCATGACCTTGCAATCTAGAATTAACAAAGCGGTACTGTAGCAATTCTTCATCGGAAACCCAATTTAATAATGAAAATAAGGGGTAACGTAACGGTCCCAGGTGCCCCCTTAAAAGAACTCTGTCTCTATCATGGTGTCTGGGGTTCTCTATAGAATATTTTAAGAATCCGCCAAAGTATAGAGTAGACATTAGTTGAATGGAGGACAGGGATGCCCCTAAGTGACCAGATTTAGAGTGTAGGCAGATCTTGGCAACTTGAAGAGCAAGATAATCACATAAATATTTTATATGGGAATTTTTGCTTGTTGTGATATCAACAATATTTAATGAGTCCATGGCGTACCTCTTTAAATAGGATAATATACGATAATATGATTTCTATCAAGTAGTTATTGTTTTTTGTCATATTTGTGTTATGCTGAATCTAAAAAATAAGGTGATAAACAATGAAAGAATATTTTTTGGATCCTTTTAAACCTAATTTTTCTAACTTTATTGAACAGTTGATGCAACTGAACGATAATGTAAAACAGTACATAAGAAATGATGTAGCCAGGGTCCCAAGTTCTATAGAAGAAAACTATGCGACTTTGTTGTCTAAGGAAGAGCTGTCAGAACAAGGGGAAGATTTAGATGCGATTTATTCAAAATTGGCATATTATTCACAAGGACTAATACGATGGAATCATCCAGGGGCTTTAATCAATGTTAATCCTCCTGCGTCCATTCCTTCGACAGCAGTTTCCAGCTATTTTTCATTGTTTAGCCCAAATGGCGCACAAGATATGTCTACAGGTTATCTTTTAACCACTGAACTGGCTGTGGTTAAAATGTTAAGCCAATTGGCGGACATAGACTATAAGCAATCTGGTGGTTACTTTACATTTGGGGGGAAGTCCACAAATATACATGCCATAAAGCATGGATTGCAAAGAATTTCCAAGGATTATGGCACAAATGGTATCAGAGATGATGTTGTTACATTTTCTTCAACACAGGGGCATCCATGTCATGCTGAGGCATGTAATTGGCTTGGAATTGGGGATAAAAACTGTATCAGGATATCCACCAACAAGATGGGTGAAATAAATCTGGAAGAGCTAGAAAACAGTATGTCTGCAGCCTTAGAGCAAGGCAAGAAAGTTGCGTGTATAACTCTGAATGGCGGGACAACTATACAAATGACAATAGACCCAATCAAAAAAGTGGTGGATATTAGAGATAGATTGGTAAAGAAATATGAACTTGAATATATACCACGTATACATATTGATTCGGTCATAGGATGGGTTTGGCTGTTTTTCAAAAATTATGACTTTGCAACAAATCCATTAAATTTCTCTGGTAAAGCATTGCAAAAATTGCAACGACAGATGAAAAGAATTAGCGAAATAAGGTATGCAGACTCTTTCGGTGTAGATTTTCATAAGACAGGATTTGCCCCATATTTATCATCTGTATACATCACCAAAGACAAAAGCGAGTTGTTTGATCAAAACCATTACAAAGGTATATCGTATGACGAATTGGAGTACGGAAATTATTCTCCCTTTCAATACACTTTGGAATTGTCGCGGCCGCTAAATGGCGCATTGGCTGCGTACGTTAATTTAAAAAGCTTCGGCATTCAAGGGTTCCAAAAGATTATAGGTGGTCTTATGGATGCTTCTGAATATCTCAAGGATTTATTAACGGATACTAAGAGATTTGAGATTATCAACAATGAAGATAGCGATGGTTTTGTTACATTATTTGTTGCGAAAGAGGATATGAATTCGCCGTCCTTTTTTGATTTAGGGGAGCTCCAGGCTGATGCCATAGAACAGTTCGGACAATACAATTATAAGTTCTATCTATTCTTGCTGGAAAAACAAAAGAAAGGTGAATGCTGGTTTTCAATAGATTATTCAACCGGATATCACAGATTGTCTAATGGCAAAAAGCTTGGGGTATTGAAAGCCTATCCAATGACTCCTTATTTTGACAAGCAAGCTGTAGAAAAGCTTACAGAAGATATAGTGCGATTCCAACAAGAGTTTGATAAGGTAAAAGAAACTTTTGTTGTAAAAGAAGTCCCGCACAAGCCAAGACCATTTGTATACAGATAACCTAGAGGATTGTTCATGAGAGCCGGCTATTACGTTTCTGCATTTGTGTGTTGCAATGAATTACAAAATCTATTGGATATTAAGCTACGTCACGATCAAACAATAGCGTTATGGTATTTTGATGGTAATAGTGAGGCAAAACTGGTCAAATACTGGGAATTAGAACGTATATCTGGTTATAAACAACATGCAAAAGCGTTTTACAATAAGGAGGCGTTTTATACCCTGTTGGAACAGTTGCTGGCAGAAGAAGAATTGTCATTAAAAGATGTTAATGAAATTTGTGGAACTAAAGAAATTGAAACGAATACACGCTACAGAGATGTTTTTGATTACACAGGGATAGCTTATCACAGTATCGCACATTTAATGACAGCTATGTATTATGGCAACAAGCAACCACTTCAAACAGACATGGTATTGTTAAGTTTAGATGCGGGTCCAGATAGTCAATTTGAAGAAGATGCATATGATAAGAAATTTTATGTTGGGGGAGTTATTAAGAATGGAAAGTTAGATATTTTTCCAATAGAATCGCCGGCCAGATTATGGAGTTATGCATTTAAGAAATTTAAGTTGCGAGAGGGGACTTTGATGGCTTTAGCTACCGCCACAGATACGACCATAGAATTTGATGTATCTAAATTTGATGACGTCTCCTTTTATGATGACAGTACTAGGATAAAAGCAAGAAAAATTGTTGATGAAATATCTGAATTTGTATTTAGTACGTGTCTGCCAAAAAATGCGGACAAGCGTTTTTCAGAAGAGGAACATAAAATTAGTGCCATAATGAAAAACGTAGCTAATTTGTCTCAGAGAATATTAGACAGAAATATAGAGCGGATTATCAAGCAGTATGAGCTTGTAGCAGAAGAAACAATTATCTCTATGGCTGGTGGTTTTGCGTTAAACTGTCCTACAAATTCGTATATCCTTCAGAAATATAAATTTGCTAACTATCAAATTCCGCCATGTACAAGTGATACAGGAATTGCTGCAGGGATAGGTTTGTCAGCTTTCTATGTAGATTTAGGAACTTCTGACTTAAAAATAGATTTTTCGTCTGCTTATTATGGACAGACAGTAGAAATGGATACCGCTATTTTGAACAAGTATCAATCGTACATAGATGCTGTGGATGCTGTGAACTCTAAAGATATTGTTGAAGATATAATCAAAGACTCAGTAATTGTATGGGTAAATGGGAATTCGGAGATCGGTCCACGTGCGCTTGGGAACAGATCGTTAATAGGTGATCCACGTACAACGAAAACGAAAGACCTGCTGAACAATATCAAAAAACGTCAGTGGTGGCGTCCGGTTGCTCCGGTTGTGCTAGATGAGAAAGCAAAAGATTGGTTGGAAGATTATACATATTCTCCAAATATGTTATTAAATTTTGTAGTAAAACCTGAACAGCTAGATAAAGTGCCAGCTATCTTACATTTTGATAATACCGCACGGGTGCAGAGTGTATCCAGGGACAGCAATATAGAATTATATGATGTTTTATTGGAGTTTTACAATATTACAGGAGTGCCGGTACTATGTAATACGTCCCTAAATGATGCAGGAGAGCCAATTATAAACAATTTGGAACAAGCGGTGATATTTGCTTTGCACAAAAACATCAAACATATCTATATAAATGGCAAATACCGTATAACTCTAAAAAACAATACCGATTTGCAAGGTAAACCATTTGGCTATAGAGATGAGATATTTTTTATGCCAGACAAAGGTGCAAATACAGCCAAGATAATAGAAGAGCAAAATCCTTATGGCTTATCTATAAAAGAGTTAACATATTTTATGGATAATCCAAACATTTTTGCAAAATATGATATCAGAAAACAAGAAGATGCTTTGTTTATAAAGAATGCAACAGCAGAATATTTGGAGAATAACCCGGATGCACTGCAACGATAAGAATAGCTTGCCACGTTTGACAAAGGACGAGCTGTTATATTACTTACAACAGTTTGCAGATTTCTCGTCTTATTACCAGTGTGCTGTTTTTTACGTGATTATTAAAAATCATTTATTGGGCTCAATGGGTAATGACAGCTATCAGGAATATCATAAATTAGTTCACGAACTGTTCCTATATGTAAACGACAAGAGGCAATTTGTCTCCATTATAGATGCATTTCTAGGGCAAACGACCACAGAAAATATAACATCAAATAATATTTTCAATATAGTTAAGAGTTGTATAGGCAAAGATTGCGATTATTTTACTAAGACACTTATATTTAATACATGGCTTTTCAAGAATAATTTATGCCCATTGCTTTGTTTTGCGTTTGGAGCATGGCAGGTTGAACCGGAAGTAACAGAAGATAAGTTGCAAGATATTATAGAGTTAACAATAATGTCTGTTTATAGAATTGTAGCTCACGCTCCAGAAAAGGACGACAAAACGTTGTTTAATGATAGCGGTGGTGTTTTTGACGTGCATATAACAGAAGATAAGCAGCATGTAAAAAAATACCCAAAGAATTATGCTGCGCTGGCATTTTTAGCACAACAAGAGGTAGAGTCTTTTGAATATTTTGGTAAGATTCCAGGATTAAAGCAGTTTTTGCCTCTTATGTATTCCTTAGATGCACAAAGTAAGGTGCTGACGCACACATTTATAAATGGAATATCTGGGGATGATATCTTGAAAACAATAGGCCATCTGACAGGAAAGCAAAAAAAACAGTTGGCAAGCTTTTATGATATATATATGAAATATCCAGAAATGCGCTTTTTAGATGTACATCCAGGTAATTTTATTTGGGAACCTAAGACAGAACGTTGGTTTCTTATAGACTTAGGACTAATACCAAAAATTGGCTCAGATTATTATAAATGGGATAATTTTGATATGTACTTTCATAATGTGTGGGAAACTCGTTTATGGCAAATGAAAAATGTGCCAATAAGGTCGTTAGATTACGCATTAACAAGCATATAAACATATACAAAAATAAAAAATGTCAATTTTTTTTAGTGTAAATACTTGAAAATCAAAAAAAAGCGATTATAATATACGTATATGAAAACAATAAAGAGGATTTTATAGAATGTCAGATAATATTGAAAACACAATAAAAGTTATGCTTAAGGGAGCCGCTGAACATACAGATGTTTCTGAAATTAGGGCAAAGTTAGAAAGTATAGCTAAAGAAAACCGTCCGCTGCGAGTAAAACTGGGCTTGGACCCATCTGCACCGGATATTCATATTGGTCATGCTGTGGTTTTGCGTAAAATCAAACAGCTACAAGACTTGGGACACGAAGCAATTATCATTATTGGTGATTTTACAGGTATGATTGGTGATCCTACTGGGAAATCCAAGACGAGAAAGCAGTTGACTCCTGAACAAGTGGCACAAAACGCAGAAACATATAAAACGCAGATCTTTAAGATTTTGGATCCAAAGAAAACTACGGTTGTATTCAACAGTCAATGGTTGGGAAAAATGACATTTAAAGACGTTATTGATTTGTCTGCAAAATCAACTGTTGCTCGTATATTGGAACGTGATGACTTTAAGAAACGTTACACAACAGGCCAGCCGATTTCTGTTCATGAATTCTTCTACCCATTGATGCAAGCGTATGATTCCGTTGCGGTAAAAGCGGACCTGGAGCTTGGTGGAACAGACCAAACATTTAACATTTTGATGGGGCGTAATATACAGAAAGACTATGGGCTAGAACCTCAGATCACATTGTTTATGCCTATTTTAGAGGGGACAGACGGTATTGAAAAGATGAGTAAGAGTTTGGGTAACTACATCGGTGTTAACGAACCTGCTCATGTTATCTATGAAAAAGTAATGAAAATCCCTGATAATATGATCATCAAATATTATGAGTTAGCGACAGACTTGCATCCAGATGCAATCAATGTCATCAAAGCAAGATTGCAGAAAGGCGAAAATCCTCGTGATATAAAGATGGAATTAGCAAGGGAAATAACAACTTTATATCATGATGCTGCCGCTGCTGTAAAAGCAGAAGAACGTTTTAAGACTGCATATCAGCAGCAAAAAGCACCAGAAGACGTTCAGGTCATCTCTTATGAAGACAACGCAGATGCCTTTTATGCTTTGATAAAGGCTATCTCAACTTCAGGAAAATATAAGTCAAATGGTGAAATCAGACGTTTGATGATACAAGGTGCTGTAAAAGTAAATGGCTTAAAAGCACAAAAACAAGAAGATGTTCCAGAAATCAAAGATGGCGATATCGTTCAAATTGGCAAAGGACAATTCTTTAAGATTTCTAAAAAAAAAGGTCCTGAAACAATAGCTAGTGAAATGTACGCAAAAGCCATTGAAAATTTGAAACAAAAATAAGAAAGCCGGCCTAGCCGGTTTTTTTGTTTTTATACGCCACAATATAATCATTCTTCTATGTTGGAATATGATATGGCTTCATCTATTTTGTCCATCAACAAGCTAGCAAAAATCAATCGCTTTATAGCCATGTCCTTCGATATGATCTGATTTTCGTGTGCCTTGGGGTTTCTTATGCCTGTCATTGCGCCAGCAAATATGTTCATATATCCAATTTGGACATCTTTGCCAGTCTGTGTTTCTATGTTCTCAAAAGTTAACACCGGGTTATTAGGCGAAAATACATGATTCATTAGGTTGTTGCCGTCTAGTTCCTCATTTCGAAATTTGCGATATAACTTTTTTAACCTAGAGTTAATTTCCTTGAATGCAGACTCTACACAATCGGCATATTGTTGTGCTAGGAATTTTGGCTGTATAATTGGCAGCAACAAGGGGTGGATGTGCTTCCAGAAAGGTTCGTTCCGAGCCTGTAAAATATGACGTCGTAAAAGCTCTAGATTTTCTGATATAATGCCAGCTTCTAGTAATGTCATATATTCCGTTGCTGTATACAATAAATTGTCGGATATTTTCTTCCAATACATAGTATCTTCCAGGTGGTTTTCATAGATAAAATCCGTAAGACTCCTATGGAAACTGACGTATTCTGGGGTATTAAATCTGAACTTTCCCTTATAATCATGCAGTTTATAAAATTCGTTTATAATGTCATCAATGTTCATGTCTATTTATCCTTTATTCTTGTATATAGGATTTTATATGAAAAATACAAGAGTTTTATAGTGGGAAAATCCCTGTAAATTCCCTGTAAAATTGGAATTTGTATGTGATTGGTCGTGATAAAATCATACTCCGCCAGAAATAATCAAACGCCCCATTGTGGGCGTTTTATTTTTATGCCGAAATCGGGGCTCGAACCCGATAAAGCCACGACAGTGGCGTGGGTTCGACAATGAGTAGGTTTTGCAAACATAGTGCAGCAAAACCGTCAGGAATGCCCCACAGCCCCGCCATCTGCGGGGCGAGGGAATACTTCGACTCCGCCAGGGAATTAAAATCTTAAACCGCCCAAGTGGGCGGTTTTGATTTTAACCGGGCGGCTCGAAAGGATACGCCAGAGCGCAGCGCATGGCGAACCCTAACCATAAAAAACTTGCACCCAACAGAAAGTGTTCTATAATGCACCACAACTGCTCCAAGGATTCTCTTATGTCTTCGTTACATTATGTGGCCGGAATTGATTTCGGAACGACTAATTCTGCCGTATCTGTTTCAGATGGTGGTGTGCCACGTATGGTTCAAATTGCCCCGAATTGTGATACGATACCAACAGCATTGTTTTTTGATGAGTCCAGCAGGCATATCTTTATTGGGCACGATGCGTACAAAAAATATCGTGAACCATTTTCCGAAGGGCGACTAATGCGCAGTTTAAAACGAATTTTAGGTACCCCAACAATGTCAACTGGAACCCAAATATATGGCAAATATACTAAATTTGAAGATATTGTCGGTTATTTTGTTCAGCATTTAAAAGAGAAACTAGATGATTTTGTAAATCACTCTGTGACCGATGTTATTATGGGGCGGCCTGTGCATTTTCGTGATAATGATTCTTGTGGCGATGATATGGCACAGCAACAGTTGGAACGAATTGCCCGTAATGTTGGGTTCAAGAACATTGGATTTCAATACGAGCCAATTGCGGCCGCATTTGCCCACGAACGCAATTTGACATCGGAACATTTGGCCATGGTCATAGATATTGGCGGTGGTACATCTGATTTTACAGTAATTCGTCTGGGGGCAGGTTTAATGAATAAATTAGATCGAACAGATGATATTCTGGCGAATACAGGTATTCGTATTGGTGGTAATGATTTTGATTATGCGTTTGCCATAGATAAATTTATGCCTGAATATGGTCTGGGGTCAATGTATCGCAGTGGTGATAAGATATTACCTGTACCAAATGCGCCGTACATTGATTTAGCGACATGGTCGTCTGTGAATCATGCCTATACCCCCCAGGTATGGAACTTGATGCGTGGGGTTCAGATTGGTGCATTGGCCCCAGATAAAATACGCAGAATGATGGATATACTGGAAAATAATCTTGGGCACGCCAATCTAGATTTTGTTGAAAGTGCGAAAATAAGTTTGTCTGCCCATGACGAAATAACGCAGCGACTGGATTTTTTGGATGATTGTCCAGTTGTCACAACGTGCGTGGCGGATTTTGTACATGCTATATCTGCAGATGTGGCAAAGATAAACAATTCAATGAATCAATGTCTGGCCATGGCGCAAATAAAAAATACAGATATTAGTTTGATAATATTGACAGGGGGCTCAACACAAATTCCCTATGTTGTTGCAATGTTGCGTGGCGCATTTCCGAATGCTGTTATTTCAGATTCCAATAAAATGGCCAGTGTGGGCCTTGGGTTGGCTTATGATGCAATACGTCGATTTGCCGAATAAAAACAATAAATCCCCATCAGCCAGACTTTATATGTATTTAATCGTACTGTGTTCACATTCCGCATGGAATAATCAAAGTCCCAAATTGGCATAAGCATAAAATATTTCATTTTGCATATATTTATGATATAATACCAAGCATGACAAGATTTATTTATGCAATTTTATTGCTAGGGTTAACTGGATGTATGTCTGGGGCGCCCACTGGTGAATATTCGGATGCGCCTGTTGAATGTTCTGGCGATTGTTCTGGGGTTGCGTTTTCAATGCCGAATGGCAACGATTTAAAATTAGAAACGTCTCATCACGTTGTTCATGTGACGGCAAATCCAGATACACCATATGCATATTACGTGTGGACGGGCGACAAATCGTACAGCGACGATCCCGATATTGTCGTGGAAAATGGCGACGCATATGTCCTGACAAATGAATAAAAATCCCCGTTTTGGGGATTTTATTTTTCCAGTTTATCCAGAATTCTGTTAAATTTGCGCACAGAACTGTTTGCGCATCCACGTCCCCGCCATGTTAATATTTCTTCGCCAGATTGTTGGTCTACAACAGACAGGTTAAAATTCCACCACCAAAAACCATTAAGCGCACACCAAATTGGGCGGAATTTTTCAGGTCGCTCTGAAACAGTCAGCAGATATTGCGCACTTGTTGGAACCGCAAATCGTTCATAATCTGCCAAATCTGTTTCTATAATATTATTAGTGCTTTTAATTTTGCCAATTTTTACATTGTATCCACGCTTGGCCAATGTTTCTTTGGTTGCTTGACGCATATTGTATCCACCACGTGTGGTGTAAATGTCCTGGGATTTATCCAGTGTCCCAGGCTTCATGTTCACATGATTGCATGCGGCCAGCGTTCCAATTAATGCCAAAGAGAATAATTTTCGAAACATTTCCAAATAATCCTTTTTGCTGATTTTATGCTAACATCACGAATAAGACAAGCCAAAATATGCTTGCCTAATGTAAATGTATCCTGTAAAATCTGTACAAGCCTTGTCAGGCGTTAGATATAGTTATTCAAAGGGGGCTCCTGTGCCAAGAATGAAAATCGGTTTTTGTATCCCTGGAATGGTAATTGGTGGGGTTGAATCCGTATTTGCGAATACACTGGATGCATTACATAAATATTATCCCGATATTGAAATTGTTGTTTTTCCGCACGCTGCACTAAGTGAGCCGTATTACATTGATTGGTTTAATAAGCGTCCATATATCACTGTTAAACCATTTTATCCACTGTGTGAAAGATTTGAAAATGCCCAGCGTTATATGCGTGGATTTCCATTAAAGCAAATTCGTAAAATTGCATTTAGTCTGTATAAAAACTTTAAAAGATTTCAAATGGCACACAGTCACGAATTAAATAGTTGTGATGTAATAATTGACTATGTAACGGGCAGTTCTTATAAAATGTTGCGACATGTTACAAAGCCTAAGGCCACATGGTTGCATTGTTCGATAAATTATTTTAACAATAATCATATGCATGTTCGCATGCCATATTATGACAAGATTGTCTGTATCAGTGACGACTGTATGAATGATTTTCGTACGCAGTATCCGCAATATTCGGAAAAATTGACCCGCATTTACAACCCAGTCAATTGTGCAGAAATCAATGAATGTTCCAAGACTGCACCAAAATATGACGCCAAATACTTTTTATGTGTTTCGCGTATGGATAGTGACAAGGATATTCCAACGATTATATCGGCATTTAATAAGTTCTGGTCTGAAAATGGCCGACCCGATTGTAAAATGGTGTTTGTTGGGTCGGGAAATATACTGGATGCGATGCGTGACATGGCAAACAAATCACCTGCGGCGAAAAACATTGAATTTCTGGGCAAGGTTCCACGTCCGTTTGGATATATGCGTGGGGCCATGGCACATATCTTGTCCAGTTTTAACGAAGGTCTGCCCACAGTATTGATAGAGGCAATGGCCACCCAGACATTAAACATATCGTCAAACTGTAAAAATGGACCACATGAAATACTAATGGATGGTGATGCAGGGATGCTGTTTGAACCTGGTAATGCCGAAGAATTGGCAAATGCGATGTCAGATGTTTGGAACGGACGCGTTGATGCGAAACAGATGGTAAAAAACGCCACAAAATCGCTTGCTCGTTTTGAGCCAAAATCCATCGCAAAAAGTATAGTTGATTTGGTTGTTGAGTTAAAGGACGAGTAGTGAAAAAGCATTTCTTTTCTATTATTACGCCAACATATAACCGGGCTGATAGACTTGTAAAAGCGTTTGAATCATTAAGAGGCCAGACATTTTGCGATTTTGAATGGGTTGTAATTGATGACGGCTCGACAGACGGAACTGACAAAGTCATTGCAGATTTTATTCAACAAGCTAATTTTGATATTGTATATCATAAAATATCGCATGGTGGCAAACATATGGCTACACGTGCGGCATATGAAATTGCGTCTGGGAAATGGGTTTTTGAACTGGATTCAGATGATGAATTATACGATTCAAATACTCTTAATAGTTTGTATGGTTTAATAGATACTTTACCTAAGAATTGTAGCTGTATTGGTGGGTGTTTTATTGATCAGCATAATAATATTTTTCCAGAAATTAACGGTGATTACATTGATTATGATATAAATTCTTATGTTGATACATTTTGCAATTATCAACACCTGCTGAATATTGCCTGGCTAATGAAAATAGAATATGCGCGCAGTGTTTTACCACCGGCCATACAAGATAATTTAACTTATTTCCCTGAAGCTGTTATAAATATTCGCCGTGCATTAAAGGCGGATAATTTTCATTTGCGTATATTTAATCAGCCGTGGTACAGATATAATATGTATAATTCGGACAGTGTTTCTGTCCAAGCCAAGAAAACAAATGCGTATTGGTATTATGCAAAATCATTGCTGGAAACATTTCATGAATATAATTTGTTGTATAAATATCCGGACTTTATAAAGCGCCTGTCAAAAAGTTTGATGAATGAAACCCCATCAGACAAAAGTGTTTTTGTAAATTATACAACATTTAAGCTAATTGGACGTCCTAGCGTTTTTTATAAACTGTTACTACGTTTGTTCTGTAAACGACTTTTATCTATTTCGCACAACGAAATATGGGCGTTTGGAATAAAAATAAAAAAATCATAACAGGATTACTTGTGGATAAGTTCGCACGTATGTATATAAAGTATGAGTATAAAAATAAAGTACAGGCAATTTGGATGATAATATCTAAAATATCGCAATAGAAAGTAGAAAGAAATTAGAAAGTATAACGGAGTCTTTAAAACCAATACCAACAAAACCTTTTTTGATTCGAATATTTTCTAATATGTTTAAATAAAGCTTGGGAAAAATCCCAAGTTTTTTTATGTCGCTATCTTCATACAGAATATCACAAACCAATCATAATAAAACTGATCAACATAATCGGTTTATAATTTTGGCGTGCCCAGCGGGACTCGAACCCACAGTCTCCACCTTCGGAGGGTGGCGCATTATCCAATTATGCAATGGGCACAACGTGACGTATTATACATTTTTATCAGATAATTGCAAGGTCTGTGCACAGATTATCTGACTTTGTTATTAAATACAGTTTTTGCCCGGCGCATTGCGCTATGAATTTGTTTGCCACATTGTACAATGGCCAATCCTGTTTTTATAAACCTGCGATTTAATTTTCGGTGTGTAATCTTGTCGTAATAGTCCATTAATTCATCTGACATGTCCGGCAATGGGAACCCGTCAAGCAGCGAAATCATTGCAAATTCATCGGTTGCAATGGCAATTGCACTGATGTCTATAATTTGATTCAAGCTGACATCATCATTACACAAAATATTATGTGGTTTCAGATCGCAATGCACTAATCTTTCATCGCCAAATCGTGATGCAGCTTTTATCCCCATGTTATATATTGCAGATATTATTTTTGGCCATGCACGTGGCGTTGTGTTTTTGAAAACGTCTGAAAAATATTTGCATCTGTTGACCCGAAATTCATCCAGACTGGATTCAGACAGTGTTGCCTGGACATCCAATATCTGTTTATAAAGGTTTAGTATTTTGTCATCCCCAGGCAGGTTTTTAATATGTTGCGCCAATGTTTGGCATGGATTGTATTTGTATGCTTCATACCATTGGTCCAGATATCCATGAATTGTCATATCCGGGGCAGGGATTTTTTTGTCTGCCAACAGACGTGACATTTGTCTGTCACGAAAAGCAATATTGTAATCCACGAACTTGCATACAATCGTCCCACGTTTTTTCGTGTCTGCCAGAAATATGGGGCGATCAGAAGTTGTCACATCTGGTGTTCGAACATTCGTGGCGTGTGGGTACCCACTTTTAATTGCGCTTAAGAAAAAATTATCTTCGGTCAATGTTGGCATTTTTAGTTCACTTTATTATTGGGGCTTGCATTATATAAACACACAGGAAAAAGTCAACAATTTAACCACGTTGCAACAGACTTAACATAAAATCGTCTAAGTCCCCATCCAAGACTGCATCAGAATCTGTTTTTTCAACGCCTGTTCTGACGTCTTTGACCAGCTGATATGGGTACAGTACGTAATTTCTGATTTGGCTGCCCCATTCAATTTTCTTTTGTGCAGCCAATGCGGCATTTTCCGCTTCGGCACGCTTTTGCATTTCCAGTTCGTACAATTTACTGCGCAGCATTTTCATTGCCATTTCTCGGTTTTGAATTTGGCTGCGTTCATTTTGGCATGTGACGACTGTATTTGTTGGGATATGGGTGATACGAACAGCACTGTCTGTTTTGTTAACATGTTGACCGCCTGCGCCAGATGAACGATATGTGTCGATGCGTAAATCTTTGTCATTAATTTCTATTTCGATTGTATCATCGACGTCGGGCCAGACATCAACGGATGCAAAACTGGTTTGTCGCTTGCCGTTGGCGTTAAAAGGCGATATTCGTACCAGTCTGTGAACCCCGATTTCATTTTTTAGCCAGCCATACACACGATCGCCTGATATGCGGTATGTGATATTTTTTATTCCGGCGGTGTCGCCTTCGTGTTCTTCGATAACTTCGGTCAAGAATCCATGGCGTTCGGCCCATCGTGCGTACATACGGGACAGCATCTGTGCCCAGTCTTGTGCCTCGGTTCCGCCTGCGCCGGCTTGGATAAACAAAAATGCGCCATTATTATCTGCTGGTTCCCGGAACAGGGTAATAAATTTTGCCTTGTGCGCCATGTGCTGCAGTTTTTCAATATCTGCAATAACATCTGGATCGTCTGGGGCAATTTCATATAATTCAACCAGGTTTTTATATTCTGATTCCAGGTGGTTCAATTCCGCCAACTGGCGTTCCAGTGCAGATTTTTTCTGTAATACAACACGTGCATTATCAGGATTGTTCCATAAATCAGGTTCGTTGACCTGGGTATTCAGGTCGTCAATTTGTGCCTGTATTTTTTCTGGGTCAAAGAAACCCCCTGACGGCAGCAATGTCGTCGGAAATTTGTGCAAAAACTTCATTAACCATAATCATGTCTAAAATCATAGCATTGTTTTTTGTTGAATCAACCACTTTTTAGGTGCCGAACACAAAACAATGTTTGCGTTTTTTTTGCTAATATGTTAAAATTTATTTAACGAGAGGGACCCTAATGAATAAATTTCTGATGATATTTGGGCTGTTTGGCCTGTGCTTTGGTGGCTTTGATGCGCATGCTGTGTCTGCTGGAACGGTTGCGGCTGCTAATTCTGCGGCAAATCCACGCAGTGTATCAATGTATACCCCCAGTGCAGATGGTGCACGTGGAAACCAGGGGTTGGCCAATGCGTACAAGGCAAATCAGCGTAACACATATTACATGGTGACCCAGCCAGATGTTGACACCGCATGTCGTGAAAAGATTTTTTCATGTTTGACAGATTATTGCGGCGATGTGACGGTTATCCCTGGCCAGCGTGAATCAAAATGCCAATACGCAACGGAATCAGAGTTATATAATTACACATTGTTGTGCTTGCAACGTGACAATTCTGTGTTGCTGCCCCAGTATAATACAAACACACGTACGGGCCCAGGTGGAATGAATACGGCGGCACGCCTGTGTCCATCATACGTTCAGCAAGAATTAATGTCATACCTGTCAATGGCAAATATGGCAAACAAACTGTCTAAATCTAATTCGGACTTATGTATTCAACGCCGCCAGGAACTGGAAGCGGCCATGGCATGTCATTCTGTCGCATTGGCATATGGTAACGAAACATCCAGTATGCTGAACACCCATTTGACTGATTATTGTGGTGCTGGTGTCCCAGGGGGCAGTGCGGAAATGGTTTCTCGCTTTGCTAATGCTGGTAATGTGGGGGCGAATATCTGGGGATGGGCCGAAAAAATTGTCAGCTTAAATCTTAATGAGAAAGGCGCCGACTGGCAGGCAGCGGTTGACGCTGTTTTGGCTGGATATACAAACCGTATGAATCTGGCATGTGGTGATAATCTTCAACTGAATACTGGTGCCCATGCAACTGGATCAAACGAACCAACAATGTTGCAGACAGCGGCCGCATTGGCAATTGGTACGGCATTTCCAACAACTGGCACCCAACCTGAAAATCCATATGATGATTGGTCTGTCTATATGCAGGTTGAATCTCGTTCTGAATTATGGGACTATGACACTGCGTACCAGGTTGTCCAGGCTGGTTTAACAAATACACCATTAACCCAGAATGCATTTTTAACCAGTGCACAAATGGACGATATGCAAACTGCATACAAACGTGGTACCAAGGTGTTTATTATTCGTGACAGTGCCCGTTGCTATACAATACCTGTGGCACAATTGTCATCAACAGAAACGACAATGTTGGCCCAAACGTTTGCAAATTGCATCAGCAAATAAAAAATCCCCCAATCGGGGGATTTTTTTTACATCATGCCCGGCATACCACCTGGCATTTGTTGTGTATTTACCTTTTCTTCTGGAATTTCGGTCATTACTGCCCCCGTTGTCAGCATAACCCCTGCGGTTGATGCTGCCGCTGCGATTGCTGTTTTTACAACCTTGGCAGGGTCAATAATACCGGCTGCCATCATATCGACATACTCGTCGGTCTGGGCATTATATCCAAAATTGTAATCACCAGATTCCATTACTTTGCCCACGACAATTTCACCAGATTTACCAGCATTTTCTGCAATTTGTGCGCATGGTGCAATAATCGCACGACGTACGATATCAATGCCAACATCTTGGTCTGCATTTGCGCCATGTAAATCCTTCAGTGCAGCTGTGGCACGAACCAGTGCAACACCGCCACCTGCAACAATGCCCTCTGCAACGGCGGCACGTGTCGCAGCCAATGCGTCGTCAACACGGTCTTTCTTTTCTTTTACCTCAATTTCAGTCATGCCACCGACCTTGATAACGGCAACGCCACCAACCAGTTTTGCCAGACGTTCAGACAGTTTTTCACGATCATAATCGCTGGTTGTTGTTGCAATTGCGTTGCGAATTTCATCTGCACGTGCGGCAATGGCAGATTTATCACCTGCGCCATGTGCCAGCAGTGTTGAATCCTTGGAAACGACAACTTTTTTTGCAGACCCCAGCACCGCTGGTGTAATATTTTCAAATGTCATGCCCATGTCATCAGAAACCACAGTTGCCCCAGTGATGATTGCGATATCTTTTAGCATTTCTTTGCGTCTGTCGCCAAAGCCAGGGGCTTTGACGGCACAAACCTTTAATCCACCACGCAGACGGTTCAGTACCAACGTCGCCAACGCTTCTGATTCAACATCTTCGGCAATAATCAGCAATGGCTTGCCCGATTGTGCGATTGGTTCCAGAATTGGCAACAAAGCTTGCAGTCCTGTGATTTTCTTTTCAGAAACCAAGATTTGTGCCCCATCCAGTTCTGCCAACATTTTTTCACTGTTTGTGACAAAATATGGCGACATAAAGCCTTGGTCGAATTGCATACCTTCTACAACATCTATTTCTGTGTCCAGGCCCTTGGCTTCTTCAACAGTAATAACACCTTCTTGACCGACACGTTCCATTGCGTTTGCGATTTTTTCGCCGATATCTGCGTCTGAATTTGCAGAAATTGTTGCCACCTGGGCAATTTCTGCACTGTCTTTGACTGGGCGTGCGTGTTTTTCAATGTCTGCAATAACTGCACTTGTTGCCAAATCAATACCACGTTTTACATCCATTGGATTCATACCAGCGGCAATAACACGACGTCCCTCACGAATTAGTTTTTGTGCCAACACTGTTGCAGTGGTCGTGCCATCCCCGGCATCATCGCCAGCTTTCTTTGCAACTTCTTGCACCATGCGTGCACCAACGTTTTCTGTCGGGTCTTTCAGTGATACGGCTTTGGCCACTGTCACACCGTCTTTTGTTGCAACTGGCGCCCCATATGATTTTTCAATCACAACCGTACGTCCCTTGGGGCCCATAGTAATCTTTACGGCATTAGCCAACTTATCAACGCCAGCTGCCATTTTATCTGTATCAAAAATAATATCTTTTGCCATTTATGCTTCCTTTGTAATTATTCCAAGATTCCCAAAATATCTGTTTCCTTGATTAAGACATAGTCACGACCATCGATTTTTACATCATTCACAGACGAAGCCCATTTTGCGAACAAAACAACATCGTCGGCTTTTACAGTCATTGGGATTAAATCGTCACCCATATATGCCCCAGGGCCCACCGCAATAACACGTCCACGTGATGGTTTTTCCTGGGCGTTGTCTGGGATAATAATTCCGCCGGCTGTTTTTGTTTCTTCGCTTAATCTTTCCAGCAGAACATAATTGTGTAATGGTTTAAACATATAAAATCTCCTTCTAATTAAACCTGTACGTTTTATATAGGTTAAAAATTATTGCTTTCAAGTACGTATTTTAATATGCTGTAATCGAAAAACAAGGGGAATAAAAATATGTATGATAAAAATAACGTGTTTGCCAAGATGATACGTGGCGAAATTCCAACGACCAAGGTGTGTGAAAACGAATATGCATTCAGTTTTTATGATATCAATCCTATGTTTTCGACACATGTTTTGGTTATTCCAAAGGGGGAATATAAAAACATCCTAGATTTTACAAAAAATGCAACCCCTGCAGAAATTGCCGGATTTTGGCAGTGTTTTGCCGATACTGCAGATAAATTGGGGCTGGAATGCGAATTTAATTGTGTTGCAAATTCAGGCGCAAATGCACCGTTTATCAAACAAAGCGTGTTTCATTTTCATTTACACCTTGTTGCGGGCGAACGCAAGCCTGCATTTCATGAACAGCTGGCGGCGGAATTTAAGTAATGAAAGTGTCTGTTCGTGTTATTCCACGTGCCAAACTTAATCGGGTTGATGTTCAGCCCGATGGCATCGTTCGTGTACATACCACAACCGCCCCAACAGATGGTCGTGCAACAGCAGACGTAATAAAAATGCTGGCGGCACACTATGGTGTGCCAAAAACCAGCATAAAACTTATACGTGGTGCCACATCACGTGACAAGGTTTTTGAAATTTAAATTTCCACCACCATTTTTATTAATTCATCAACTGAATTCGCATTATACATTTTATAGTCGTCCAAGCTTTCAATAAATCCGCAATCAATCATATGCTTTATCAAATCACCAAACGGCTTCCAGAAATCTTCAATGTTTAAAAAGTACAGCGGCTTTTTTGTTTCTCCAATCTGTTGCATGGTCATAATATCTGTTAATTCATTCAGTGTACCAATTCCACCTGGCAAGATAATAAATGCATCAGACAGTTCGAACATACGCTGTTTACGTTCGTTAACACCATCGACTATTTCCACGTCAATTTCTGCGTGTGCTGGTTCTTGGCGTGCGATAACATCATCGGTTGAAACCCCGATAACATGTCCGCCATTGCGCAGTGCCGCCGTCGATACAGCGCCCATCAGTCCAACGTCGCCACCCCCAAACACCATTTGAATATTGTTTTTTGCCAATGCCATTCCCACAGCAACTGCAGCACGATTAAATTCAGGATTATTACCAAATTGATGACCACAATACACAGCGACTGTTTTTAAAAACTTACCCATTATCTTTTTTCCTTTATTTTCAAAAATTATAGCATAAAATACCAAAACAATGAACGATAAATTTGCAGATTTTGTTCGTAAATATTCCCAAGAACCAATTGCTGTTGCGGTCAGTGGCGGTGTTGATTCTGTGTGTTTGCTGGTATGGCTGGCAAAGTGTGGTCTAAACATAACGGCCCTGCATGTAAATCATGGATTGCGCACCGCAGCAGATACCGAAAGTAAATATGTTGCAGATTTGTGTAAATCTCTTGGGGTGCCATGCCATATTTTCTATTGGACGGGGGCCAAGCCTGCCTCAGGACTGGAAGCGGCGGCCCGTACCGCACGATACAAATTTATGACGGACTGGTGTCATGAAAATGGTGTTGCAACATTAATGCTGGCTCACCAGGCAGACGATCAAATCGAAACATTTTTAATGAATCTGGGGCGGGGCAGTGGTTTATATGGCCTGGCGGCGATGGCACGTGAAAGCTATCGTGATGGGATTAAAATTGTTCGACCTTTGCTAAACATATACCGTTCAGAATTGCGTGAATATTGTGATAGCAATGCGATTAAATATTTTTCTGATGAAATGAACGACGACGACCAGTATACACGTGTTCGTATCCGCAAGAATCGCCATTTGTTGTCAAAAAAACTGGGCATAGAAGACAGTCGTATTTTATTAGCCATTGAAAACTTGGGGCGTGTTCGTGATTCTATGACGTCTGACATTGATGTGATGGTTGAATCTGTTTTGTGTCGTGGTGGTGCGATGTTTTCTGATTCTTTTCTATTTGACCAAACGCCCGATATTAGATTAAAGTTCATAGGTACGTTAATAAAAAAAATAGGGGGGGATGATTATCAGCCACGCTTGAAATCACTGACAAGCGCACTAGATAAGTTATCAAGCGATTGTAAATTCACCTTGGGGCATTGTACGCTGCGCCGCCTGGGGGCCAAGATTTTAATCGTACCCGAAGGGGAAAAAACAACATTCAGGAAGCGAAATGAGAAAACTAAAAAACAAAACAGCAAATAAAATCAAAAGTATTAATTCAAATCAAAACCGTCGTGACAACTCTGGTTGGTTTTTAGGGTTGTTTGCGGTACTGTTTGTAATGATGATTGGGCGTGCATTTTTGGTTGGTGGGGCGCCGGTGATTGGTATGAATGGGGCAATTAATACGTCACGTCCTGTTGTTCTGAACTTTTCAGATGTGCTGCGTCGTGCCGATGATATACAAACGATGGAGGTTCGTGGAAACGCCGCCCATGGTGTGTTAAAAGACGGTACAAAATATACCGCAACAATCACATACGACCCAGAATTATTAACCAAGATATCAGAATCCGGGGCCAGTGTATCAATTGATGCATCACGTGGTTTTGCGGATATTCTGGGCACATGGTTCCCAATTGTTTTGGGATTATTCTTCATCTGGTGGATTTTTCGTGGCATGCGTGGTGGTGCTGGTGGCTTGGGGCGCAGCCTGGTCAGTCAAAACCCAACAAAAATTACCACTGGCAAACCCGGCACTACGTTCAAAGATGTTGCTGGGATTGATTCTGAAAAACAGGAACTGGCCGAGGTTGTAGATTTTCTTAAAAACAAAGACAAATATCAAAGCGTTGGTGCACGTGTTCCACGTGGCGTATTATTGTCTGGTGAACCAGGTACTGGTAAAACATTATTGGCACGTGCAATCGCCGGCGAAGCCAATGTTCCATTTTTTGCGACATCTGGGTCTGATTTTTCTGGTATTATTGTTGGGCTGGGGGTTGCAAAAATCAAAGAAATGTTTGAAATGGCAAAACGCAATGCGCCATGTATCTTGTTTATTGATGAAATAGACGCCATTGGTCAGCGACGCAGTGCCCATTCATTTAACGACCAAGATCGTGAACAAACATTAAACCAGTTGTTGATTGAAATGGATGGTTTTGCAAACAATACTGGCATCATTGTTATTGGTGCGACCAATCGCCCAGATATGTTGGATTCTGCGCTGTTGCGTCCTGGTCGCTTTGATCGCCAGGTTCACATTGAATTACCAGACATGGCCGGCCGTAACGAGATTTTGAATCTGTACGCAGGTCGTGTTAAGATTGATAAAGATGTCAATTTGCATGATGTTGCACGTGGCACAACGGGCTTTTCTGGTGCGGATTTGGAAAATCTGTTGAACGAAGCGGCGCTGCACGCTGTCCGCAACGGACGCAAAGAAATTTCGCCCATTGATATTGACGAAGCACGTGACAAAATCATCATGGGACCACGTAAATTGCGCAAAATGCGCCCAGAAGACATTAAATTAACCGCATATCACGAAGCGGGTCATGCATTCGTCAGCATGATGTATTCTGATATCACAGATCCAATTCACAAGGCGACAATCATACCACGTGGTCGTGCCCTGGGGATGGTTCAGCACCTGCCGATTGATGACAAGGTTTCCATGACCCTGGCCGAGGTTCGTGCCAATCTGTCCATTGCCCTGGCGGGGCGCAGCGCCGAAGAATTATTCTTTGGTGCGGACAAAATCACCACTGGCGCAGAAAGTGACATTGCAATGGCGACACGTCTGGCACGTTATTCGATTACGACGGCGGGCTTATCAACAAAATTGGGCTTGGCTGCGATTAACCAAGTGTCATCAATTGGCACACGTGGTGCTCTTGAAAATGCCTCAGACAAGACGGCAGAGCTGGTAGATGCGGAAATACGTTCTTGGTTAGATACTGCACACCAAGATGCGACCAAGTTATTGACCAAGAATCGCAAAACGGTTGAAAAACTAGCGAATGAATTGTTGACACGTGAAACATTGACCGGCGAAGAAATTCACAAGATTGTCTTTGGCACAACCCAGAAGCCAACAGCGACCAAAAAAACATCCAAGAAAACGAATGCAAAGTCCAAAGAATAAAATTGAATTAGTTCAAATGCCACCACAGAACACAAATTCTGTGGTGGTTTTTAATGGTGCCAACTGCATTGTATTTGATCCCTGGGGACGGGCAGGGGATTGGAAAAAATATTTTTCAGAACATAATGTCACACCCATTGCAATTTATGCGACCCATGGCCACCCAGATCACATTTCTGCGGCGGCAGAATTGGCGGAACATTTTGATATAGATTGGCATATGTCGCACCTGGATATGGATTTAATAGATTGGGGCAACGGCCTGTTGGATTATTTTGGTCTGCCTAAATTATCGCACGATAATCGGGCCCCCATTGACATATCATCAGATTGCAGAAAAATGATTTTTTCTGACACAGAAATGCAGATAATATCATTACCTGGGCACACACGTGGTGGGGTGGGGTACTATCTTCCGGATGCTGGTGTTTTCATCGTTGGTGATACACTATTTCAAGATTCGTATGGTCGTACAGATTTCCCTGGTGGTGATGAACAGATATTGTTTCAATCGATTTCGAAAATATACGATATGAAATTACCAGACACAACAGTTGTTATTCATGGTCATGGCCACCACACAACAATCGGTTGGCTGAAACAGAACAATCGTTTTTTTCATAAATAAAAAATATGCATAAATAAAAAGCCTAAAAAAAATCCCCCGAATGGGGGATTTTTCCTTCCTTAATAAATTGCATGGTATGTCGTACCATTCAGATTTACATTAATCGCCTTAGCTTTCTCTCCTTCTGCCAAGTTGGCATAGCACATGGCACCCGACTGGGATTGCACCACAATCGAATGTGTGGTCTGGGCTGATGTATACAGCGGTATCGATACACCTGTACTTGATTTCAGGTAGCTGATACCAGCAGTACACATTTGTGCACATTGGTTCCCGGTGCGATTAACATATCCCGCTTCACATAGCCATTCGCATGCGCTGCTGGCAAACGGACCACCGCTGTAATATGCGTGTTCTGGTGCGTTAGAACAGTCTTCACACGTTGCCGTTCCGCCTGCACTGTATTGTGTCCTGTTGCACAATGTACATGCTGGATTTGATGTCTTGTTGCCAGATGCACCGTACCTTGCATTACAGTTCACATTATACGTACATGCTGGATATGCGCTGCCGTTATAATATTCTTTGGCATTTACAACAGTTGTTGAACCGCCTGTAATTGTCTTGGCGCTGCATGCTGCATAACAGCTTGTATTTGCTGCACGTGTACCATCTGAACCGGCGTATCCATCCGGACACGTAGAACAACTTGACGTGCTGCCATACGCAACTG
>JAFVOS010000009.1 GCA_017505705.1 Alphaproteobacteria bacterium
CGTTCAACATACTGAATATATCCTGTTGCCTCGGTCGGGGTATCTGCATCTGGGCCGTAATATTTCAGACCAGAGTTTTCAAAGTCCCCATTTCCAGTTTTGTATGCAAAATCAGGATTTTTTGATGTCCCTGTGAAATGAATATTATCGTTATTTGTTGCCCCCATATCATCAACAGTGATTGTGTACCACCCGTCGCCAGAGAAGTCTGTGACCAACTTTTGTGTCAAAACATCATCCGCAGTACTGACGGACAAAGTCGCCACGCCGTTATACTGCGCCAATTCCGGCTCCTGATAATCATGGGCATCTGTCCAGTCATTACGCTTTGTTGTCACACCCGCGTATGCCAACCCAGAAAAGGTCATATCTGTTGTTGGTGTATTCGCCTCTTTATCCTCGTACCCACCGGCAAAGATACTATGTTCATGATATGTTATTTCCTTGTCTATCAATGTTGCCTTGTCATCAATATCGACATGTCCCGGATGCATTATCGCTGATTCGATAACCAACCCAAAATCAGAATACTTCAGTCCTAAGTCCTTGCCACGACTTTCAACCAAAATTGCATCTGAATAATCTACAGGCGCAGATATAATACACTCATCACACCAATTGTTATATCCAACTATATCCATTCCATCCAATGTTGCCTTAATCTGGGCACGAATGGTTCCACCTGTATCATTTTGCACATGTTCATACAATGCATCCAATAAACGTTCCTTGATTTCGTCCTCGGTTGGTTGTTCATTTGCCGCAAAGAAAACACCGGCATCGACTGTATTTCCTTGGTTGTCCATCTGAACTTCACATCTATATTCCGTACCCTTCTTTTGCTGTTGAAAACGACCGCCGCCAATCGATGCATAGACTTCTTCGGCACCATCAATTTGTTTCAAACTTTCAATTTCGCCATTTTCATCAAATACAAATGTAAAATAACCACCACTAAAATTACCGCTAAACTTCGCATTTTCCAGTGTTGTTGTAAATTCTTTGCCGAAATCCTGATACACACTGGTTGCACGTGCGATAATCTTGTTTATTTCTTCTGTTTTTTCGTCTGCGGCCAACATTTCTGCAAATCGCTTGATATTATCTGTCAGGCTGCTGCTGTTATTCACAGCTGTCAGCAAATCGATAATATCACGTTCTGCCATACCACTAAGTGCCAATGCCAACAAAACATCATGATTTGTTTTGCCGTCCAAATCACCACTGACCAGTATTTCATGCATTATTTGGTATGCAGAATTAACATCATCGGCACTGTAACTTAATTTTGCACCTGAATTTATTGATGAACGGTGTGATACCGATGTTCGTGAAATTGCTGAATCACCGCTGATATCATGTCCGGATTCAATTGCATTTACTGTTTTCAAGGCCGTTTCATAATTGGCCACGCGTTCCGCATTAACATCAAGCATAGACAGGCCAGAATCTGCGGAAACCCGTACAAAATCATCCGTTGGTGTAACAATCGCACCCGGGGTCGCACCACCACCAGAACCACCACCACATGCAGCCAATGATAAAATTGATGTTAAAATTACAAGTTTCTTCATGGAATATCCTTTTTGTTTTAGTCTTTGATTGCACCAAAGGTAAAGTCAACCCCAAGGAATGTTGATGAACCACTGCCTTGTGCATTCTGGACATTAAAGTTTCCTTGAACGTTTCCGACAACTTCTTCTGCAACTTCAGATGATTTATCACCATAATATTGAACATTGTATTCGCCAGAATATGGGTCAAAGGTTAAACCATTAGCAGAATCTGCAAAACGGTCTGAGTCGAAGTCTTCTGTTTTAGTTGCCGACATATCAAAACCGTCTTGGTCATATTGTTTTGTAACATTTATATCATACCAACCCAGTTCCGAGAATTTTGCAAGAATTTTTTCGGTTGGCGCGCCACTATTTGGGTCGAATTCCAATGTTGCACCGACAGCAGTTTTGCCGTCTGCACCCTTTAGTTCTATCCATTCATCGGCTATATTATATGCCCCGATGGCTTTGCCAGAATATGTTACTTTTTCTTCTATTTTGTTATTCTTGGCTAAATCTTCCATGTTGATACGTTTGGAATCATATCCCATAAATTCGGAATCAGATTCAACCAATTCACCATCTTGATATATATCAATCGCTAGTATATCAGAATATTTCAAACCAATATTTTCCTGATTAACATTATTTAGGAATTTTACATGAAATTCACCTTCTGGACCGATAAATTCAGCGTATCCATTTTTAAAGTTATTTATATTACTAATAACAACTTTGTTGAACAGACATCCATATTCTGAACTGCAATCACAAGATTCATCGGTTAAACATCCATTTGTTCCTTGGTCGATTTGAAGATAGCGTATTTCTGAATCTTCATCTTCTTCACCATCTATTTCATAATGCATATTTGTGCCTGGGGCATAATATGTTGCAAATGAAATGTCGCCCGTTTCCTTGTCGACCAACAAGCGTGTTGTTTCCATAGGTTTTTCGATATCGTCAAAATATGTATTGTCCGTAATATCGGACCATTCCAGACCGTATGCAGCCAACCATTCAGCAGCTTCTTCTGCGCTTGAATAAACATCCTTGACACGAACTTCTAGTTCAGAAATTTGTGTTCCCATGCTAAAACCGCCTGTGTACATATCTTCAATAGTCAGTTTGTTGTGGGCAGAATTAACGTTATGATGATGTTCATTCCAGAAATTTTTATCGTCTAATTTATCAAAAAATTCTTGTTTATTTGCGAATTTTATATTCAACAATTGGCAGGCTTTGGCAAAATCGGATTCTGAAATATTGTCAAAGTTTTCTTTAAACCAGTCTTTGTCACCCAACATTTTACGTGCGTTTTCAAAGTGTTTTTCAGCACGTGATAATTTATCGTTATTATGTTTTTTTGCTGAATTACGTGTAACTGCAGAACGCGAAACATCTGCTTCGGATACAGTTATATCTCCATAAACGGCTTGGGCACGTGCAATTAAGTCGTCTGCATTATTAACTGTTGCGTGACTGCTGGTCACATTTCGGGCCAATGCAATTTCTTCATTTGTTAATGGCGCCAAAATATCTGGGGCACCTGGGGTCGCACCACCACCAGAACCACCACCACATGCAGCCAATGATAAAATTGATGTTAATAATGCAATTTTTTTCATATCTTCCCCTTTTATCTAAACATAATTAAATGCTAGAACTGTTCAGGATTAAAATCAACCCCAAAAAAGCACCCCGCAAAAATCTTTGCGGGGTGGTGGGATGGAAAAGGAAACATGATTTTTACTTTTTCTTCTTTGGTGAAGTTTTTACACGCATTACAGCATTATTTTTTTTACGTGATGCCACATTTTTATTTTCTGTGCCAATATCGTATTCAAATTCAATTCCATCACCATTGGACATACCAATGATGTTGCTTAATTTCTTGCGCAGGTCGGGATGACGCATAGAATACTTCTGAACCCCCATTAAAACCGCCGCTGTTATGACACCTTCGATGGCACGTGGCGACAAGTTTTCAAAACCTTCGTGAATGTTTGATGCAATGGTGTTTATCATCTTTTTGGCACGATTAATAAAACGACGGCGACGACGTGCCACAATAATTTCATGTATCCACATCCAAATTAAATATATTAACAGTGGTACTGCAATCGCACCCGCAAAATACTTAAAATTACTGTCGCAAAATGCGGGGGTAAACATTGCGTCACAGGTGCGCTGAAAATGCAACAGTGATATCGCAACAATTTCATATACAGCCAATACTGTAAAACATATTTTTGATTTTATGAACATGGGCTTCCTCTCTCCTCTGATGTTTTAAATTGTGCATGATTCGGACACAAATTTCACCAGGAACGATTTCCCCATAAAAAAACGCCCAGATGGGCGTTTATATAAATTATTCTACAACAATTGGTTCAGGGGTTGAATCTGCCGCACGTTCTTCTTCGGCACGTGCCGCCGTTTCAATTTGCAACAACTGATTTTCCAGTGCATTGCGTTCAGAAGACTTGTAGCCTGTTTCTGGTTCTGATTCAGATTTTTTCCCGTCACTGACCGCTGGGTTAATCAAATTTTGAAAGATTTTCATACTTTCAATTGATGCTGCCCTGTCACGTGCCAATAATTTATTAGGCGCCCCTGGGATAAACCATTCGTCTAATTTTTCAGCTGTATACTGCATAATTGGACGTGTGCGTGCCTGGTCCAGCCAACGTGGTAAAAATGGCGCATCCGAATAATACCACAAACATCCCCAATACACACCGCCCATGATAACAACACCACGAACAATACCAAAAATTATTCCCAATGTTCTGTCCGTTATCTTCATCATGCTGTCATGTATTTTGTCACGCAGTTTCTGATTAACAAAACCAACCAACATTAATATGACAAAGAATACAATAAAATACGATGCAATCAGTGTTCCAACTGTTGAATCTGACAGTTCAAACCATGTTTGCAACAATTTATCCAGCCATGGTGACGCAAAACGGGCAGCAATCGCTGCAATTACCCAAGACAGCGTCGCAACAGTTTCATATACACCACCACGAAAGAAAGCCCAAATCGTGGACGCCAAAACGACGCCCACGTATATAAAGTCAAGAGTTGTTAAATCAAACATTATTTTTTCCAGATTTAATGTCTATATCTTTATTTCTTGTCTTTGCGAACCAAAACAATCCCCAGTCCCGCAACCAAGACGATTAACAAACCCCAAAACCAAACGCTAGATGAGCCAGCTGTTTTTTTTTCGGCGGCTGCAGCGGCACTGTATTCGGAAATTGCACTTTTACGGTCTGCATGTTCTGCCTTGAATTTTTCAGCGTCAGTTTCCATTGCTTTCTTGTTTTCTGCGGCCACAGCCTTGTCCGCATCTGACATATCTGCTTCAACAGCTTCACGCAATTCTGCCTGCATAAAATCTGCATAGCCCTGGAAGCATTTTTCGCCAACTGTTAACACAGGCACACCACCAGATTCATATTTACATTTTGTTAATGTTTCATTGAATTTGTCCATATTTGTCTGATCCATGACGTTTACTTCGGTCACTGTGATAGTTGGATATTCATAAATCAGATTATTGGAAATAAAGTCACGTGCATGGTGACAATGTGGACATGTTGGTGAATAATATACAGTAATATCAGCTGCAGATGCCGCACCAACAAATGCCAAACCCAACAATGCAAATAATGCAGATAATTTTTTCATATTTTCTCCTTTTATGCTTTTAGATGTTGTGATTATAGAAAAGTTATTTTGGTATACGCAAGTAATTTTTGCACTTTTTATCATTTTATTCCTGTTGTGTTTTGGAATGTTTATTACAAATAATTAATTGTAAAACAAGGAGCCTATATAATGTTTACACTATCACAATTTCCACTGCCATATGCATATGGCGCACTGGCACCATATATGTCACCAGAAACACTGGAACTGCACCATGGCAAACACTTGGCAACATATATAAAAAATCTGAACGATTTAATAGAAAACACACCATATGAATCTGTGGAACTGTATGAAATAATAAAAAGTTCTGCGGCGGATAAGCAAAATCCAAATGCACAAAAAATATATAACAATGCAGCCCAGATATTTAATCACGACTTTTTCTTTAAGGGTATGTGCAATGATTGCAATGGACAAATACCATCAGAAATTGCGAATGCATTTGGAAGTGCAGATGAATTTAAAAAGCAATTTAAAAATGCAGCAACTTCGCTGTTCGGCAGCGGTTATACATGGCTTGTTCGTGATGGCGAAGATTTAAAAATTATAAATATGCAAAATGCAGATACACCAATCGCATACAATATGGTGCCATTGTTAAATCTGGACGTATGGGAGCATGCATATTATGTAGATTATCAAAACAGGCGGGCAGATTTTATAGATAATTATCTGGAGCACTTGGTTGACTGGGGTCAAGTGGCAGAAAATTTGAAACAATAAAACCGGGATATCCCGGTTTTATCTGTCATAAATTACAGGCGTGCTGTTTATTGTATAAATCCGACCATCGTTTTCACGATTTATATAAACATATATGACATTGGCTGTATCAGATTGCACCCATGGATTCATGTATCCTATGACTTGGCGAATGGCGTTATGCGTAAACACAGAATGAAATGTATTATCAAAAACACGTGTATACGCATCTGTAAATGCGGTACTGACAATTGTATTCATCAACACCACACCATTTGGGGCAACACGTGACTTGATGCGGCCCATGAATTCCGCTGTTATCAAGCCTTCGGGGATTTGATATGAATTAGAATATACATCCAACAATATCACATCATACGTTTCAGTGGTATTCTTTAAAAACTGGGATGCATCTTGCAGAACAAAACGCTTATTAGGGGTTAACTTTTTCTTTAAAAAATGTTTTTCCGATATGTCTTTTAGTGTCGGTTCTATATCTACAAATGTGTATTCATGAAAATCATCGTTTAAACCAGCGGTAAATCCCCCCGCACCCAAGACTAAAATTTTACGCTTATAATCTTTTGGCAGATTATAGATATAATTATCATTAATATAGTTTATATAGTCTGCACCACTGTTATTTGATGGTCGATACATCGACATCGCCAAACGGTTCATATCCAGAACACGTAAATCTGCATATTCAACAACGGATATAGTAGAGTTCGCATTATTGACCAAGATATTATACCGATTTCGCTGAACATAATCACTGTTAACGTATGCACCAAAAGCAAAAATCAAGCCAGATACAATCCAGACCCAAATACGGCGATATGACAACAGTGCACAAATCCCACCCAATAATATAACCAGACTGACGGTATGATTTACACCTATAAAGGGCATTAAAATCAGCGTAGTCGCCATTGACGCAATAACAGAACCAATTGTATCAATCGCCATTATATTGCCAGTGTTATTACGATTACTGCTTTGCAGCAAGCGTGACAATAATGTCGTATTAAAACCAAACAAAAATGGCCCGACAGACAAGAATACAAACGAATAGATAAATGTTTGAATAATGCTGGACGTAATGCCAGACTGATACATCATGACAAAATATGTTGCAACAAATGGGAAACTGGCGGCGAACAATGCCAATCCTGAGATTATAAGGAAACTGACACTTAAAATCTTTGGTATGCGACCAATGCGAACACGTGGCGAATTACCCAGCCAATACCCCAGTGACATAAAGCCTAAAAAAGCCCCCATAATTATACTGGTAATGACGGGACTGGAACCAACCCAAAATGCCAATTGACGTAATACGACCAATTCCAGTGACAAACTGATATAGCCATTTAAAAATATTAAAACCATTAACCACGCACGTAATTTCTTTGACATAATGCCCCCTGTTTCCTTATGGGGACAATGTTAATAAAAATTAACGTATAATAGCAACAGTTAATGTGCATTCATTAATCTGATATCATCAAATTCAGGAAAACGATTAAACATTGCACGTGCAAATGGGCATATTGTTATTACACGACGATGTTGTGAACGTGCCATATTTGCAACATGGCGCACCAATGTCAGCCCTATGTTCTGGCCACGATATGGGCTGTCGACGCTGGTATAATCAATGATTAATTTATCCATACCAATACGCACATACGTAATCTGGCCAATAATTTTACCATTACAGACCGCATCAATACCTGAACCGTCAACAGATGAAAAATACTGAATATTATCTGTCATGAATATCCCCCATATACTATAAAAATATACCACGCAATGATGCGTGGTGCACTATGATTGTATTCAATCAAATGGGCAAATAAGTTATTTAGAAATTATATCAAAATTTTTTCTGATTATTTTACCACTGCGACGAAAAGCGGAACTTTCGGTTGACGTCATCTTTGGCATCAATGTTGTAATAACCCCACTTCGTCCCACAATACGTGGTAATGATATAGATAATGCAGATGCGCCGGCACCACCAACCGTACTGACGGTCAATATGCGCCGTTCGTCATTTATAATACAGCGCAACAAGTCGGCAACAGCCGCCGCAATACCATCCCATGTTGCACCACGTCCACGTATAATTTCATATGCCGCATTGTGGACACGATGTTCAATTGTATTTCGGGTCGTAGCCGGCAGACTTATTTTTGCCTGGCGACAAAACGTGTTTAAATCAATCGCACCAATTGATGCAGATGACCAATTTATCATACTGCTGTCACCATGTTCACCCAAAACATATGCATTAACAGATTGCGTCGACACTGACAAATGACGCGACAATATTGCACGCAAACGTGCAGAATCCAACATAGTCCCCGTACCAATTACACGTGCAGGTGGCAATTTAGAAATTTTCTGTGCCAACATAACCATAACATCCAGTGGGTTTGTCACAATTACCAGTGTCACATTTTTGGCATCAACATTCGCCATGACACGTGGAATGATGTCACGAATAACATCAGCATTGGCGTGCAACAAATCTGTGCGTGTTTCACCAGGTTTCTGATTTGCCCCAGCCGCAATAACAACAATATCAGATCCACGAATACCACGATAATTATTTACAGCAGTGATTTTAACATCATATGAAAAGGCGGACGCATGCCCCAAATCTTCGGCGGCGGCATATGAACGAACATTGTCACGATCATACAATGCAATTTCATGAACCAGACCAGTGTTTTTTACAGCCGTTGCAACCGCAGCACCAACAGAGCCAATACCAATAATAGATACTTTCATAGAATCTCTCCTGTCTATCAGGATAATTATACCATATTTTTATGTTTTTTGACATAGGACTTGAAGTTTTTTTTATTCGTGATAATCTGAGATATTGCAATGAATAACAAAATAAAACTTAGCTTATTACTGGCAATGATGCTGATGGGAACCCCATGTATGGCCCAGACAAATCAGGATGCAAAAAAGCAAGAATTACGAAAACGTAATTTTGCTGAGTTTTTGATTTACTGGACAGAATGGGATGCATTTATTGACATCAGTCAGTTTGATAAAAGTCGAGCAAAGCGAGATTCATACGAAGAAGCAAAAAATCAAATCCCAAACCTGGTTCGTGATTCTACGTATTATGCAAATGAAATAAGTGCAGGCGCAGGCATTATTAATGATAAGTACACAATCAATCAACAGCCAGATTTAGCCTTTACAATGTATGAAATAAAACAAGCATACAAAGATAAGCATACAGATAAAAATTCAGCAGAATATATTCTGGGCAAAAACATGAAAGAATACGAAAAAATTCTAAAAGAATTAAAACTGGCCAGATATACAGTTAGTATCAATGAAAAACAAAAATAAAAAATCCCCAATCTGGGGATTTTTTATTAATATGACTTTGCAACAAACACAAATGTCGGATCATTATCATCAAGACAACGACGTGTTATTTTATGTTTGTCCATTAATGCATCGAATTCTGGCGTCTGGGTCAATTCGTACTTTATTCTGAAAAATCCAATCTGACCTTCTGATAAAGCATCATCCAGTACCTTTAAATCTGGGACGTCATGTATCATTTCTGCATTACGTTTTTCAACCGTTGCAACCATATCTGAATGGATTTGTTTCATGATATCATTTGCAGTCGCAACCAATTCATCCGCAGATATTGTACGTTTTGACGATTTGCCCAAATCACGACGTGTAATTGTCACCATGCCCGATTCCATTTCACGTCCACCAATTTCAACACGTAATGGAACACCACGCTTAATCCATTTCCACATCTTATCTGGCGCACGCATATCAGATGTATCAACCAGCACACGAACCCCAGCCATACGCAATTTTTCAGCCAAACTTTCTGCATATGCATTTAATTGTTCTGCGGTGTCATCACGTGTAATTGGAATTATCACAATTTGGTATGGCGCAACAAACGGTGGTAAAATCAAACCATCATCATCAGAATGCACCATAAACATAGACCCCATCATACGTGTTGTTGTACCCCAACTGGTCGTCCATGCATGTTGTAATTTACCATCTGTACCCAAGAATTGAATGCCAAACGATTTTGAAAAATGCTGTCCCAGGTCATGCGATGTACCAGCCTGTAATGCCTTGCCGTCTTGCATAATATGTTCCAAGGTATATGTGTGGTCGGCACCAGCAAATCTTTCTTCGGGTGTTTTTTCGCCCATAATAGATGGAATCGCCAAAACATCACGCATATAGTCACCATACATTTTATGCATTTTACGTGCGTCTGCGTTTGCTTCTTCGTGGGTGGCGAACACATTATGACCTTCTTGCCAGTTAAATTCCGACGTACGCAAGAACATACGTGGGCGCATTTCCCAGCGCATTACATTTACCCACTGGTTTAATTTCATTGGCAAATCACGATATGATTGAATCCATCTGGACATCGCTTCACCGATAATGGTTTCAGATGTCGGACGAATAATATATGGTTCTGTCAGTTTTGATTCTGGGTCTGGTTGTAATTTCCCATCAATCATTTTTAAGCGATGATGTGTCACAACCGCAGATTCTTTGGCAAAGCCGTCAACGTGTTGTGCCTCTTTGTTAAAAAATTCAATTGGTATCAATAATGGAAAGTTTGCATTCTGAACCCCATGTGCCTTGATACGTCTGTCCATTTCATCACGCATCAGTTCCCAAATTGCCCAACCATACGGTTTAATTGTCATACAACCACGCACAGGGGCGTTTTCAGCCAAATCCGCCGCCACAATCAGGTTTTGATACCACTGACTAAAATCTTCACTACGAGTTGGTGTAATTGCTGTTTTCATGTCTTAAATCTCTTTTTTATTTCTTGTCTTTTAATTCCATATATTTATCAGATACTTGTTTTTGCAGTACTTCTGCGATTTCTTTTCTGTTTAACCCCGCCAGGGGTGGTGGCGTCAGCAATGTAATTTCAACCATAAATCCGCCCAGCATCATGATATGAAATACCTGGCCGAATGCACTGCGTTCACGTTTGCATTTTGGCCCCATGTCCATTTTTTTGTTATCAAAATACGCAAAGTGATCCGCCATGGTTTGTTCATCAATTACAGAACCATCTTTGTAGCGGTAATGCATCGCCATCGGTTGAACCGTCACATTTGAATTTTCAACAAAACTGAACAAAGTACTTTTGAACGGTTTAACGTATGCCCCATTTGTGGTTGTACCTTCTGGGAACAGAATCATTGGATATTTAACATTTTTGACCGCATTTTGTACCACCGCCAGTGCATCGTGTGCATGAGACGGACGACGATCAACAAATATCACACCGAATTTTTTTGCAACCCAACCAACCAGTGGCCAATTTTCCATTTCTTTTTTGGCAATAAAGCTGCCCCGGAAAACACTGGGGAATGTTGCCAATTCGAACACAGATATATGGTTTGACACAACCATCAGCGGACGTGCATCCGACAGTTTTCCATGTACAACTATTTTGATACCACCCAGTTTTATCAAAAACCACATAAACACCGGCATGTATTGAACCGCCCAACGGCGTGGCAAAAACGCAATAATCGGAACCTGAATTACAACCATTACCCAGAACAGGGTAAATTTTATTGCGGCACCAATTGTGTTGAAAATATTTTGTTTGCGTAATTTTGATTTTGCCATCTTTTATTCTTCTTCGTTTTCTGATTTTTCTGCATCTTCGATATATTCTGCATCAGCAGCATCTTCGTGCAATAAAAATTCTACAAATGTACGCATTACTTTTAATGGTCCGGTTACTGGGAAAGTCACAATCTTGCCAATTGTTTTGATTAATCCGTCTTTATCTTCGTCCATTTCACTCAATGCGTTTTCACGACCCAAGAAGTGCTTTTGATATGCAGCGTCCATTTTACGCGTCTCTATCATTACGAAAACATCATAAGAATTGAATGGCATGTCAACAAAAACCCCCTTGCCAAAAGTCGCCCCCAGACGCAAATACCCCTTAATCAGTGGTGTCATTTCAGATTTAGCATCTGCTTCGTCCACAAATTCACGAGGCAAGATATTCATACGTGCAAACTTAGGATTAACACCGTCTGCAAAATTTTCTGGCACAACCGTTGCACGCAGACGCAATGGTGTCAAATGATTATAGTACAGATATGAAATTGCCTGGGCTGATTTGGCCGGCTTTGTACCAACCCATGACGCAACACCGAACAGTACCCCAATCTTGCGGCGGACAATATATTCACCAAGCCCAGCCCACAACATACGCATTACCAACGCATTATCACGATATGCAACATCAACACACGCACGTGACATTTCTGCAATGTTGCCACGATACTTTTTTATTTTGGAAATGTTAAATTCATTTTCAGTGTAAAAACCACCCATTTTTTCAGCAGCATTACGATCAATTATACGATATGTACCGACAACACGTCCCTGGTGAAAAACAGCCATATATTCGGCGTATCTGTCATACGCATCATATTCTTCGCCCAATGCACGTTGTTCGTCGGTGACACCGGCACCCTCTTCTTCTACGAAAACCTTGTAGCGCAGTTGCCGAACCTGTTTACGTTCCTCTTTATTACGGGTTAATCGAACCTCAAAGTCACGTACTTTTATTGCCATAAATAATCCTTTATGTGTTTACATCTGGGAAGAGTATCAAAGAAACACACAATTGTAAACTTTTTATTTACTTTAACTTATCTGCCAATTCAGAAATCGCAATTGCGTACCAATTTGAATTATTCCACTTCTTAATTCTATAAAAATTTGGATATGCTAAATACGCAACAATTGCTGGTTGTGGGGCAATATCTGCATCCATTGGCGTTGCCGTTGCTGCATCTGCAATAATTTGCGCACGCATTGATTCAATATACGAGATATCAGCGACCAAGCCCGCTTCCATGTCAACAAGGGGAATTGGTGAACCGTCTGGGTTTGTAATGCCCATATCCGCCCAATAAGACAAAGGCATCTTGGTCTTGCCATCCAACAATGCCACATCAAAATCTGCAGGCAAGATAACACGACGGGCAATACGTTGATTTTTATCCCACCCCAATTTTCCCAAATAATTCCCAGCACTGTGCATTGCATCCCCAACGCTGTTAATAATGTCAACACGACCATCATAATTGCCATCAACACCATATTGCGCCAATGTTGTTGGAATAAACTGGAAATGCCCCATGGCACCCGCCCATGAACCATAGATATTGTTTATATCCAACTTGTTCTTGTCAGCTGTTTTCATCAATGATATTAACTGGTTCCCAAAAAAAGTTTCACGACGACCTTCGTACATAAGTGTTATGAATGCATCTGTTAATTTATGACGTGATTTTACAGCACCATAATTAGATTCCATGCCCCAAAACGCTAAAATAACATGCGGTGGAACCCCATACTTTTTTTCAACATTAGACAACATAGTTGGATAGGTATGGCGCATTTTGCGACCATTTTTTATACGCTTGTCATTGACCGTACGTTCCAGATATTTATCCAGTGTTAACTTAAATTCAGCCTGGTTTCGATCACTTTTGACAATCGAAGGGATAAAAGCAGGCGAACGCAATGTATCTGATATAACAGCTTCAGACACACCAGACGCCCCCGCACGTGTGCGAATATTATCCAGAACAAAATTCCAGCGTTCCATATCAAATGCACCACGTTCCGCACAGTATGCAACACCACAAAAACCGCATATAAAAACAAAACTAAATATACGAAAGACGCCCCCCAGGCTCATATACGCCCCCTTGTAAATTAAATTATTTATATATAATTAGAAAGCATATTTAACGCCAATATGCAAGCCGAAAGATTGCCATGTCGCTTCTTTTAAAGAATTGCTGACATATTCAGTATATGGGGCGACCTCTTCCAGGATTGGCAAACCATTATCATCCACGATATACTGGCCATTTTCATCCATCAAGAACTGGGTATATCCGGCAACGTACAATTCGCCTGGAATTTGCCCAACATGGAACACGCTGGTATCCACACGCAGGGCCAGTTGAACACGATCAGACAATTTATAATTGTATTCTAATTCCGCCAGATATGAATATGCGCCATTGTCACCTTCGTCCAGGAAACTGGGGTTTTGTTGCCAGTCTGTACGATTTGGCCATATACCTTCGGATGAATATTGGGGCAGACCAAACTGAAAATACATGCGCAATTTGTCATTTAACGTCATCTGTTTTTCTATTTCCAGACCGATATAGAACCCAGACCACGTTGTATTATAAATATGTGTTGTCCCACCAACAACCACAGGGCCATCACCACCGATGATGACACATTCACCAGAATCAACACCCCATGGCACATACCCCATTGATGGATCATAATCACCCATAACCAATGTATCACCCAGTTCTATGAAACCGCTGCCTTGGGCCTGGACCAGTTTAATATCTTCTGGCGACATACAAACCTGGTACCAGTCATCTGGTGCCTCGGTCCCTGGGGGTAAAGTATAGTAATAACCATCTGCGTCACCATATACCAAATCACCCATATTTGTCATCAATGGCAAATAAATACCAGGATTTGGATAATAATGGTCGGCCATTTCTAGATTATGTTTAAATATTTCATATCCAATTGTTGGTGATAATTTCCAACCGCCAATATCCCAAGCATGGTGGGCAGAAATCCCCAACCTTAGGTGGTTACTGCGCCCTGACAATTCACCCATAGAAATTGTAAAAATACCGTACGAAGGGTCTGCTTCATCAAATGGTTTCAGGTCATAATCCATTGACAGACCACCACTGGCAACATCGCCATATGTATATTCACCATATGCAGTCATATCAAAATTACGCAAACTGAAATTATGTCGTGCACCAACAGTAATTTCATTTAAAATCATATCGTCCCATTCCAAAATGGAATTTACACCCGTTTCAAACTGAAAATCTGCAAAACGACGTGCATAGCCCGCATAAATATGGGTCGCAGGCTCACTGTCCACAGGCATTGCGATACCATTTGTCGTCATTGCACCGGTATATTGTGGTGCAGACACCTGGGGCTGTTGACGTGGAACCTGGTATGTATACGTGCGTGATCCAACCGTCTGTTTATTGCCAGATGCCCCAACATATTTAGTATATCCCTGGGCGGCGTATTTGCCATATCCGATTTGATTGGCGTTTGTTGCCTGGGCCGTTTGATAGTATGTTGGCACCCCTTCGTTCGCAGCAAATGCCACGAATGGCGCAAAAAATGCCGATAAAAATGAAATTAATCCCTTCCTCATACCAATGTATTGTGTTTTTATTATATCATAAAAAAACTTTCATAAAAAGCATTTTCATTTATTTCTTGCACGATAAAAAGAAGGTTGTACAATACCCCCCATGACAGTTGCACACAATATATATATCCACGTGCCTTTTTGTATATCTAAGTGCAGATATTGCGCATTTTATTCACATGCGTGCGCAAATCCTGACTGGGACACATATACAGACGGAATTATTAATGAAATAAAACATTGGTCTGAAATCATGGGGGCGGCAAAGGTCCCTAGTGTTTTCTTTGGTGGTGGTACGCCGTCACTGATGCGGGTTAAGAATTTCGACAAAATAATTAATTACTTGAACAGGCATTTTTCCATAGAAAACAACGCAGAAATTACACTGGAATCGAATCCAGGCACCATCGATATGGACAAAATGAAAGACTTTCAATCTGCGGGCGTTAACAGATTAAGCGTTGGTGTACAAAGCCTGGACGACGAAAAGTTAAAATATCTGGGACGCAGACACAGTGCGCATGATGCAATACAGGCAATAAAAGACGCACAAAAATTAAACCTTAGGGTATCTGGGGATTTCATCTATGGATTACCGGGCGAGACCGCAAAAACCATAAAACAGATATGCAATGAAATTAACAAACTGGGACTGCAGCATTGCTCTTTATACGAACTGACCATCGAAGATGGAACCCCACTGGCAAAATCTGGGCCAATAATGCCATGCAACGATACAATGGCGCAAATGTACACTACAATCCAGGAAACGCTGGCCCTGCCCCGGTACGAAGTTTCTAATTATGCAACCGATGGAAATGAATGTCGGCACAACCAGAATGTTTGGGACGGTGGGGCATATATCGGCATTGGCAAAGGGGCCGCCGGGCGTGTACATATAGACAATACATGGTACGAACAGCGTGGAGGTGGCGTCTTGTTCGAACAGATGACGGACACAGATCGGGCGGTTGAAAAAATCATAACTGGATTGCGAACAATGCGTGGCGTGCGTTTGACAGACGATGTAAAAAACGCTATAAATATGGACACAGTAAAAGGCATGCAAGGTCTGGTACAAATAAACAACGACAGACTGTGCGCAACAGATGCAGGAATACTGGTATTAGACGACATAGTTGTTAAAATAGTAAGGTAAAAAAAATGAAAAGTACACTGTGGAATATTATCGGCATCATAGCCATCGCAATTACAATTCTTTTCGCACACAATACAGCCAAGGAGAAAATGATGAGTGCAGGTATCAAAACAGAAAACATGGATACAAATATCAGACCCGGGGATGATTTTTATGGGTATGCGACGGGTGGCTGGCAGAAAGCGAATCCGATACCTGATGACTATTCCAGATTTGGCGCATTTGAGGTTTTACACAACGTGAACCTGGAACGTACACGCCAAATCGCAGAGCAAGACAATGGAAAAATCGGCACACTGTACAAAGTAATAAGCAATACAGAAAAACGCAATCAGGATGGTGTAAAACCTGTTGCGGAATATATGGCACAAATTGACACCCTGGCAGGTCCAGCCGATTTGCCAAAATATTTGGGCGAAATGCATACATTTTCATCCGCATTCTGGGCAGATGGCGTTGGGCTGGACGAAATGGACAGCGAACATTTCTTATACAACATTGGACAAAGTGGAATCGGCCTGTCACGTGACTATTATTTTGACACAGACACAAAATCCAAAGAAATCCGCAAAAAGTACAAAGAATACATCGCAAAACAATTAAAAAATTTTGGAATTAATGCAGATGCAGAAAAACTGTACGCAATGGAAGAAAGAATGGCAAAATCATTCTATACCAAAGAAGTACTGCGTGACCCACATGCAAATTACCATAAATTAAGCATCAGCCAGGTCAAAGAACAATTCCCTGGATTTAACTGGGACACATTCTTGGTTGCACGTGGGGCCAGCGCCGCAGAATACATAAATATCAATCAGCCAGAAGCAATCAAAGAATCTATTGCGATTATGAATGATACAGATTTCGAATTAATCAAGGCTTATCTGAAATATCGTATTGCAAATTCTGCATCAGGATTACTGGATGACGCATCATATGATATTGCTTTCGATTTCTATAACCGAACAATGGCGGGCCAAAAAGAACCTAAACCACGTTGGAAACGTGCGGTATCAATGCTGGATGATGCATTGGGTGAATTAATCGGCCAGTTGTATGTGGAAAAATATTTTTCACCAAAAGCAAAAAGTCGTATGCAGACGTTGGTACAAAACCTGCAACGTGCATATGCACTGCGAATCCAAGATTTGGGCTGGATGTCAGACGAAACCAAGGAAAAAGCATTAGAAAAACTGTCTACGTTCAAGGCTAAAATTGGATACCCAGACAAATGGCGTGATTATTCTAAATTAAACATAGACGCAAACAAATCGCTGTGGGAAAATATGGTCAGCATATCAAAATTTGAAGACGCATTTTGGCTGGATAAAATCGGTAAAGAAAAAGATCCAACATTATGGTACATGAATGCCCATGAAATAAATGCATATTATGACCCAACAACAAACGAAATTTGTTTCCCAGCAGGAATTTTACAATACCCATTCTTTGACATGGATGCCGATGATGCATTTAACTATGGTGCAATTGGGGCGATTATTGGTCACGAAATGACCCATGGCTTTGATGATTCTGGGCGCAAATTTGACAAGGATGGAAATCTGAAAGATTGGTGGACATTGCTGGACGCAGCAAGGTTTGATGTTCGTGCCAAAGTAATGAAGGAATTCTTTGACAATATTAAAATTAACGACGAAGTTAATGCAAACGGCGAATTTACATTGGGTGAAAATCTGGCAGATTATGGTGGCGTGACAATTGCGTACAACGCATATAAGAAATTTGGCGTCCCATCAAACGAGTCTGGCGGACTGACACCAGAGATGCGCTTTTTTATCGCATATGCAGGTGCATGGGCGCAGAATATCAGACCAGACGAAGAACTGCGCCGAACAAAGATGGACGAACACAGCCTGGCTAAAAATCGTGTAAATGGTATTTTGGTACATATTGATGCGTGGTACGATGCATTTGATATTAAACCAGACAGCAAAATGTACGTATTACCCGGTGAACGTGTAAAGTTATGGTAAAAATCCCCCGACGGGGGATTTTTTAGTACTTAGCATTAATGAAAATTTGTTTATCAGAATGTGTAATTCCTGGGCCAGCGTCAGCACAGGGGAAAGGAATGGGGAAAATAATACCCAGGGTGATTTGCGTGGGATTAAAGGCCCTGTTCGGTGCCTACAAAAAAGTCTAGTGTATTCCCTATTCCTGCCTTCGCAGGAATGACAAGGGGGAGCAGGTTGTTTTTTTATTGTTTTGCATGAAATTATTTTCCCTATTCCTGCCTTCGCAGGAATGACAAAGGAGTATGGTGTTTTTCCCTATTCGGTGCATTCGCAGGAATGACAAAGGGGAAATGCGCACACACGACAAAGTGGAACAGGAATGTTTTGTAAATATTATCTAAAAAACATTTTTGCGGTTGATTATATATGTAAAAAAATCCCCCAGTTGGGGGATTTTTTAATTGCTGGTGCTTGTTGACAGCCCAAGCATGTTTTTAATCCATGTCTTCATATTAGCAATGCCTGTGCCTTGTGTTGCATCACCATTTACAGACATACAGGTCAGGATAGACGCACGACATGAATTAACCGCAACATTGTTTGCATTTTCCCCTGTCGCTGTTTCGGAATAACCATTCTGGTTCAGACATGAAGATACTTCTGAAATACAGTTTTCTGCATGATCTGCAATAACCTGGTCCTGGGCAACCTTGATCTGGGTTAACGTACGGCGCAGATACTCCTTGATAACATCATTATTTGGAATATACTTACCACTTGCATCATATGTATATGCCTGGCACTTGTTCAATACCGATATACACATACCAAAGTTTTTACCATCCGCATTGTATCCAATTTTATATGTCAGGAAGCCTGTCATATCCTTGCCAATTTTGGTAGGATTTGATTCCGACAGTGTTTTTTCTACGTAGTTAGCGATATTACCAGTCCCGCACCATGCATTTGTTGCAGAAGCATCGCCAGTATAATTCCATACTTCGTACAATTCTGTATTTGGACAAAACTGAGGTTGTGTCGCCGCATTGACAGTTTCTTTTGCTACTAATGTCTGGCCGGGGGTTGAACCAATTACAACTTCGCCGTTAACGATATATTTTCCGGTTGGATCCAAACAGTTTTCATAATCTGTTCCGCAAACAAAGTCATCCTGCATACATGAATCCAATGCATTCACACACCCACGCAGGTCATATGAATTCTTTTGCTGGGCAACCATTAAACGTGCCTTTTGCAAGACAGACTTGGCATTACGAACGGTTGACAACATCTGATCGTTTGCATCGGTCAGACTGCGTTCATACGCAATACACTGTTTATCAATTTCCATATCATATGAATTGGTAATAATGGAAATTTCAACACCCTGTTTCTGACAGTCGTTTAACACAGCTGTCTTGCAACGGGCAGCGGCTGTTTTATACAATTCTTCGCCACGCTGGTTGCTGATGCTGTTTGTGTTTGCGGTGTTTGTTCCAAACAGTGATCCCAAATCAAATCCAGTGTTGTCAATATTGAAATCCAACAACCCAGACAAATCCATACTGATGCCAGCGGTTTCGCTGGATGATGCAGTACCAGATTTAACATCGACAATCATGTTTTTAATTTTATCCAAATCATTTTTGATTTGTGAACTGTCGCTGTTACCCTGCATTGCCTGTTCAGCTTCTGTCTGGTCAAACAATGTATTGATTTCGTCCTTGGTCAAACCGATATACTGAATCTTTTGTGCAACATCTTGTAATGATACTGTCGCTTCTTTCAGCGCTTCTTCGGTTTTGGCATAATTCTTGATATTCTTGGAACAGCTGCAACGCCCCTGATTATCATCCAAGACATTACAGAAATTATCCATACATTCTGTATATTGCGCCTTGCAGAAATCTGTTATCTGGGCCAATTGATCCATTGATGTCGTCACTTCTTCAACCGTTGCAGGTGTCGCAGTAACCGTTGCTGTATTTGAACTGTTATTTATACGAACAGTCGGGACACGTGCACGAATGCTGGATGCAGCACCACCGGCACGAACACCAACACGACCAGTGTACAATGGTGTATTAACCGTATCATTTTGAACAATTGAACCCGCACGTGCCACGACCGACGATTCGGATGGCTGGCTGGCACGACGTGATGAAACCGTTTGAGAAGAAGCCGATGTTGCCGCACGTGACACACCTGCACGTGATGCAGTACCACGTGTCATCGCATTACGCGTCTGAGAAATATTTGCAGCCGCACGTGACGCAATCGCACGTGACGGAGACGTCGCACGTGTTGTAGCCTTGGGCAGTGCACGTGATGCACGACCAGACGTTGAACGTGAAACAGTTCGCACCTGGCCAACAGGTGGTATAATCATCGTCCCTGGTTCTTCGGACAGAATTTCTTGTTCGACCACATCATCTGCATCGAACATTTCTGTATCGGAATATTCAATCACATCTTCGTAGACAACTGGCGCAACCTCAGCAAATGCGGGCATTACCAATAATCCACTTAACACTGCAATAAATCTTTTCATGACTCAGCCTTCCCTTCTCTGATATTGCATTTTATCACATTGGCAAAATTCACGCAAGCGAAAAAACATACATATTTTATGTTTTTATACATCGACCTTTACAAGGGCGCTGAATTTATTCCTGGTTCATTAAAAATCATAACGAATTTATCTTGTAAAACTGTTTTTGTTTGTTATATACTTAATGTCCATAGGAGTAAAAATTGGCGATTGCAAAAAAGACATCTATGTTATTAATGTGCCTGCCGCTGTTGGGGTGTGTGACAGTTCCAACATCAACACATGACAAGCGACTGGATACATATACCGCCAAGGTGACCGAGCAAGATTTTAAATATGACCCAATGCAAACGCCAATTGCAAAATGCTATGCTACTGAATTAACCCAGGGCAAAAACACATCTGGGGCAACACTTATTGAAGACGGCCTGTCCGCATTTGTTATTCGTTCTGCGTTTGCACGCATGGCAACCAAGACCATCGATTTACAGACATATATATACAGTAACGATTTCTCGTCCAAGGTTTTAATCGGTGAACTGAAAAATGCAGCTGATCGTGGGGTTAAAGTAAGAATCTTGTTGGATGATTATGGTACAAAATCGGATATCGTTGACGTGATGCTGCTGAACCAGCACCCTAATATTGAGGTCAAGGTATTTAATACCGTAAAAACACGCAGTAAATTGTTTTATTATCCACAATTCCTGATGGATTTTAATCGACTGAATTCCAGAATGCACAACAAACTGTTCATCGTGGACAATGTTGCATACATAACAGGCGGACGAAATGTGGGCAGCAACTATTTCTATCCGGAAACCGCATCAAACTTTTCTGATACAGACGTGTTGTTCATCGGTGAAATGACCCAGCACGCAACAAAAAGTTTTGATGAATACTGGAACCATCACCTGTCCATACCAGCGGCGGCGTTCCCACGTGCAAAAACAAAACGTGGGCTAAAGAAACTGGAACGAGAATTTGAAAGAATTGCCGCCAAGGGATCCGAAAGCATCAGCCAGTACAACAACATTATCGCAATGGCCCAACGTGAATATCAGTCTAAACAGTTCGACTTCAGCTGGGGACGTGGCAAATTCTTGGCCGACCCACCATCCAAGGTCGAAATGACCATGGACGAAAAAGAAGCATATCGGGGCGACATTATCAAGGCACTGCAACACCTGTGGGACAAGACAGATCGGTCTGTGTACATGTCTGCGGCGTACTTTGTGCCGGGGCAAGGTGGCCTGGAACATATGTTGCAAGAAGAAAAATCTGGTGTACACATGACAATTGTGACGAATTCGTTGGCATCTACGAACGCACCAACAGTGTATGCAAAATGGGAAAAATATCGCAAGCACCTGATTCAATCTGGCGCAGACGTATATGAATTTATGGTGTCGGCAGAAAACCTGCGGGGCAAAGAACATGATCGTGAAAGAAAACAATCAAGCTTCTCTGTCCTGCACAGCAAAACCATGGTATTTGACGATAACATTTCATGGATTGGCAGCTTTAACCTGGATCCACGCAGTGCATATTATAACACTGAAAACGTTGCTATTTTTGAAAGTAAAGATTTTGCACACAAACTGCGCAATATGATACTTAAGGACACACAGACGTCATGGCGTGTGACACTGGACAAAGATGGCGACCCCATCTGGACAGGCAGCCGCCCGACAGACACCACCCCCCAGGTTCATAAACGTGCCCCCGACACATCTATATTCCGTCGGGTATGGAAATCGATATGCAGCCTGGTACCGGAAAAATTCGTATAAACAACCGCCCAATCGGGCGGTTTGTTTTTATATATCACAGGGCATATCCTGAACACGATTTAATTTATCGCTGTTTGCACAATTCATAGGGGTCGGGAATAAAAGTCTCTTTTTTGAAATCTTCTGACGTGTACGGACGTGGCATTCTTTGCGCCTTGGTTATATATTCGTATGCCACGCTTTCTTGAAATCTTGGCTTGCGTTTCTTATCTGTTGACATTTTTTTCCTTTTATTTTTGTTTTTGTTGAATATTGTTAAGATATTCTTGCATTTTTGCCGCACAGGTGCCGTGGCAATCGTTTGCAAAAATATGATTTATTGTTGGATATTTATCATCACCCCAACTGAGATGCGGATGCACTTGACAGCCCAGATAGCATCGCCGTTCGCACCCATCACAACGCACAGGTGTCTGTAATGGATTTTGTTCCTGATAATGTTTCAAGCCAAGATTAAAGCAGTTAATCGCGTTGGGGTATTTTTGGGATTGGGTTTCTCTCATTTTTATGGGTTCGCAATATAGCCCACGATTTTTATGATACACAACTAACGATTGCACCGCATGACGAAATACCATATCTTGTTCAGATGTAAAACGAATAACACGAATCCCCCGATATGGCAACATTTCATATGGATTCCACAAATATACTGTTCCGTTTTGATAGCAATAATAATTTCGTTCAAATTTATAGAGTCTGTAATGATAAGGCATCCCTGGTGCAAATGATGTGGCTGGTCCAAATCGAACCAATGCATCTGGGGTCAAAGCGTCCCGCCATCCGTATATATCTATATCACGTGCAGTACGGTACAATTCATGTAAAAAATAGTCCGCATTGTTTTCACGCATGGCGGATGGCAATATTTTATCAATGTCCTGTGGCGACATATTTTCCCATGGACGCTGTGTCATTTTATATCCTGTTATCGTGTTTTGTAAAGGTCGCACAGACGGGCGATTTCGCCAGCCCATGTTTTGGCGTACAATTTTTGCTGGTCTGTTCTGGTTTTAAGGACAACAACACCAGTAAACTGGCTTTTATAATTCTGGTTAATATAACGGGATACTATTTCTCCGTTGATTGTCGGATAGATATGATATCCGTATGGACTGTACTTGTAACCCAATTTGCATTCAAAATCACAACCATCACATCTGTCCCCAGGGGAAACATATGCCTGAACCTGTTTTGGGTTTATGTTTATGAGTTTTTCCTGTGTAAATGACATTTTGGTTTCCTTTATCGTGTCTTGTAATGGTCGCACAGGCTGGCCAATGTTTGTCCGAATTGCAACGTCTTTATTCGTGCTATTGTCGAATTCTTAATATCGTGTATGTCATTGTTCTCAAATATTTGATGTTCGCCATCCTCTGATTTATAATCCGATATACGTTCCCCAGAAATTGTTGGAAAAATAGTATCGCAAAATATTATGGTTCCAATCTCGCACTGTTTATCACAACCGTCACATTTGGTTGTTTTTTGATCAGGTGTAATATGCGAAAAACTTATTTGTGGGTATTTGAAATTCTCGCCAATATTCAAACCTTGTTGCTGTGTAAATGTTGTCTTATAGTGGTCGCATAGTTTTGCGATTTGGCGTGCCTTTTCAACCGCATATACCTCTGCAGATTGAACGTGCCTATAGTCATAATCGGTTTTTCCCTCATCTCGTTTAGATGCAGGCATTAACTGACGGTCTTGGTCCCTGTATTCCTTGATTATTTTACCATCAATGGTTGGACAGAAATAACGTACGCTGCGGGATGGCATATCTGCTCTAGGTTCATCTCTATAGAAATAATGAATACCAAATTTACAATGATAGTCACAGCCATTGCAACGTGGTGTTTCGTCAGCACCGGTATTGGCCTGTGGATTTAGTTTTTCCTGTGTAAATGACATTTATTACCTTTTATGCTTTAATTCTGTTATGAACTTAGCACAAATTGACAGATTTTCAAGTTTTACGACAACTTTTTTTACCCGCCAAATGCACGGACAAAAAAGGCGAAAAAAATGTTTTACACACACGCCGCGCACGGCGAAAACACACAGGATTTTTTGCAGATTTCCGCGACTTGCACATTTTTGAAAAAAGTCTTGACTTCTGCGACTTTTTGATATAGTATTGTGTTCGCTATTCGGGCATAGTTCAGTCGGTAGAACAACGGACTGTTAACACAAACGACTCAATCTTCCTATAACTTGATTTAGTTCCGAACACCCTGTAAATCTGGGATTTTTCTGATATTAAAATTGGCACTGTTTTTGACGAACATAGGCTTCAAATGGGGTTTAAGCAGGTCTGTGTTTTACACAGCCGCTA
>JAFVOS010000010.1 GCA_017505705.1 Alphaproteobacteria bacterium
GTATGGCACCGATGGAAAGACATATAGTACGACAGTTCCAAAGGTTACAAATGTTAAAGACAGCACGACAATTTACTATCAGGTGACTAAGACTAATTATACAACTAAAACAGGCAGTTTTAACTGTACGGTTAACAAGGCTGGCAATCCAATTACAATCAGCAAATCCAGCGATACAATTGCGTATCCGAACAGTGGTACGTTTACAGTAACAAAAGCCCAAGGAAGTGTAACTGTTGAATCCAGTGATACATCTGTTGCGACTGCAACAATAAGCAATGGTACGGTGACGGTTAAGTCTGTAAAACCGGGTAAAGCAACAATTACTGTGACGGCAGCTGGTAACGATAACTATAATACCGGTTCAAAAACCTATGGGGCAACAGTTGTTAAGGGTACAAATACCTTGACCCTGGATTCGACCAGTGGGACAGTTGCGTATCCAAACAGTGGTACATTTACTGTAAGCAAAAATGTCAGTGGGGGTACATTAAGTGTCAAAACAAGTGATTCTAATGTTGCGACTGCAACAATAAGCAATGGTACGGTGACGGTTAAGTCTGTAAAACCAGGTAAAGCAACAATTACTGTGACAAGCGCTGCGACCACTTATTACAATGAAGCGTCGACAACATATGCCCTGACGGTTTCAAAGGGCACAAATCCAATTACAATCAGCAAATCCAGCGGGACAATTGCGTATCCGAATACAGGAACATTTACAGTGACAAAAGCCCAAGGAAGTGTAACTGTTGAATCCAGTGATGCGTCAGTTGCGACTGCAACAATAAGCAATGGTACGGTGACGTTGACACCTGTTAAGGCGGGGGCCGCTAAGATTACTGTGACGGCGGCGGGTAATGATTACTATAACAGCGGTTCTAAGAGTTATAACCTGACTGTTAATCGTGGGACATGTACCATAACCCTGAGCCCGGCCAGCGGCACACTTACATATCCAACAACGACCAGTACTTTTTCGATAGACAAAGGCAGTTGCAATGGCACAATCAGTGCGGCATCTGGTAGTACAGATGTGGCAACGGTTGCGTTAAATTCTGCAAAAACCCAGGGAACTGTGACATATGTGTCTGCCCCAGGGACAGCAACTATTACAGTCAGCAGTGCACAAACAGGTCAATATAATGCTGCAAGTGCAACATATGCTGTGACAACAAAGAAAGGTACAAATACATTGACGTTAAGCGCAAATAGTGGTTCTATGCCCTATTCTGCAAACAGCACGTTTACAGTGACGAAAAATATTAGTGGTGGTGCCTTGAGTGTCGGTACCAGCAATTCTGATGCTGCCACTGCCGCAATCAGTGGCACAACGGTGACTGTTTCCAGTAAGGCCGCATATGGCAGCGCAGTTATTACAGTGACCAGTGCAGAGACTGCAAATTATAATGCAGCAAGTGCTGAATATTCGGTTACTGTTAATAAAGGAACGATTACTTTGAATAATCGTAGTGCAACATCAGCGGGCACAAGTGCGATATATCAGACGTATAATACAAATGTCTATTTGGACAGTGCGCGTCAAAATGTAATGACGACGTCAGCGTATGCGATTAGTGTGCCATCACGTACAGGATATACGTTTGGTGGATATTATTCAGCTAATGATGGAACTGGCACGCAATATATTGCTGCAAATGGATATATCACATCCAATGGTATAACGGTGGCCAAGGGGCTGAAAGCAAATAGTACATGGTATGCCAAATGGGCACCAAACAATTATACAATTACGTTGAATAATGCAAATGCAACAACAAATGGTTCAAGTGCAATTTATACAACATATGCAACAAATGTGTATGTGGACAGTGCACGCAAAAATGCAATGACAACATCTGCAAATGGTATAACGATTCCGCAAAGAAAGTATACCGTTACATATAATGCCAATGGTGGGACGGTGACACCTGCAAGTGCAGTAGCGGCATATACATTTAATGGATATTACAGCGCAGGCACTGGTGGTACCCAATATATCGATAAAAATGGTAAAATTACATCTGCAGGGCTGACAGCTGGTAAGGGATATGCAGAAAACAAAACATGGAATACACAATGGACCAGTGCATCTGTGACATTGCCGACACCAACACGCAAGGGATATACTTTTGGTGGATGGTATTCTGACAGTACGTTAAAAACAAGTGCTGGGGCAGCTGGTGCAAATTATACACCTGCAAATGATGCGACGCTGTATGCAAAGTGGACTGCAAATACACTAACAATCAATTATGATACCAGTGGGGCGACCAGTGGGGCATCTTCGGTCACGAATAACAAGCAAACGTGCACATATGATCAAGCGTGTACAGCAGCTGGAATGGGGACACTAGCCAAGACAAAGATGGTGTTCTTGGGCTGGTCTGAGACCCAAGGAGGAACGACGGTTGATATTGCTGTTGGGGCATCTATTAAAAATATAATCAGCAGTGGCAGCAAGACGCTGTATGCTGTGTGGAAAACGCCGACCTGCTCTGCTACGCATGCAGAAGTGACATTGAAATCGGTATCTGCCAATAAACCTGTGTGCACAATATCGTGTAATGCAGGATATACCAAGGCGGGTGGAACAGATACGACTGCAACATTTGATGTGACCGGTAATGCAGGTGCTACATCGGTAAGTGGTGCATGTTATGCGATTACATATACGATTGCATATGTCGCAAACAAGCCTGGTGCAGCAAGCGAAACGATTAGTGGGACAATGGCGTCAACAGGTGCAGAATATGACAAGTCTGTTGTATTGGCGAGTAATAAGTTTGCGTTAAAGGGCTGGACATTTATGGGCTGGAATAGATTGTCAAATGGTTCTGGAACAGCATATGAAAATGGGGCTAATGTTAAGAACCTGACAACGTCTGCAGGTGCAACAGTAAACCAGTATGCCCAATGGTATGCGAACAAATACACAATTGTGTATAACAGCAACAAGCCCAGTGCAGCAAGTGGAACAATTAGTGGCACAACTGCATCCAGTTCACATACGTATGATGTGATAAAGAGTTTGACAGATAATGGATATAAATTAACTGGTTGGACATTTGTGGGGTGGAATACCAAGGCAGACGGTTCTGGAACCGCTTATGTAAATGGCGAATCTGTTGTTAATCTGGTGTCAGAAGATAATGGTAGCAAGACGTTGTATGCTCAATGGGTCGCAAATACATTGACAATATATTTTAACAACGGCGGTGCAACAGGCAGTCCTACAAAGACCAGCATAACATGCAAGTATGATGCAGCGTGTTCTGCAACGACCCAGGGGGCAATGTTAAATACTAATCATACATTTGAAGGCTGGACAGATGTTGAAAATGGAACAACTGTTAAATACAACGCTGGCGCATCAATTAAAAATATAATCAACAGCGGCAGCACGACATTGTATGCTGTGTGGTCTGGTTGTCCAAAAGCACAAGCAGGAACAGGTGTTGTAAAATCTGTGTTGGTTGGTGTGACAGATAATGTTTGTCGCTATATACATACCTGCTCTGCTGGATTTTATAGCGCACGTCATTTGCAGAACATAACGGCCGCAACGATAACTTGTGCAGCATGTACAGATTTGCCTGATAATGCAAAGTGGACGGGTGCTGCAACAACAGATACGTGTGCATGGGAATGTGACGCCTGTGTTAAGGGGGCAAATGTAACATCGTGTGCTGTATCGAAAAACGAAAATGCCAGAACATGTACTTACACTGGTACGTGTAATGCAAACACATTTAAACCTGTGGCGAATAAATCAACAATCAGTTGTACTGTATGTCCAGTTAACAGCTTTACAGAAGCAGATAACGTCAATACATATTGTACTTGTTCAATTGGACACAGCACCAACGGCAAGGTGACAGGACCACAAACAACTGATTCAACCGTTTGTACGCCGATTACGGACTATAAGATAGACTATGTTATGAATGGTGGTACAAACTATATTGATGCACCTGGCGTCTACAAGTATGGTGTAGGGACAACGATTGATGGTGTGCCAGTGCGTACGGGATATACGTTTGCGGGTTGGTGTTCTGACAAGACGCTGAATTCATGTGCAAATCAACATGTGATATCGGATTTTGCAACGGGGACACAAACTGTGTATGCAAAGTGGTCTGCAAACAGCTATAAGATTACATTTGATAGAAATGGCGGAACCGGAGATATTCAAGAAAGTGTGATTTGTTCGTTTGACAGCGGTAATTGTGCAATGCCGGCTGTGACTTCGCTGGTGCGGGCAGGATATGTGGCAACAGGTAAATTATGCGAAAATTCAGATGGCAGTGGAAAATGCTATGATGCAAATGAAAATGTTGCAACAAATATTTCAGAAGATGCAACGGATACTAAATTGTATGTTATTTGGGAACCGGGGGTATTTAAGATTACATTATTGACACCAGAAGCGTCACGTAATGATGTTCAACCACCAGTGTATCTGAAATATACAGTTGGTTGGTATTCAGATGCAAACGCTGAAAATCCGCTGATAAATATGGACGAAACCAGATTGCCAGAAAGAGATGGTTATGTGTTTGATGGTTATAGAACAGCAGATGGTGTAAAGATTGTTTCACCGGATGGTGTGATGCAAAAAACACAAGCTGAATTAACAGCTGTAACCGCTGATTCTGTGGCCACAGTTATGTGGCAGCCAGGTAAAACAGTGTGTCCAGCAGGATATTATTATCCTGGTCAGGGCGGAACATGTAATGTATGCGATGAAAATCATTGGTGCCCAGGTGGAACATTTGATACCGATACCAAGGTTATTGGGGGACATAATTCATGTGCAGATGGCGGTGTGTCGTCTGGTGGTATATCTGCAACACATCCTGGGGTTTGTTATAAGAATTTGTTGCCATATACATCTGTGACAGGACTGGCAACAGGTACACAGACGTGCCACTATAATACAGAAAGCACTAAGTATGATTTGACTTGTTATAATTTTGCAGTCAGCACCTGTGCAGCAGGATATTACTTTGTATCTGGTAATGATTGTACAGAAGTTGGTCAGAATTACTATAGCGCAGAAGGCAGCATGTTAAAGAACCCCTGCCCTGAAGATGGTGTGACAGGTTCTTTAACAACGGCGAATTCCGCAACCCAGTGTTATAAAACAGTGGCGTATAGTTCAACATATGGTGCAGGTACCCAAGTTTGTAATTGGACAGATTATGATGTTGGATTTACAACAAACTGTCGCAGCAAGTTTATTGCAAGATGTGTCGGTGGATATTATCGTGCGACGCCAGATGCAACAGATTGTGTGCCTGTGGGATATGGTGCATACAGTTTGATTAATAGTATTGATAAAATATTGTGTCCAGAAGACGGAAAAACTGATACGCAAACTGCAGATGATGCGACGTTATGTTATCAACCAAACTATCCGTTTGTGACGGCACATGGCAGTGGTGTCAGATACTGTAATTTCAGCATATCGACCCAAGGTTATACGAACTGTCAAACCAATATGTTTACATCGTGCAATGATGGGTATTATTGGGCGAAACTGGGGGATGAAGATTGTGTGCCTGTGGGATATGGGTACTTTGGACCAGTGGCAGCAGATGACAATATGGGATATATGACAGGTCGTGATGCGTGCCCAGCGTTCTTGACGCGTCAGGGAATGACACAAACCGCAACCAGTGCAGATGCCAGTGCATGTTATATGACCAGAATATCGTGTAATGTGCCAAATGGTTCTGGTATTAAGCAATGTGGATACAACACGTCTACGGCTGATTATACGGCAAACTGTTCAGAATGTATGGTGACACTGTGTGAATCTAGATATTATTTGAATGACAACAAGTGCAACTTCTGTCCAGAAAATGAAATCTGTGATGAATTGTCACGCAAGGATTCTGATGAAAATGGTATGCCTGATGGAGAACCACTGATGTGTAAAGCAATGTTCAACAGTCGATATCCGTATGCTGATGCAGGTTCTATATTTGCGGGCCAATGTTGGGGCGTGTGTGACTTGTTGGAGAACGTTGTCAAAATGATAGGGCGTGATTACCAAGGAGATCCGATGGTTGACACTTGCGAAATTCAGATTTGTGAAGAACGTCACTATCTGACAGATGACAAGAGTGCTTGCTTAATCTGTCCAGAAAACTATATTTGTGGTCCAGAAACAACGTCTGATTTGGATGATGATGACATCCCAGATGCATCACCAAAATCATGTGCCGAAATTTCGGGTGGAACACACATATATGCCCCAGAAGGCTCTGTTGAATCATCTCAATGTTATGCTAAGTGTGAAGGGTTTGATATCATCGGGGGACGTGCATATCCAAGAAAAGAAATCGTGTATTTTGGTTCAGATGTATGTGATTATATCGGAATGTCAGATACAGGAAACCCATGCCAGATTGAAGAAACACCAGATGGTTTGGCGTGCATAGAAGTGTCTTGTAATCCAGACTTCGAACTGATTGATGGCAAATGTCAAAAGTGTGACAGACAGTATGCCACTGCGTATAAAGCAAATGGGAATTGCTTGGTAGCTAAGTGTAATGAAGGATATCATCCAGAAAGCGACCAGTGTATTGCAGATGAGCAAACATGTGATATGCCAAATGCAACCAAGGCTAAAAAAACGTGGAACCATAAATTGGGATCATATGGCATCTGCGAAATTATAGAATGCGAAGAAGGATATCATGTTGCTTCTAATGCATGTGTACCAGATACGCAGTCATGCGAAATCAAAAACGGTACAGGTACACGCCAGTGGGATACAGCAAAAAAAGCATGGGGTGAATGTGTTGTGACATCTTGTAAGCCTGGATACACAAATAATCCACGTGAATCAAATGAACCATTGGATGCATCTAAAAAATGTGGCGCATGTAGAAATACATTTGGTTTAAATGGTCAGGTTGCGGTCAGCACATGGATAAATGGCTGTGAAATTGGGGCATGCTTGTACCAGGGTGAATTGTATAACCTGGAAAATAATAAGTGTGTTGCAATTTGTAATCGTGCCCCAGATGAAACAGGTAGCATGCGTTGGGACGATGATGCGAAAAAGTGTATACGTGAATGTAAACCAGGATACAAATCGTGGTAAAAAAGAGCCCCAGTTTTGGGGCTTTTTATTCATAGATTTTTATTCAGATTCATTGTATTATTGAATTTATGAAACTGTATGATATTGCGATTATCGGTGCGGGGGCTGCTGGATTAAGTGCGGCAGCGGTGGCTGTGCGACAAAACAAGTCTGTGTTAATACTGGACATGGGGGATAGACCTGCCCGCAAAGTTTTGGCATCTGGTGGCGGGAAATGTAATATAACAAATACAGCTGCATCAGCAGATAGATATTTTGGTAATAATAAAAATTTCGTTCGGGGTGCATTAAGTCGTGTGACCCCATATGATATTTTACAGTGGTGTGAAAGCCACAAATTAAATCTGTATGAAAAAACGCCTGGGCGTTATTTCTGTGCAGACGGTGCAGCAGCAGTGGTCGATGCATTGCTTAGTGATGCACAGATGGCATCGTTTGTGTATAAGACAAATGTTTTATCACTGACCAAATCCAATGACTTGTTTATTATTAGTACCGACAATGGTAATTACAACGCAAAATCTGTAATTATTGCAACAGGTGGAATTTCTTTTGGAACGTTGGGGGTATCAGATGCTGGATATAAAATTGCCAAATCTTTTGGGCACCAGATTATTCCTGTGCGCCCTGCACTGTGTGCAATAAAAACAAAACGATTTGATTCTGAGCTGTCTGGAATATCAATACCGGTTGAAATACACGTTGACAATGAAAGCATTAATGACGATATGCTGTTTACACACTTTGGTATTGGTGGGCCGGCAGTATATCAGGCCACAGTTCGTGATATAAGTGCGGGGATAATGATTAATATGTGTCCAGGAAAAGATATTGTGAAAATCTTAAAACAAGCCAAGCAAACCAATGGCCGCAATTTGATATCGACGGTGTTGGCACAGCATTTGCCAATGCGGCTGGTTCGCTTTATTATTGGCGATAAAAACAGAAATATTGCAGATTTTCGTGACACTAAAATCAAAGATATTGCATCACAAATTCAGGCTTGCACAATTGAATGTTCAGATATAGTTTTGTACAATATGAACAGTGCAGAAATTGTTCGTGGGGGCGTTTCAACAGATAAAATATCTTCTAAAACAATGGAGTCGTTGTTATGCCCAGGGTTGTTCTTTGCAGGTGAAGTTATTGACGTAGCCGGTGATTTAGGTGGGTTTAATTTGCACTGGGCATGGGCCAGTGGACGTGTTGCAGGACAAAACGCTTAAACAAAAACCCGCCATCGGCGGGATATTTTATTTATAATTACCAATGTAAATCCCCATGTCTTGGGCAACTGATAACAATGGATCGTCAGGGTCAACATATGCATTTGCTGTGCACAAACCAGGGATTTTTGGATCAGATGTGCTGTCGCCGGCGGCAACGAATTCTGCCAAAGACACTGTTTTACATTCACCACATTCTAATGTGGTAATAACATATGTTTCACCATTTTCAATTGCATTGATGGCACAGTCGGCAAAACGGGTCGCCAAGATTCTGTCACATGCAGTTGTGTCGCCAGAACGTTGGGTGTGTTCTGGAAATGCGGTACGATTAACAATGCCGGCAGCAGTTAATTTGCGTGAAATCATATCTGCAGGACGTCCAGAATGGCCACGCAACGTTATTCCTTCGGATACCATGATGATTCCATAATCTGTTGGCGCATTTGCCACGTGGGCAACCAAATCATCGACATTAAATTTAATTTCTGGAATCAGTATTGCAGTTGCACCAACGGCAATTCCTGCATTTAATGCCAAATTACCACAATCACGTCCCATGCTTTGCACAACAAACCAGCGGTGATGACTGCGTGCTGTTAACATTAACTGATCACAAAAAGAAGTTAATTGTTGTACGGCGGTATCAAAACCAATTGTTCTGTCGGTTAATGGCATGTCCATGTCAATAGTTTTTGGGATGCAAACAAATTGCAAATCCTGGTATATCTCATGATTTGCCCATGCCAGGGATGTACTGCCGTTACCGCCAATTAAAATAAGTGCATCCAGTTTCAAATCATTTAACGATTGGCGCAATTGACGATTAAACTGTTTGACACGATTGCGTTCGATTGCGGTTTCGAAATTCAGCGCACCAGCGTGACCATTGTGCAGAAAACTGCCCGACAGACGTGCATTTTCAATTGGCAAAATGTCTTCGGTTAAATCAATGGTTCGTGGTGTGCCACATAATCCGTCTGTGCCGTCTTGAATGCCGATAACATGCCATCCACGCAATGATGCACAACGAATAATTCGATGTATAGCGGTGTTTAATCCACTGCAATCACCACCTGTTGTCATAATACCAATTCGTTTCTTTTTCATAATATTTAATTCCCTTAGCTAAATCAGATGAATTATACCACAAATAAGTTGACAAAGAAATATATTTTGCTACATTTTGTCTAGCAATAATTTACAGGGGCAATCAGATGGCAAAAGACAATAAAAACGAAAAGAAAAAGCAATCAACAGATTCTATGATTGACGAAGCAATTGCAAAGCAAAATGCATGGCTGGAAAACCGCAGAACATATACACGTGGCTTCTTAAAAAAACTGGATACGTTTGCACGCAAAAAAGATGAAAATCAATCTATTGACAAGAAAGAAATTGAACGTGCACGCAATCGCCGCAGTGTGATTGGTGCATACTGGTTCCCTATTCTGTGTGCATTGGTCGTTATTTTTATTGCGATTTGGGTGGCGTTTGTACGTCAACCTGCCCCACAACGTGTTGTGGTTGTGCCAGCTGTTCCAGAACCTGTTGTGCAAGCAATAGATACAATGACAGCCCCAACATTCGATATTGTGCGTATTGAAAAAAATGGCAGCGTTGTTATTGCTGGGCGTTGGTTGCCACACCAAAACATCTCAATTGTTGTAAATGGCAAGATTGTTGCAACCGAACGCACAGATTCCGCCGGTGAATTTGTTTATGCGCCATCTAAGCCATTTGCCGCCGGCAACTATACCATTTCATTAATGGGCACAGAACCAACCGTTAAATCCGAAGACAAAGTTTTTGTTTATGTGTCTGAAGCCGGGGCAGAAAATTCTGTATCTTTGTTAATGACACGTGACGGCAGCACCCTGTTACAGGCCCCATCAATGTTGCGTGATGGCGATTTGTCTGTGTCCAAAATTGATTATCTGGATACAGGTCGTATTGTTGTGACAGGGGACGCATTGCCACGCCTGCGTGTGTCGTTATCACTGAACGATAAATATATGGGATTTGCACGTGTGTCAGATCATCATCATTTTGGGCTGGGCGCAGATGTGGGCGAATTGGAAAGCGGCAAAGAATATTCACTGACCGTACGCATGCACGATGGAGATGGTCGCACCGTTGCCAGTGTCACACACGATTTTGTAATGCCAGAAATGACCGGCGATGATGACACATTTTATACTGTTCGTCGTGGGGATTGTTTGTGGATTATTGCACGCAATTTCTTGCGTCGTGGTATTCTGTTTAGCATTATTGCAGAACGCAACAACATTGAAAACCCAGATCTGATTTATCCAAAACAATTGTTACAGATTCCAGTGGAAAAATAATGGTTCGGCTAGACGTTACGCCACGTGTAAACTTGGCATTAAAAGTTACAAATTGGTGCAATTTGAATTGTGCCCATTGCTGTGAACGCAGTCACGCCAACGAACCATTTAATTTGATGCCAATTGATAAAATAGAACGCTATATTTGCGAATTCAAAGACATGGGTATACCTGTTTGGGACTATGTCACTTTTACAGGTGGCGAAACAATGGCACCATACTATATCGGTCATCATAAATACATTCCAACTGTAGCGGACATTTGTGCAAAAAACAATATGTCTGCATGTTTTAAGACAAATGCGTTGTGGGGTAATAAATTAATATTGTCTGGCAGCATTCTGAAATCACTGGCAGATATTGCACACAAACATGATCGCCAAATATCACTTGATATATCTATTGATGAATACCATGACAATATGAATGCGGCTGCCAATGTTGTTAATCAAATTATGAACAGTCAATATTTGTCTGCTGCGTTTCCTGTGTCTTTTGTCGGATTAAATACCCCTGCATCACAATATAAATATCAAGAATTTGCAAATATTCTTAGACAGCGTGGAATATATGTAGATCAAATGGATTCAGATGGCAGTATCATTATGTCTAAAGGTAATAATCTGAACGTTATGTTTTATGAAATTGGCACATTGTCACGACTGGGGCGTGCAGCAGACAATGAATTAACCCAGCATATACCAAATGGGTATACCGATTGCCTGATGATTACAAACGACGACCAGGTGATATTAAACCATAAACACAAAACCACAGTGGCCAATAAAACCATTGGACAAGTCTATAATGAACTGATACAAAAAAAGAGATAAAAATTATGGCATATAAAGATTTGGATTTACGTCGTCAACGTGGACGCGAAAGATATGCAAGAAATCGTGAAGCACGCAAACAGGCTGCACGTGAATACTATGCACGTAATGCAGATACGTTACGTGAAAAGAATCGTATTCGTGCATATGAAAGTCGTGAAAAATACAAAGATAAAATTCATGAATATCAGATAAAAAACAAAGATAAAATCAATGCAAGATGTCGTGCATATTATCAAGAGCACAAAGATGTAATATTAGCGCAGGTGCGTCAACACCATGCCGAACACAGAGAAGAAATCCAGGCAATGCGCAATCAAGCAAAAGCAGAACTGCGCAACGCACGTGTTATGTGCCCTGCTTTTAAGTTTGTGGATAAAATACGTTTGGCAGATATAAAATTGTATACAAGCAAGTATCGACCATATTCCAACTTGCCGCATAAGGCTGCAAAAAAATGCCAAGCGATTGTTATGGGCGATTATACACTGTGCCCAATTTGTAAAGATTGCACAATGTCTGACAAAAAGATGGAAGCGGTCTGTCCAATGCCACACGTGTTTGAATTTGAAAATGCTGTTGCCACAATCCGCGAACGAGCCGCCGATATTGTAATGGCAAACCAAAAATAAAAGGATGCAAAAAATGTCAATGGCAAAACGCTTGTATAAAATTGCGTATGACCACGATGAATTGGTTCAGCGTACATCGCCCGAAGCCTTTACGCCATACAATATGTTAGGTGTTGATGCGGAACAATACAATGCCCTGCCCGAACGGGAAAAGACCACGTTAAAATGGTTGGTGCGCGCGTCTGATATTATTGATCGTGTGGCATTACAAATGGACCATCCTTATAATTTAGATTTTGAACTGTTTCTAGAATCGCGCCAATCTTTTAAAGATATAAAATTAACGCAGAAATTATTTCGTGGGCAACGTGGTATTTTTGCGACGGAAAAATCTGGAGCGCCGGTTGCGTTAACCAATGATGTTGAACCGCGTTTGGGGCGTGGTCTGTATCCGTATAATTTGTCCGTTGATGAATTTCACGACATTTTAATTCATATGTTGGAAAGCGGATATAAAGATGAAGAGGTACGTGAAATATTAAATCAACGCACCATTGTAAAGCGTTTTGGCGATGAATTGAAAGCTGTTGATTATACAAATGCGTTCAAATTTGATTTTCGTTCGGCTGCATATGCATTACAGGCCGCCGCTATAAGCACGGAAAATTTCGATTTCAAAGAATATTTGACACTGCAATCCGCAGCATTGATGAATTACTGGCCATGGGCTGATTGTGAAGCGGATAAGAAATGGGCAACATTGCAATCGGGACCGCTGGAATTTACACTGGGGCGAGAATGTTATGATGACGCGATGACGCCAACGGTATTACAAAACCCAAAATTAAAATCTATGTTGGATGCGCGTGGAATCATACCATATGCCAAAGATAATCTGGGGGCGACGGTCGGTATTGTCGATACGGCCGGCACGGATTATTTGTTAAAAATAAAACAGCATTTACCAATGATGGCATCCAAGATGCCACGTGCAGACGAATATAAACAGGTCCTGGGGACAAACACCAAACAAACAATGGTCGATGTCGATGTTGTATCGGTCAGTGGGCACAATGCCGCGTATCGCAGTCAGATAACGTTGGCATTTAATCTGCCAAATGCAGATAAGATGGCGGTTCAAACCGGTGGCGGTCATCGGACAGTATATTTAAAACAAATGCGCCAGTGCAAATATGGCAATGGAATAGACGAAAAGAAAAATGCTTTACTGGCGCCGGAATTTCATAAATATTTTTCGGTTCGTGCCCTGCACGACTTTACAATTTTGCACGAAAATATGCATACATTGGGACCAAAAGACGGCCTGGATGCACTGGGTGAATATAAAAATATTATTGAAGAGCACAAGGCCGATGCGGGCTCTATTGCGATGTTGGATGAACTGGTTCGAGCGGGATTTTTTACGCCACATCAAAAACAAGAACTGATTACGTCATGGCTGATTGCGTATTTATATCCGGGTGCAAATTTCAGTCGCGCCCATGCGAAGCGCAATATTATGCAACATAATATGTTATTTGAGTGTGGCGCAATTCGTCTGGATTCATCAAATCGTTTAGTCATAGATTTTGATGCGGTTGTCGCACGTGGTAAAAAAATGTTGCGCGATGTGATTGATATTCAGTTATCAAAAAATCCAGAAATGGCACGTCAGTATATTGAAAAATATGCAGTATGGTCGCCACAACTGGGAATGCTGGGGACGAAATTAGCCAACGTTGATAAACAGCGTAATTCTTATATCGTAGAACCATTGGCGGATATGTTACGCGGACGTCAGAAATAAAGTCTGGACATCGATGATAAAATAAGATACTATTTCGCCATACATTGCGGGCGAAGGGAATGTTTGATTCCCATGTTCGTTTTCACTCCATGGGCCCCTTTCGCTACGTAAGACTCGAACTGCGTATTCACTTGTTCTCGTCAACTGACGCCCCGAACCCTCCCGTTGCTAACGCAACTCTTTCGGGTTCAATTCCGTCACCACAATCCAATAATTAAACCGGCACAAGGCCGGTTGAATTCTTGGTGCGGGCGAAGGGAATCGAACCCTCGCCTAAAGCTTGGGAAGCTTTCGTTCTACCATTATACTACGCCCGCTGTTGTCTGGGGGTGATTCTATAATAATAAAACCACCTTGTCCAGAACAAATCTATTGTTGTTCGTTTGGCTGTTCGCACAGTTCAACCGCATACAATGCAGACGGATCAGCAATCGTGCCACAAACCAAGCGGAAATTACATTTGTTTTCTGGTGTTCCCATGTTTTCCATTGTCATGGCTGGAATAATATTCAACAGACATGTGCCCTCTTCTGCGTATTGTTCAGGCGCTTCGACAGAGAATAATTTTACAGTTTTTTGTTTATTCGCAACCGCAACCAATTCTTCTGTTGCGTCCAATTTCATAACATAGTCACCCATTGCACCCAATGCTACAATCGTGTTACGATGTGGTTGTTTGCCTAATTCCTGCAGTACAATGGCGGTATCTTCGAATGTTGGTTTTTCTGGGGCCTGGTCACATGCAACCAATGGCAGTGCAGCCAATACAAGTGCTAACTTTTTCATTTTTTCTCCTTGCGTTTTATTGTGTGGTTTCAGTATAGCAAACGCATTAAACACATTGCAATAAATATTTGACTTTTGACAAATATTAGTTCATAATTGCCCTGCAAATCCCAAAGATTGCCATTTTAGTAACACCAGTTCGCAGCATGCGTGTGGCACATCATCCGACGAGTGTTCGTCCTTGGTGGCGGTTTTCTTTGTGGTTAAAACAGTTAATTAATAAAAGGAGCAAAATTATGGCAACTGTTATTCGTTTGGCACGTTATGGTGCAAAAAAACGCCCATACTATCACATTGTTGTGACAGATTCACGCAATGCACGTAATTCTGGTAATGTTTTGGACGTTGTTGGTAAATATGATCCAATGCAGGCCAAAGATAGCGATAAACGTGTTATCTTGAAATTAGACGAAGTAAAAGCATGGTTGGAAAAAGGCGCACAGCCATCTGATCGTGTATACAAATTCTTGGCCAAGGCTGGATTGGTAAAACCAAAGGCAATCCCAGTTCAGACAAAGAAACATCTGCAGTCTGAAAAAACACAGATGAAGATTAAAGACAAGGCTGAAAAGTTGGCAAAAATCGCCGAAGAAAAGGCCGCTGCAGAAGCCGCCGCTAAGGCTGCAGCCGAAGCCCCAGCAGAAGAAGCACCAGCAGCAGAAGTTGCAGAATAATAAATAATTTTGCCCTGCCCGGTATGCTGGAACAACAGATTTTGGCATATCGGGCATTTCGCAACTGGTAAAGGAGACAAATATGGCGATTGACACGATTAATCCTGATGTAGAAGTGTTTTATTATGGTAATAATGACGTGCCAACAATACCATGTGTGCACAAAGACGGCGAACCAAATTCAGATTTGGATTGCCCATATGATGGCACGTATTGTCGTCAAAAAGAGGCACGCATCAAAGCCTGGGCAAGAGCCATTCAATACTATGCTGAACATAAAATCAATAATCTGCTACATACATCAGCTGACATGTTTGAAGATTGCCCATTGGGCAACCTGGAATATAAGTGTATTCGCAAAATTCGCTACGAAAGAATGCTGCAGGCAATAAAACAAAATGTTAAATAACAATAAAATCTTGGTTGGAAAAATTGTTGCGCCCCAGGGAATCCGGGGTGAAGTGCGCATTCAGACATATTCTGATGCACCCATGGATTTTAAGAAATTCAATATTATCAGCGATAAATTTAAAGCCGAAGATTTTAGATTTGTGCGCACAATTCCAAATTCAACTGTTATTATTGCGAAAATTAATGGCTTTGATGACCGCAATGCTGCAGAAACACTGCGTGGAACAGAACTGTTTATCGGACGTGAAGATTTGCCAGACTTGGGCGAACAAGAATATTACCAGACTGATTTAATTGGATTGACCGTTAATCAGCGTGGCAATATTATTGGACGTGTTGCGTGCATCCAGAATTTTGGGGCTGGCGATATTTTGGAACTGGAAAACGGAGACATGGTATCATTTATCGGTGCAAATGTTGATATGGATGCAAGAATTATATATGTGAGATAAGGAAAAAATATGCCAAAAAAGACATTTCAATTTGATGCGATTAATAAAAAATTTGAAGTTAAGTGCAATATGCCAGGAAAAGATTATTCTGTTGCCTGCCCTGTTATCAAGGTTTATCGGGCAGGAATTGGTACAGTATTGTCAACGTCGGCACATGATTTTGATAAAACGCATGTTCACTTAGCTGAAGCGGCATCGGTTGAAACAGTAAAAATAATGTTCGATATTGGACAGTCTATGTGTAATTGTTGCAGCTTTAACGAAGTTAGAGGAAAGACAAAATAAGAATGCACTTTAACATACTGACTATTTTTCCAGAAATGTTTCCAGGCACCCTGGCGGGGGGTGTGGTTGGTCGTGCATTGGAACGTGGTATATGGTCGTATGATATAATTAACATTCGGGATTTTGCAATCAATAATTATGGCAGTGTTGATGATACACAATTTGGCGGTGGTGCCGGCATGGTTATGCGCCCAGACGTTTTGGGCAGCGCACTGGATTCTATTAAAAATCCTGGCAAGATTATATATTTTTCGCCACGTGGAAAAACACTGAACCAAAAAATCGTACGTGAATTTATCACAGACCAGGATGCGACATATACCCTGCTGTGCGGTCGATACGAAGGAATTGATGAAAGAATTATTGAAGAATATGATATAATGGAATTATCTATTGGCGATTATATTCTGTCGGGGGGCGAAATTGCAGCCCAAGTTTTTGTTGACAGTTGCGTTCGTGTGATGGATAATGTGGTTCACGGTGGCAGTGACACCACAGAAAACGAAAGTTTCGAAATCGGGGGGTTAGAATGGCCATTATATACCCGCCCGTCAGTATGGCGTGGACGAAGCGTCCCAGAAGTCCTGCTGTCCGGTCACCATGGCAATATCGAACGGTGGCGGAAACAACAATCGGTTGACATAACCAAAGAACGTCGACCGGACTTAATAAAGGAAAAGTAAAAATGAGCATTATTAAAAAAATTGAACAAGAACAAGTTGCAAAATTAAAGGGTGACAAAGTTATCCCTGCATTCAAGGCTGGTGATACATTAAAGGTTCACGTCAAAATTAAAGACGGTGACAAATTCCGTATCCAGGTTTTTGAAGGTGTCGTTATCGCACGTGATGGCGGCAATGGCAACAACGCATCATTTACTGTACGTCGTGAATCATACGGCGTCGGTGTAGAACGCAAGTTCCCACTGTACAGCCCATCAATTGAAAAAATTGAAAAGGTTCGTATCGGTAAAGTACGTCGTGCAAAGCTGTTCTTCTTGCGTGGATTGTCAGGTAAAAAGGCACGTATTGTTGAAGACCTGGCGGCAACAAGCGCAGAAAAAAATGCAAACAAATAATGATTTTGTTTTTACAAAAAATCCCGCCATTGGCGGGATTTTTATTAATCGTCGCACCCCAATGATTCACGAACACTAGTGGTGTTAGCTATAGTATAGGAGCACGCAGAATAACATGAAGTTTCACATGCTGAAGGTGAAGCACTGGTGCTGGACCCCATGGTTGTGTAATAGAAATTCTTGCCGTTTGCATTACACCAGCATGCAGCCCCGCTTGAAGTATTTTCTTTTGTACCAGGTATCATGTTATATTGTGTGCCCATCGAATCTAAACAGGCATATGTAATATCGGCACATGCATCTTTTACCACAGTTCCGTCATATGCACATGTCCCACCAAAGGAAAAGGTGCCAGATTTATCATAATAACGTGCGGCATATATTACATAGCACTCATTTATGGATTCTGACCCGGTGCCAGCTGTTGTCACATATCCATTTGCAACGTTAACAGCCGTGGTTAGAGCAGAATCTGCGTATGCGCCACTAAGTGCTGGGCACGTGGTGCACGATGATGCGTTTACTGTTGTGGAATATGTACCCTTAGCACACGAAACACAACCAGAACTGGTTTTATATGTTCCTGGTTCACAGCGGTAACATGATCTATACGAATAGGAACAATCTTGATGGGTTTTATTTGTTGTTTGCTGGGTATAGCCACTGTTGCACCCTGAACAGTCTATATATTTGACATATAATGTTGTTGTCGTACCACTAACAGTTTCGCTCCATACATTGTAAAGTGTACTTGAGCTACTACAACCATTTGAGCTGCCATAAGAACCATTGTGATTAGCACCTGTAGGTACTGAAGTTTCTGTTGAACATGTATAGGCCCATCCAATTGATGGCGCTAAGATTAAACCTGAACATAAAATGAAAATCTTTTTCATAAAATCCCCCGTTTCTTGTGACCGCCAATGTAAACGGTGGTTTTAATTCGGCACTATTTTGCTGTTGACATGTGCCAGAAAACTGGGATAAAATAAGAGGCAAGAGATAACGAAAAAACTGACCGTTTGGATTAGGCAGTTATTTTTTTGTGTTTTTTATGTGTTTTCAATCAGATATATAAGAACTTAGATAATTTCTTTTTATTATCTTGCAAACTGGCGTGGGGTGGCCAGAAATGGATTTTGCAACAATACAGGCTTATAACCTGTTTGTTCAACGCATACGTTTATGCAATTTGCATGATTGGCAAAATCATAATCTTGGATATGAATATGTCCATGAATGTTTGCAATTGGTGATGTGTCGCCAAATTCTGGCAGTGGTTCATGCGATAACATGATATATTGTTCTGCAATATAGACGGGATGCAAAAAAACCTTGTCAAAGCCACAGTCACGCCACCACGTTTCCGAATGACCACGATCATGATTGCCAAGAATTAAATATTTGCGCCCATTCATTTGATGTAAAATTTTGTAAACTTTCTCTTTTGTCGCACCATACATAACATCGCCCAGCCAATAACAAACATCTTGTTTTTGAACGACGGAATTATAATTCTTAATCAGTGTTTGGTTCATGTGTGCAATATTGTTAAACGGGCGCTGGCCGTTAACAATTATTTTTTCGGAATCAAAGTGTGGGTCGGAATATACATATGTCGCCATAACTATTTACCCCCATGAATATTATTAATGTTTTGATTGATTGTCTGCAGCATACGCACAATATCAGCCCATGTTTCACGTGGTGCATTAAATGCCTCGGATGCAGTATGATAATCATCTGCCAAACGATACAGTGTGCTGTCATCAGGCAATAACACAATTTCTGATGGTGATTTAACAGGCGTAATTTCTTTGGTTGTGTACTTTGCTTGATACGCTTCTATGTTGTGGAACAGTGGATACGTTTCTGATAAATCTACAAACGGTGCCAATGTTGCAACATCATAATAGTGGCGTGAAAATCCGTCATCAAAATGTGGAATACGGGCGTTGGCATTAGAATGCAGTGCATAGACTTTGTCCCAAAAAGTTTGCTGATATGCCACCGTCGGTACAGTCCCCATTGGAACCAATGTTGAATACGGCACAACAGAACGTACGGAAATTATACTGTCTGGGTATTTGCGTGGGATAATTTCAATACACAGATGTCCCATGTCTGTGCCAAAATGCGAACGATACAGCAAATGTAGTGTTGGCGATGATAAAAAGTGCTCTTTATTTTCCAGGGCATTCCAATCACGATCTGTGACAATCATAAATCTGGAATCTTGGTTGATGATATTGTTTATTGCCGGCTTTAACACATCAAAAACATAGTTTTTAAAATTCTTGCGAAATGTGTTCAGCTTCTTTTTTGAATGCATATCTGGAATATCTGTGAAATCACTGCATGCTAAATCTATATCCTGGCCGATGCGGTTGCTGATATTATATGATTTGGTAACGGATGCACCACCAGCAAAAACAAAATTTTTGTTTATATATTCATTTTGAAATAACTTTTCCAGTATTGCACATTCCAAATAGTCCTTTTCAGCCATTTTTGGATTGTTTGTACGTGCAAACTCTAAAAACTTTTCTGGTTGTATTTTTATCATCTTGACATATATTATTGCACACAATTGTCTTTTGTCAACTTTTATTTAAATATAGAATTTGACTTTAGTGGACACGAGGACTAATATTAAAAGCATGAAAAAAATGTTTGCTAAAATCTTTCTTTTTGGGATAATAATGGGCGCCCTGCCCGGTGTGTTGGGCGCATACATTAATCGCAACACTGCAATTGTACGGGTTATGAACAAAGCCGCCGGCAAAGTCTATACCCTGGAAATCCCAACAGGTGACAGTGCAAAGTTCGAAAAATTAAACATCACAATTCGGGCTTGCAAACAAACCGATCCTTTTGATGCAGAAGATTTTTTTGCTTTTATTGAGGCTTCTACTGTAACAGATGGTTTGATTTTTAGCAATTGGATGTCACGAAACGAACCTGGGGTTCAGCCGTTACAGCATGCCGACTATGATTTGTGGCTGGTTAGTTGCGAAAACAAAGGAAATTAAAAAATGAAAATCAATAAAATTACTGGCTTTATGCTGGGCAATGCAGCACACGCACCAGAAAATGGCGACAAATGGTGTGATTATGATACAGACGTATATATTTGTGCCGACCTGGATTGCGCAAAGCAGATACTGGCAGAATCGCATAAAAACACGATGGGGCCAGCTGTTGTTTGGACAACCATATATCGTGTAAAGGCAAATGATATAAACTGTAACAAAATTCAAAACAACATCATTTGGACAAACCAACCAACCAAAATCATCGTTGATGCGCCTGTATATTACAGCGCACCAAAACAAATAACAAATGCAGAAATTCTGAGTAAGGCAGCACATGTTTTGCCACAGTATTCAAAATTAATAAACAATGCATACAGCGAGGAGAATGTAAGATGAACTTTATAAAAAAGTATTTTAAAATTTTGGTGGGCGCAGGTGTCTTAGTGGTTGTGTTATTTATATTCACAATGTCAATGCGTTCGAATGATTTGACTGGGGGTACGCTTAAAAACTGGCCGTCTGCCAGCACAGATGAACGCAGTGCAACCATTCGCACACTGGTTGGCAGCGACGAAAACACAGAATTACTGGTGGCGTGTGTAGATAAAATGGCAACATTGCCAGATTCTGAACAAATGACCGTCACAGATGCAGCACGACTGTGTAATCTGGGGATACAGTTAAAACAAAATCTGTAATACTATGAAAAAACTGTTGTTGTGTGTTTTTTTATTAACTGGTTGTGCAGGTGTTCCTGGAATTCCATCGGGTCAAGATTATATGGGTGCAAAATATATTCGTGATCCACTGGGGGAAGACAAGGCACCAGATACAGACCCACTGATACGTTTCGACGCATTTGATTGCACAACATTTGTAGAAACAGTTTTGGCTGGGGGTGACGTCAGCAATCTGAATCAAATTCGATACAAAGATGGTAAAATCGATTTTCTGAACAGAAACCATTTTATTGAATCTGATTGGCTGACAAACAATGCAAATCGTGTCGAAAATGCAAGCCATCAATACGGCAAGACTAAAACACGCAAACTGACCATAGACAAGGCAAAATGGTTAAAAAAAGTCCACAAGATTGACGCTGACTTTGCACCCCAGCCTGTTTCACTAGAATACATACCATACCGAAACCTGGTTCAGCCAGATAACACAGAAACAATGATAGTACTGTTTATCAGTGCTAATTCTGGCAGTGTTGACACAATTGGGACAGAATTGGCAGTCACGCATATGGGGCTGCTGTTGCCAGGCGGAACAACTCTGCGCCACGCATCATCAGCCGCCGGACACGTGGTGGATGCTGATTTTATGAAATATTCTGAACGCCGTCGTCAAATGGGCGAAATGGGTGTTGCACTGATAAAGATAAAGTAGGTAAAATGACAGATAAAAATATCATTCATATGGACATGGGCGCAATGGTTGGTGACAACCCAAGTGACAAGCGTGCGTTGTTGTGTCTGGGCATAGAATCTTCGTGCGACGAAACATCTGCGGCAATCGTAGATTCCAATCGCAATATTTTATCACATATTATTTATTCACAAATTCCTGAACACCAAAAATATGGCGGTGTTGTGCCAGAACTGGCGGCACGTGCACATATTTTGGCAATCGATCAAGTCATTCAACAAACACTGGATCGGGCGGGGAAAACAATTGACGACATCGATGTGATTGCGGCAACAGCTGGGCCTGGATTGATTGGTGGGGTTCTGGTTGGATGGATGGCCGCAACGGGTATTGCCCAAGCGACAGGCAAACCGCTGGTTGCGGTTAACCACCTGGAAGGACACGCATTGGTTCCACGCCTGCATGCGTCATCTGCAAATGGCGCTGATGGCCAAACAAACGTAGAGTTTCCATATCTGCTGATGCTGGCATCTGGGGGGCACTGTCAGATTTTACTGGTACGTGGTGTCGGACAATACGAGTTAATCGGTCAAACATTGGATGACAGTGCGGGTGAAGCCTTTGACAAGGTTGCAAAAATGCTGGGGCTGGGGTATCCAGGCGGACCAATTGTCGATAAATGCGCCCAATCTGGCAACCCAAAGGCATTCGCATTTCCACGTCCGCTGTGCGATAAGCCTGGTTGCGATTTTTCGTTTAGTGGCATAAAAACCGCCGCACGAACATTCTTGGATAAAAACAATACGCCACATGATGACGCTTTTATAAATGATTTTTGTGCTTCTTTTCAGGCGTCTGTGGTGGATTGTATTACAAACCGTTTAAATAATGCCATGAATGACGAACGCATCAAAAATGCACTTCCAAAGACGCTGGTGGTTGCGGGCGGCGTGGCAAAAAACAGCGCTATTCGTAGTGCACTGGAAAAATTGGCCCACAAACATAACATGACATTTGCAGCACCACCAATGAATTTATGTACCGATAATGGCGCAATGATTGCATGGGCAGGAATCGAAAATTATCGCATTGGGCGTGTTGTAAAATCACCAATTGCACCCAGACCACGTTGGCCATTGACAGAAATGTAATCTATTTTTGTTTTTGTGAAAATGTGTCTGATGGGGTTGGTTTTTCAACACTAATCACTGATTCCATTTTCTTTTGCGAAAAGTGCATCTTGGCTGTATTATAGTTTCGAACAACTGCATCAAAATCTTCACGCAACATTTGAATTCTGATATTGTTTACGTGCTTTGGATTTTTTAAGATTTCTATTGCAGACCATTTAAAGCTGTGCAGGGCATTGCGCAATGATGCAAGATATCTGTTGGACACAACATTTATCGGTCTGGCATGTGGCAATGCGTTGAATTCAGCAATCAGGCGTTCTATATCCAGCCAACCCAGGCGTGCATAATTCCGATAGAACATTTCGTTTGCGTTTTCATATTTAGCATCTGCAACATCGATAATAGAAAGCGTCTTTGTTGTCTTGTCATAAAATATATTATGTTCATTCATGTCACCATGAGAAAATACAACAGATGCATCATTCAATGATTCTGCATCAAACAAAGCCTTGGCTTTTTTAAGCAAATCGATATCTGGTTTACGCAAATACTTAGCAATATGATTCAGCACATATGCAAATGTGAATTTTTTATCATCGCCTGCAACCGCTGCGGAATCAAAATATTCGGCCTGGTTCATCACAGGCATATATGTTGCCATATCATTGATAAAGTGCGCCAAACCACGATAAACCAAACTTATATCCTGGGGCGACAGCCCTTCTGCAAAGCTGGTTGTCAGCGGATGCCCGGGCACACGTTCTTCAATTGCGAACAGCTGGGCTGCTGACACTTCTAGCATGTGTGGTACAAAGTAATTTGGATTATGTTTTTCACGCATAAAATCTTGAATTTTTTGGGCAGATTTTTGCTTTTCTATCCACAATGTTTGTTGCTTGGCCCCGGGCGCATCATTTGGACGCTTTATCACCAGACCATCTGCCATATGAACATTTGTTTCACGTGGAACATTGGTATTTATTTGTTGCAATTTATCCAGATTACTCATAAGATAACTCCATTAACTTATCAATCTAATTATACCAGAAAACCATGCAAAAACCAGAACCTTTTGTCAAGCCAGACAATGTATTTAGTGTAACCGATGCAGCCAACCTGTTAAAGGGGGTTGTAGAAACCGCTTTTCCCCGCATAAAAATTCGTGGGGAATTATCGCAAATAACACGTGCGTCGTCTGGGCATATGTATATGACAATCAAAGATGCTGGGGCTGCTATATCTGCGATTATATGGCGTGGAACACCATTGAACATAAAGCTGGAAGAAGGAATAGAAGTTATTGTCACAGGTCGCTTTACAACATACCCTGCACGCAGCAACTATCAAATCATTATCAGCGAAATAGAAATGGCTGGCGTCGGGGCAATTTTAAAAATGCTGGAAGAGCGCAAACAAAAACTGGCTGCCGAAGGGTTGTTCGACCAATCAAGAAAAAAGCCCCTGCCCCATTTACCAACCAGAATTGGTGTTGTGACCAGTCCAACGGGGGCCGCATTCCAAGACATCCAAAACCGCTTGCGTGAACGTTTCCCGGTACAAGTGTTGCTGTACCCCGCAACCGTTCAGGGCACAACCGCCGCAGCTGAGGTTGCAGCCGGTATCGAATACTTTAACACCGCCAACAACGTTGATGTTATTATTGTTGCACGTGGGGGCGGAGCATTGGAAGACCTGTTGCCGTTTTCAGAAGAAGTTGTTGTGCGTGCCGCAGCCGCCAGTCACATTCCACTTATATCTGGTGTCGGACACGAGCCTGACTGGATGCTGATTGATTTTGCAGCAGACGTACGTGCACCAACACCCACAGGTGCCGCAGAAATGGTTGTGCCAACAAAAATTTCTTTGTTCCAAGAATTAGATAACATGTGGGCCAGACTGTCTGGCACATTTACAACCAGATTAATAAACGCAAAATCACGAATTGACGCAATCAGCATAAAAAGCCCAAAGCAGCTGCTGATGGAGCACATGCAGCGAATGGACGACCTGGGGCGAACAATGAACATATTAATCAGCAACAAGATTATGTCGGCCCATCAAAAAATGGATGTTGTTTCACAATTCCCAACAATACTGCAAAATCGTATGACACAATTAAATCAATCTGTGACACACATGGGACAAATGCTGCAATCGTTAAGCTATAAAAGCGTTTTGTCACGTGGTTATGCGATTGTACGTGATGCAGATGGCAATATCATCAGTCGAACTGATGCGGGGGTGCCCGCCAGTATCGAGTTTGCAGATGGCGTTGCCCAGTTATAAAAACGCCCCAATTGGGGCGTTTTTTTATCGAACGACGGTGTTGCCTAATAATATATACAAATTTGTATTTTTACTTAATGTGGGCATTATCTTTTGACGACGCAAAGCCTGTCGAATGTCGCATTGCAAACGAACGCTGTCTAAAAAGCTTAAATCATCCCAGAATCTTGTGATTCCGCCCATGGTTATTGGCTGGTGTGGTATGCTTACAAAGCGCTTGTTTCCTATGCTGTACGAATATGCCATGACCAATGGAAAAGGTTCTTTGTTCGCAGTTTCGTATAACTTGAATTCTGTGCCAACTGGTATTGTTGGTATAGAATGCGCCAATGTAACAACCCGGGTTTCACCCAGGGCATTTTTAATGATTACCTCTTGACAAAACGGTGGCTGAACGTCGACTTTGGCAACAGTGTATTTTTTCATAAAACTATCCTTTTATTAACGTTTTTGCCATTGTGATGGATTCTGGGGTAATTTCGGCACCACTGATTATACGGGCAATTTCATTAATACGTTCGTCTGTTCCTATTTCTGCAACAGATGTAGTGGTTTTGCCATCAGCAACAGTTTTAGATATCTTGAAGTGTTTGTCTGCATATCCTGCAACCTGGGCCGAGTGCGTTATTACCAACGCCTGGGATGATGACGCCAAGCGATTCAGACGACATCCAACCGCAGACGCCGTCGCACCAGATATGCCGGTATCAACCTCGTCAAAGACAAAGACATGTTCGTTTTCTGAGCCAGACAAAACAACACGCAGCGCCAACATTAAACGTGCCAATTCACCGCCAGACGCCGCACGATGCAACGCAGCAAATGGCGAGCCCGGATTTGTTTTTATCATAAACAAGACATCATCTGTTCCACTTAACGACGGCGATGTGTGTGATATTTCTACTGCAAAATCAGCCGACCCCAGCTTTAAATCTGGCAACTCTTGCAATATACAATCACGCATCTTGGATGCTGCAACGGTGCGAGCCGATGACAATTCAGACGCCAAGGCATTAAACCTGGCCAAGGCAGAATCACGCAATGCGCCAACACGTTTCAGTTCTGCATCCGAATTATCCAGCGCATCTAATTGCGACGCCATCTCTTGCAGTTTTACAGGTAATTCGTCCGCCTGAACACGATGTTTGCGGGCAGCTGCACGAATTGCGAACAAACGCTCTTCGATGGAATCCATATCATCCACATCCATAGATTCTGGTTCCAGCGCCCCAACGACATCTGATATAATTTCTGCAGCGTTATATAATTTATCAATTTGATCCGAATATGGATTTGGGTCTGTCTTGATACGTTGCAAAATATGCGCAACATTAAACAACTGAGCATCCAATGACGTGCCATGTCCATTTAACATTTCCAGTGCATCTTTTAGTATTGCTGCATTCTTTTCAGCGTTCATCATCGCAGAACGACGATTAGACAACTCTTCTTCTTCACCGGGCGCAACGTTCAAAGCTTTTAATTCCGCAACATTGTGTGCCAGAAAATCACGTTCTGATTCTGTTCTGGTTAACAAATCTGTTAATTCTGCAAAGCGAACCTCTGCGTCATGATATTGAGCGTACGCGTGTTTCGTATTTATAAGCAAATCTGAAAATCCTGCTATGTTTTTTTCAGCAAATCTGTCCAACGTTGCACGATGCGTAGATGGATTTAACAAAGTATGATTGGCAAACTGGCCATGAATTTCAACCAACGCATCACCAACCGCTTTTAATGTACGGGCAGACACAGGAACATCATTAATCCATGCACGACTTTTCCCATCTGTGGACAACGTGCGCCGCAAAATAACACCTTCTGATTTATCTATACCGTTTTCGGTCAGTATGTCATTTACAGCATTACCACAATCGTCAAACACAGCCGTCACAGATGCCATATCACAACCATGACGTATTAATCCAGTATCAGAACGTGCCCCCAACGCCAACGACAGCGCATCTAATAAAATACTTTTACCTGCACCTGTTTCACCGGTCAGAATATTTAGCCCCGCCCCAAACGACAAATTCAGGCGTTCAATCAAAACAATATTAGAAATACTTAAATTTATTAACATAGTCAGATTATAGAAATCTTATGAACATATTTTCAAGTGTTTTATACACGCTCTAGCATCCAATTGTGTGTCCACAAAATATATTTTTCTATGCTATAGTCAGGATAAATCTGTCGAATAAGTTTTGCGTATTCTTGCAGCTGGTTTCTATAAACATCAATAAACACATCACGATTAACATCTGTTTTATAGTCTAAAATCCAAACAGTTTTATTCTGATTGTCAACCAACACTCTGTCGATACGACGACTGACAAAGCGATTGTTTACCAACCCTGCGATGGGCACCTCTGTTTGTGCAAGTGGCGAAAACAACTTAATCAGGATTGGGTTCTGTAATATTTTTTCTATTAAGCCCCCGTCCCCTTTGTGTCCTTGGTCACTGATAACAATACGCCCCAACTGTATGTGCATATGTGTTCCTGCATCAGTGGCATATTTTGTACGGTCTGCTTCGGATAATATTTGGTGTATATCATTAGACATTGGCAATCCTGATCATATCTTCTGTTTTTTCAAGGTTTGGTATCTGGCTAAACACACGCCACAGCTGGGTATGCCACGCAACATCTGGGGCAGATTTATTGTTTGTAAAACCATAAATATACAGATTGTCACGTGCACGTGTCATTGCAACATACAGCAATCTGTAATATTCTGCCAACCTGATATTCATCAATTGACTGGCGGCGAACGCACGACGAACTGATTTATCGGCACGTGGCGACCACAGCCAAACCGGCCATCCGTCTTTCTTGCCAGATATTGGGATAATATTTTCCGCATCAGGCGTTCGAACAGTGTCAACCAAAAATACCGCTGGGGCCTCTAACCCTTTGCTGCCATGGACGGTGACGATACGAACGCCGTCGGACGCATCCATGTCACGCTTAATCTGGCTGTTGCCGGTAATAAAGTTTTTAAGAAAATGTTTTAATGTACCAGGATTTGTGCGCTCATACGCCAATGATATTGTAAGAAATTCTTCCAGTGGATCTATGACCTGGTCACCCAAGGCGGATATCATGCGTCCACGCATATTATCATGGTTTAAAAATTCACAAAAGAATGAATATGGCCCCATAGTTTTAGACCATTCAATAACAGTCTTTAAATCTTGATATATATCTGGGAACGCATCTTGCAAAATTTCAAAAACCGTTATTGGAGGGGTGTTTATATCTTGCTTTTTTCGGGCAAAATTTTCAGCATTTCGCAATTGGCATATTTTAAAAATATCCGCATAATTCAATCTATAAAACGGACTTCTTAACACGCAACACAAACTGTAATCATCTGTGGTATCTAAGCAGAAACGAACCAAATTTAACATATCACGCACCGCTGGAAATTCCGGCAAAACAATTCTGTCACTGCCCGCAACATCAACAGACAAACGCTTTAATTCTGCGACCAATCTTGGCGCCAAAGGATAACGGTTTTGAACCAACACCATAATGTCTTTTGGTTTGAACGAATTGGAATCTATCAGCTTTTTAATGTGCGCCGCTATGCGTTTGACATAATCCGACAGAGATACTTCATCTTGTTTTTTTGATTGCAGTTTATACAATTCGACACAGCCGACTGCCCCCTGTCTGAAACACTTATGCGGATTATTTACAAAGCCCGATATGTCACGCAATTCTGCATCCGCAAAAAATGTATCTACTGCACACAGAACAGATGACGTAGAACGAAAACTTTGCGTCAGGGGGACTTCACGTATTGTGCGCAAGTTCTGACTTATTTGCTCTGCGATTGCGGTGCGACTATACGAAAACGCCGCCGGATCTGCGCCTTGGAAGCCATAAATAGACTGCTTGCTGTCACCAACGACAAACAAAGAATGGGGATTTTGTATCGTATCACCGTCTACAAAAAATTCCCCCGACAGCATACGCAAAATATCCCATTGTGCCGGCGATGTATCTTGGGCTTCGTCCACCAATATATGCGACAACGACAAATCCAGTTGCGACAACACCCAACCCATAGTCTGTGGGTTTGAAAACAACTTCCTGGTATACAGAATCAAATCTTCAAAGTCCAAGACGTTCGATTCTGATTTTAATTTCTTGTATACATTTGCAAACGCACACGACAAATCAAACATTGCGACACTGTCATCAAAAACCATGCGATTAGCATTGTATTGATTCAATGCATAAACACGAGCCTGTTCTTCGGCCAAATAGTCCTGTTTGGCAACATTAGCAATCGGGGCCTGGTCAGCAGTTAGATAAGCAAATTTGTATTTTTCAAAATCTATAGTTTTATCAATATACTGTTTGGTTAAGTTAATAATTTTATCCAAGTATCCCGCCGGCTTTTTTCGTGTTTTTTGATCCGCATCAGCCAATTCTATGATTTTTTCCAGTTTTTTATAATCACAATCCGTATTTACCACAGAATCCAATTCTAGGAATTTACAAGTTGTTTCAACAAAGTATTTGCGATATTTAACAATATTTTCAACATCAAAAAAATTCTTATATTGTTCACATAAACACTGTAATAAATCAGGCATTGAAAATTCTGATATACGTGAAACAATATGTGCAAATGCATCGTTGACATGACCGTCATTATCTGGCGAACTTATCAATTTATCAAACGCATCTTGCAACATAATACGTTGCATATCATCCGATATCAATGACCAGGCTGGCGACAGCCCTGCTTCGGTTGGAAAACGATGCAGAATCTCTTCACAAAAACCATGAATAGTTTTAATTTTTAAAATATCAGGATTATCAATATATCTAAAAAATATTTGTCTGGCATACGAAATATCCTCTGGGCTCACATCCACATTTACTGATATCCCAGACAACAAATCTTTTAATTCTTCGTCTGTGCTTAGTGCCCACTGGCGCAATGCTTTTAATATACGATTGCGCATTTCGCCAGCACCAGCATTGGTATAAGTCAAACACAATATCCCCGAATTATCATTGTCAGGACTGCGAAATAAAATACGCAACAAACGCTGGACCAAGACACTGGTCTTGCCAGTGCCAGCGTTCGCCTGGACCCATATGTTTTCAGCGGGGTTTGCCGCCAAATCCTGCTCTGGTGAAAGTCTTTGTTTTTCTGCCATTTATGCCCTTGCTTTATTGTTTGAATTTTAGTATAAATCCAAAAGGACTGCAAGTTATATAACATTGTTATTTTTAGGGGGAAAGAATGGAATTCAATCAATTGTTTTTGTATGGCATGGGAATTATGGGGGCGTTGTTGTTCGTGACGCTGATGGTGCTGTTTTTTGTTTCCAGAAAGTCACAAAAAGTTATGCAATCTATGCTTACAATCATGACCAAACCAGACCATGCAAAAATTAATGATGCAAGACGCGTGTTGGCAGAAATATTAAAAGACGAAATTGCTAAGATTGAATCCAGCTTCCAAACAATGCGAGATACCCTGAACAAACAAATTCAAACTGCAAATGAATTAAAAAACATCCTGGGGGAACAAAACGACAAACTGGTTTTGACCGCTGATGATGCAACAAAAAAGATAGCAACCATGTCTGGTCGCCTTGACAACACAGTATCCGGATTACAAAGCGTTGTTGCATCCGATGAATGGAAAGATGTGGAAAGCGCAACAGATAGATTCAGCGAAACGATAAACACACTGTTGACAAACATAAGCGAAACCACCCAATCAACCAAAGACCGCACAGAACAAATTAACAGCCAAATAAACTCTTGGATTGAAACCAGCGATACACTGGGACAAAATATGGCTGCAGAATTCAATAAAAACACCCAGCAAATGAAAGAACTGGGGGCAGAATCAGAAGCAATAACAGAAAAAATCGCAACCCTGGCAAAGTCAACAAGCGACGGATTTGGTGACGTTAAATCAGCAGCAGCCAACTATGAAGAAATTATGATACGCAATGACAGGTTGCTGGATGGATATTTGGAAAAAATGGATACGTTCAGTAAACAGTCAAAAAAACAACTGACCAGCCAAATGAACACACTGACAAACACTGCAAACGTTGTTGGCGGTCAAGTAAGATTGGCAGAAACGTCAATAGATAAACAAATTCGCAAACTGACAGATATTGTTGAATCTTTGATGTCGTCTGCGGCATCTACCGAAGGGGCGGTACGTGGAATTTCCAGCGAAATTGCAGCACTGACCAAGCATTTTGATGGCGAAATCAAAGAATTTGCAACAGGCGTTGTGTCAGAACTAAAAACTGTATCTGGTGTTGCAAATATTACATTGGAAAACACCAAAGGCGCAGCAAATGCATTTTCAGAATCTGTCAAAGCAATGGCGACAGGCGTGCGAGAAACACTGATTGAAATGAACACTGCGCATACACAGCTGTCGGGACAATCAGAAAACCTGATAAAAATGTCAAATGAAACAACTGCACAATTGCAGCCTTTGTCAGAACTGATTGAAAAATATTATGCGGCCCTGCCCGACCTGACCAACAATTCTGTTGAAACCAGTGATAAGTTGGAAAAGATTGTAGCCAGCCTGACAGAGAAAGTAAACCAAATGAAGTCAGCAGTCAACGAAACAACAGATATGGTATCAGAATCCGCAATTAAACTGGAAGATTTGGCTGGAACATCACGCCAGCAAATGATTGATCTGATGTCTGATTACGCCAAGGCAGTTAATACAATGCAAACCCTAAACAAGCAGATGATGGTTGCACGTGCCACCGCACCAATGGACGCAATCAAAACAGCACCAGCAGAAACATTCGGCAAAGTGAGTTCTGCCGACTTTCTGGCCCAGGCAGAGCGCATGTTCGACAAACTGCACGACCAATCCCAAGATTTAACACGTGCAATTGGTGCAGACATACCAGATGTCGTATGGAAAAAATATCATGCTGGCGATAAGACCATCTTTTCTAAGTGGTTGGCAAAAATGCTTAATGCGGCAGACAAAAAACAGGTACGCAGCACAATAAAGTCTGACGCTGTATTCAAATCACAGGCTGTTCAATTCGTTCGCAGTTTTGATAAAATTATGTCTGGGGCACGTGATGCAGACAATCCAGATAAATTGGCTGCTACGTTGTTAAAAACCGACCTGGGACAAATTTATGGAATATTAAAGAATAATTTGTAGCACACAATAAAAATCCCGCCATTGGCGGGATTTTTTATCGTTGTTTTTGTATAAAACCATCTATTGTTGGGCGTATGGCGGCAAAAACTTCGTCTATGCTCATACGGGTGCCATCCGGCCGCATTTCATCAACAATTGTCCATTTCTTTGGATCACGCGACGCAATGTGACGATAAACATCAGAAACATCAGTCAATAATTTCAAATCGGATTCATGTATATCTGGTTTGCCGTTTTGATATTCCTTCATACCGGTATATCGCATATCATATGCCACACGCGGATCCAACGACAAATAAATATTATAATCTGGACGCAAAATTCCCATATTAACAAATTCAAGATTTTCCAGAAAATCAATCTTGGAATCCCACTGTTCGCGTGGGGTTTTCGCAATCGAAAATGCATTACTGTATGTGTATCGATCCATAATCACCCAACGGTCATCTTTTATCCACTGTTTTACCCATTTCATACTGCTTTGTCGGTCAAGCGCATATGGCAACATCGTATATTCAGCCGGCAGATCACGGGTCGGACCAAATTTACCGTTCAAATAATCTTTTATAAACTGACCAAAAAAGGTGGGATAGTTATTAACAGTGTACATGGGAAAGGCCAATGTCTGGCAACAAATCCCCTTTGATTTCAAATATTCTACAATTTTTGTAACCTGGGTGTGTTTGCCGGCTTTATCCGCCCCTTCGACGGCAATAAGTTTTCCAGTTGCCATATATTCTTCCTTTTTTATTTTATATAAAAGCCCGCATTTATGCGGGCCGGTTGTTAATCTTCCAAGAAGCTGCGCAATTTACGTGCACGTGTTGGATGCTTCAGTTTATTCAACGCCTTTTGTTCAATCTGGCGGATACGTTCACGAGTCACGCCGATATATTCACCAACTTCTTCCAAAGTGCTGGTCTTATTCGTTGACATACCAAAACGCTGACGCAGAACTGTTTCTTCCTTGGGGTCCAATTCTGACAGAATCTGGGTGACGATTTTACGCAAATTCTTTTGTGCCGCAGATGTAAATGGATTTTTCGCCGTTTCATCCGCAATAATTTCAATACGAGAACTGTCGTCTTCGGTACCGACGGGCGCTTCTAATGAAATTGGTTTCAAATTAACCTTCATCGCTTTGTGAATCTTGTCCACCGGCAGATAGATAATCTTGGACAATTCTTCAGCGGTTGGTTGACGGCCATATTTATGCATAAATTGACGTGACGCACGTTGAATCTTGTGGATATTATCAATCATATGCACAGGAATACGAATTGTGCGTGCCTGGTCGGCAATACTGCGTGAAATCCCTTGTTGAATCCAGTTTGTGGCATATGTCGAAAACTTATTACCCAAACGATAATCAAATTTATCAACAGCCTTCATCAAACCAATATTACCATCTTGGACCAAGTCAGAGAAATCAAGTCCCAGACCACGATTGCTGGATTTTTTCGCAAACTTAATAACCAAACGCAGGTTAGCTTCTATCATTTCACGTTTTGCACGTGCCGCTTCGGCCTGGCCACGACGAACCAATTCTACAACTTTTTTATATTCTGCAGTTGGTTGCCCGGTTTCTGTCGCAATAGCAGTGATATCTTCTTGAATCTTTAAAATATCTGCTTCGTGTTTTTTTGCAAAATTTGACCATACTGGATTCTTGTGCTTAGCCAATTTTTTTACCCAATTACGGTTCAATTCATTACCAACATATTCCGCCAAGAAGTCTTCACGCTTGACCTTGTTCGCCAGGGCCAAACGCAACAATTTACCTTCCAGTCCCATCAGCAATTGGTCACGTTTGGTTAATTGTTCTAAAATTTCTGCAACACGATCATCATTCAGGCGAATCTTGCTGACGTGTTCAAACAGTTCCAAACGCATTTTGTTGTATTTCTTTTCCAGTGCCATATCCGGCGCATCAGATGACAACAGATTTTCCAAACGCTTTGCCTGCAATTTTTGCATTCCGTTAAATATACGCTTTATCTTTGCAAACAGTTCCGTCACCATCGGCATCAAAGATTCTTCCATTACAGGAATTGGAACGCCAGACGTACTGCGTGGCGTATCTTCTTTTTTGATACCATCATCTTCGTCGGCATCGTCTTCTTCGTCTTCTTCTTCGACGGATGCGTCAGCCAAATCATCCAAGTCATCATCATCCAAGTCATCAACGTGTTCAACACCCTTGGATTTTAATGCCTCTGACAACGCAGCCAATGATTTTTGTTCAGATTCGCTGGAATACATAACTTCCAGGTTTACAATATAACGCAACCGAATATCTTCGTTAAGCAGTTGCTGATACCAATCCAACATTGCCTGGATTGTCATTGGACTTTCACACAGACCATAAACCATAAGGCGTGATGCGGCCTCAATACGTTGGGCAATGGCGACTTCGCCGGCAGCTGTCAACAACTGAACCGTACCAATCTGTTTTAAATACGATTGAACAGAATCTTGAACCCCCAGAACCAAACTGCCCGTCTGGCTGCGTTCCAATTGCTTGGCATAATGTTCATAGTCATCATCATTTACATCAACCTGTTCGGCATCTGCATTTAACAAATTACGTGTCTTGTCACGTGATTCTTCGGAATCATCTTCGTCATAGTATTTACCCAAATCACGTGGATAAGAATCTGTTTCCAGAACCTCAAGCCCTAAATCCTGTTGAAAGAAATCCAATACTTCGTCCTGTTCATCAGAAGGAATCTCGTCTGCTTCGGTGGCGGCTGTAAAATCCATTTGGGACATATAGCCTACTTCCATTGCAGACTCGGCCAACTTTTGCAAGTTTTCTGGCAATGAATCAATCAGCAGTTTTGTTGCTTCGTCCAGTTTTTTAACCATTAGACAACCCTTGGCGTTTGTTGTTTTTTAAATTATTTCTTCTTTTTAGCAGGTTTGCTGGCCGCTTTTTGTGCCTTGGCAACAGCATCATGGATTGCAGATTCAGAAACCAATCCCAATACAATCGGACTTTGAATTTGAATCAATGAATATGAATTGTGTGTTTTATTACGTACAGATGCAACTGTTGGGTTCGTGCTGCGCATCAGGCGTGCAACCTGGCCGTCTGACAATTCTGGATAATTTTTCAAAATCCACAAGATGCCCCCCAGGCGATTTTGACGATGTAATTTTGGCGTATAACCAACCCCACGCTTGTTCTGTTTGTTCTGGGCAGTAATAATTTCTTCACGCAGTGTCAAGCGTGCAGACGCATCTGCTTCGCATTTTTCAATATCTTCACGTGTCAATTGACCACTTAAAACAGGGTTCAATGGTTGAATTTTATATGTTTCTGCATCAGCAATACTTTTAACCTCAAGCTCATGCATGCCGCAGAAATCTGCGATTTGTTCAAATGTCAACGCTGTATTTTCAATCAACCAAAGTGCTGTTGATTTTGGCATATATGGATAGTTCATGGAAATTTCCTCTTGTAATTACGGGGGGTAATATACACCAATATTACCCCGATTTCAACCGATTTTTAATAATTTTTTATTCTGTGTATTTTTTCAAAAAGCAGTCTTAAAGAACCACATCCCATGTTGTGCCGTTCGGTCCATCACGAAAGACAATGCCACGTGTTGCCATTTCGTTTCGAATTGCGTCTGCTGTTACCCAATCTTTGTTCGCCTTGGCAGATGCACGTGAGGCAATCGCAGATTCAATTTCAGATTCAGACACGCCGTTTGCCGCCAAAATCTTGTTCTGGGCACTGGCAATATAGTCCGACGGATCAAATTGCAATACATTCAGCACAGACATCAATTCAACAATTTTAGCAACAATTGCACGCAAATCATATTCTGTATTCTTTTTAGCCAATTCTGCTGTAATAAAATTAAACCAACTGAACAAAGACGCTGTCACACCTGATGTGTTAAAGTTATCATCCATTGACGTTTCAAATTCAGAAACAATTTTTCCAATCATTTCAGCTGTTTTGTCAGAATTTACATTATCAAATGTGCGGGCATTCACATCACGTATTACAGAATACATTTTGTATATGTGTCGTACTGCATCTGGGAAAAAGTTATCTGTGATATCAATATCTGTTGAATACGTATTTCTTAACAGTGCAAAACGAATTACATCTGCATCATATTTAGCCAGAACATCTTGTAATAAAATGCCATTTCCCAATGATTTACTCATTTTTTGCCCATTAACCTTGACCAGACCGCAATGAACCCAGTATTGAGCAAATGTTTTGCCAGTCAGAGCCTCGGTCTGGGCAATTTCATTTTCATGATGCGGGAACACCAAATCACGTCCACCACCATGAATATCAATTTGTTCGCCAAGATATTTCATATTCATCGCACTGCATTCTATGTGCCAGCCAGGACGCCCCGCCCCCCATGGGGATGGCCAAGAAACCTCGCCAGGTTTGGCTGATTTCCACAGCGCAAAGTCACCGTCATTTAATTTGCCGGGTTCAACAGATTTTCGTACGCCTGTTTCATTTTTGTTTGTCTGGATATGTGACAATTTGCCGTATTGTGGGAAACTGTCCAATTTAAAGTAAACGTCCCCGAATTCAGATGCATATGCATGACCTGAATCAATTAATTTTTGAACAAATGCGATAATATCATCAATACAATGTGTGGCACGTGCCATAATTGTCGGATTTTCATTACCCAGCGCCGCCATTTCTGCATCAGTCTTTACAATATTTTTTTCTGCAAACTCAATTGGATCCACACCGACAGCATTGGCGTTCGCAATAATTTTATCATCAACGTCGGTATAGTTGCGAACATACCTAACATCATAACCACGATATCGCAAATAACGTGTAATAACATCAAACGCAACAGATTGATAGGCATGTCCAATATGCGCATCTGCCGACACAGTAATACCACACGCATACATTTTCACAACCCCTGGGGTCAAAGACTTGAATTCTTGTTTTTGTCGTGTCATAACGTTATATACTTTCAGTGTCATATGCGTTCTTCCTTTTTAATTTTCTTGTGTAGAGTTTAATAAATGGGTTATTTAAATGCAAACAAAATCAGTTTGCGAAAATGCAACAATTAACAACAACAGTAAAAATTAATATAGCGTATTGTCATCTGATGTGTATTGTGACACACGAAGGATAAAAAAGTCAAGATTTCCGTTATAAAAATTAAACCGACCCGGGGGGGTCGGCTAAATTTTTATGGCGGAGCGTATAGGACTCGAACCTATGGACCGAAAATTCCGGTCACAGATTAGCAATCTGCTGCATTACCACTCTGCCAACGCTCCGCATCATGCGACGCTTATTATATATAAACGGATTATAAATTGCAAGTTGTAAAATTAACTTTTTTGATTATTGACAAACGGGTTGTTTCAGATAAAATTGTCAAAACAAAATGAAAAAAAGTCAAGAAAAACCACGTTTCTTTAAGTTAATCATGATGCAAGATTCGTTTTTTGCAGATACTTATAATATAGATTCACCAGACGACATATATCCAGGCCGATGTTTCTTTGCCAAAGGCAAGCAATTTGAATGGTGTACACACACAGACAGCATCGGATTTTGCCATCCCAAGGTTTGCTTGTGGAACGAATGGCCACTGATTCATTTTTGTGACAACGCTATTGATTTATTAATGTGGTACAAAATCGGATTACATGACGCAAATTGGTTTAGAGAAATTTATTTCTATGAAATTACACCCTCTTTGCCCTATTATAAAGAACGCTGCAAAGACAAAAATAGATTATTTCAATGCGGTGCACGTGGAATAAAAATAATCCGCCACCTGACCATGGATGACGTTCTGCGAATTGCAAAAAAAGAAATCAACAATAATATCGAAGAAATTATTAATCGATACCCTGATCAAAATATGATGAAGTTGATTCTGTATGTGCAAGAAAATGCAAAAAATAAATGATAAAAAAACCGGCGAACCGGTTTTTTATTTATCTTCGCTGTCAACAGCGGGTTGATATATTTCCACATCACGCGTCATCGCAAAGAATTTTTCAGCACGACGTGCTGGCAATTCATCTGTGGAAATTTGCTGCAGTTCGTCAATATGTTTTGCAACCGCCGCCGATAACAATTCCATCGTTGTTTGCCAGTTTGTATGTGCACCCTTGTCTGGTTCTGGAATCACTTCGTCGATAACGTTCAGATTCGCCATATCACGTGCTGTTAATTTCATTGCAGATGCTGCATCCGCCTTGAACTTGTTATCTTTCCACAAAATAGACGCACATGATTCAGGGGCAATAACTGAATAAATCGCATTTTCCAACATCAATATTCTGTCAGCCGTCCCAATCGCAATCGCACCACCAGATCCACCCTGGCCGACGTTTACAGCAACGTATGGCGTTTTAATAGACAACCCAACAGACATTGACATCGCAACCGCTTGGGATTGTCCACGTTCTTCGCCTTCACGACCAGCAAATGCACCGGCGGTGTCAAACAGCGAAATCAGTGGTAATTTAAACTTTTCTGCAAGACGCATCATACGCTGGGCCTTGCGATAGCCATCAGGATTTGCCATGCCGAAACGATGTTTCTGTCGGGTTTCGATGGTTCTGCCCTGCTCTTGCCCGATGATTACAGCCGGTATGCCACGCCAAAATCCAATACCAGATCCCATGGCGGCATCTTCGGCGTATAATCTGTCGCCGGCAAGATACGTCCAATCTTCAACAATTCCATTAATGTAATCTAAAAAGTGTGGACGATTTTCATGGCGTGCCAACAACACTTTGTCATACGCAGGATTTTCGCCCATGCCACGCACTTTTTTATGTGTATCAATGGCTGGCGTCGCAATGTTTATCTGTTTTGGCGCACGTTTTTGCTTGGTCAAAACAGCCAATATTTTAACCAGTGCATCATGCAATTGCGCACGTGGCACAACCATATCGACCATACCATGTTCGTACAAATAATCTGCTGTCTGGAAATTAGATGGCAATTTCTCACGAATATTCTGTTCGATTACACGACGACCTGCAAATCCAATGCGTGCACCAGATTCTGCAATATGAATATCACCCAACATTGCAAACGATGCGGTGACGCCACCAAATGTTGGGTCTGTTAGCAGAACAATATACGGTATCCCATTGTCATGCAATTTATTAACTGCCGCTGTTGTACGTGCCATTTGCATCAGGGACAATATGTTTTCCTGCATGCGTGCACCACCACTGGCAGTCACCATAATAAACGGCCGACGGGTTTCAATAGCGTGTTCAATACTGGCAACAATTGCGTCGCCAGCACTGCGCCCCATTGACCCCATCATAAAATCACCGTTTAATACGCATACCGTCGCTGGAACACCACCAATCATACCATCAGCAGATGTGACAGCATCACTGTATCCAGTTTCCGCACGTGCATCCGCCAATCTGTCAACATATGGAATGCGGTCAACAAACTGTAATGGGTCATCTGTTGCCGTCGGCAAGGTCAGTCTTTCCCACCCTGTGTCATCAAACAATAAATTAAATCGCTGTTTTGGGGTCATAATAAACGCACGACCACAACGTGGACAAATGTATAGATTATCCTTGTAATCTTTGTAATATACCAAACGCCCACAGGATTCACATTTAATCCACATTAATCGACGAATACGATCATAGCGTTCACGATTATTATTTTTGATACCAGACTTTTTACCAAACAACATGGCTGTTATCCATTCATCTTTTTAGTTAATTCACGACTGGGCTTAAATAATATTGTGGTACTGGCCGGCAGCGGCATTGGCATACCAGTGCATGGATTATATCCAATTTTGGTCGCACGTGAACGTGGTTGAAATGTGCCAAAACCACGAACCTCTATCCTGTTGCCGTTGGCGACGGATTCAATCATATGATCTGCTACGGTATCCAGGATTGCTGCTGCATCTGTGGCACGCATGTGCTTGAATTGAACCTGGATTGTTCTTACGATATCTGAACGTTTCATTATTTTACCCTTATTGCTTTGCACTATATTATTAATGCGATAACAGATTTTATCAAGAACAAAGTTTTTATTTATTTGTGATTACCTTCCTGTGACGAAAAATCAAGAAATCTTGTACAATATCATAAAGCACAGGAGATATATATGGACGATTTATTTGATGTATGTAATTGCGAAGGAACAATTGAAGCAACCCAAACAATCCAAACAATGCCACTGATTGGTGATGTGGCGCCACAATTTTATGCACAGACTACAAATGGGCCTATATATTTTCCAAATGATTTGTCTGGAAAGTGGATTGTGTTTTTTTCACATCCTGCAGATTTTACACCTGTGTGCACATCAGAATTTATTCGCTTTCAAGAATTAAGAGACCAATTTAATGAAATGAACACCGAATTGGTTGCACTGTCAGTTGGGGCAATATCTTCGCATCTGGCGTGGATTGACGCCATCAGCAAAATGGATGGTGGAATTGATATAAAATTCCCAATTGTTGCAGATACAGACATGAAAATAGCACGTGCATATGGAATGATTCACGACAATGCGTCTGATACCAGTGCAGTACGTGCAGTCTTTGTCATTGATCCACATGGTATAATACGAACAATTCTATACTATCCAGCCATTATGGGACGAAACTTTACAGAAGTGATGCGAATTATTGTTGGATTGCAAACTGCAGATGCGTTCAAAGTTGCAATGCCCGCAGACTGGTTGCCTGGTGAAGATGTTTTGTTGCCTGCACCACAAACAGTTGAACAAATGCGAAAATCTGACAAAAAGAATAATCAACGTGCATGGTTTATGACATATAAAAAATTGGCATCTGACACGATATATAACAAATTGACACAGAAAACAAAAAAATCACAGTCTAAGAAAAAATAAATGGGGCATTCCCCCATTTATTAAATTAAAAAACCAGTGGTAAATCTTTTAATTCCAGTGGCACACCATCACGTTCTGGATCCCATTGATATTCTGACATAATCACTGTTTTATCGGGATTAAATTTTACGCCTTCGGTTTTAAGCATTCTGTATTGTTCGGATGCAAATCCACAGCACAACGCACCATTTTTAAACACGACACGATGCCATGGCAGATGCCAGCTGTTTTTATTATTAGACGCATACCCAACAAAACGGGCCATACGTGGACGACCAATCATTGCCGCAATTTGACCAAACGTTGCCACCCGCCCAGACGGGATACGGGATACAACATCATAAACCTGTTCATTAAATGTCATTGCCATAGTGATTTTTATTCTAGGCACACAGACAGAAAAAGTCAAATAATAACCCTTGCAAAACAATTCTGGGAAATATATAATGCCAGGCACAGGAGCAGTGGCAGAGTGGTTGAATGCGCACGACTCGAAATCGTGTATAGGGGCAACTCTATCAAGGGTTCAAATCCCTTCTGCTCCGCCAGAATTTAAAAAACCGCCAAATGGCGGTTTTTATACATCAAAATTATAGTTTTTAACAGATTTAACGATTGCGGCAACTAACTTATCCTGGTGCGCAGACGTCTTTAATAATTTTTCTTCGGCGGCATTAGACAGGTGCCCCAATTCCAACAATGCCCCAGGTACTGTTGAACGCAGAACTGCAAATGGCGCATGGCGAACATCTGGACCGGGCTGCTGTTCAATTGATGATTTCTTGAAATATTTTGCACAGCCATTGGCGTATTCTTCACTCATTTCTGCGACTGCATGCTGCTGTAATGAAGACAATGCTATACGGATATTTTCTTCGAATTCTGTAAATCCTTCTACCCCGATTTTGTCAGCGGCATTTTCAGCCTCAGCCAGTTTTTTTGCCTCTTCGTCTGAGGCCTTTTCAGACAGCGTATATATAGAAAACCCTTTCATCTTGCGACTGGGGTTGGCGTTGGCATGTAATGAAATAAACAAATCAGCTTTTTTCTGTTCAGCGATTTCTGCACGCTGGGCCAGTTTCAAGTAAGTATCACCACTGCGTGTTAAATGTGTTTTAAATCCATTGGCATCCAATTGCTTTTTTAATTTTCGTGCAACAGACAAAACGACGTCTTTTTCACGTGTGCCACCCTTGCCGATACAGCCAGGATCCTTGCCACCATGGCCAGCATCAACAACAATGGTATATTTTTTTGATGGTGCGCTGGATTTTGCAACAGCTGTCCCGGTTGCAGATGATGCAGATGCAGCACCACTGCCTGCGACAAAATCCAACACCAGACGATAATCGTTATCACCATTTGGTTCCAGCAACAAAATGTTAGATTTCTGAATTTGGGCAATTGGTTTGTTCAAATTTACAATAATTTGTAATGTGTCAGACACCTGGGCCTGGGCCAGCGATTTTACCAATGTGCCAGATGCTAATTTTGGACTGATTCCCGTATTTGCAGCAGTATTTGGTAATGTCACAATCAATTGATTTGCTGGATACGACAAAGAATAAGACGGACGTACAGATGTTTCGATTACCAATCTGGTTTTGTTCCCGGGCTGAACACCGGTACGCAAAGATTTTAAAGTATTACGGGCAGCAAATGCCATACGTGGCAATGCCGTCAATGCCAAGACACTAAAACCTGTTATTTTCAAAACACTGCGTCGTGATATTTTCATGTGCCGTATTATATCAAAAATCAACAAATCATTCAAGCCCCCATATAGGAATAAAAAAAAGAACCGACAGATGCGGTCCTTGCTTTTTATGCAACCATCATGATTTTACACCATATTTACCACGGTTTATTGGTCTGTATGACAATGCCTCTGCCAGGTCGGACATTTCTATATTTTCCGCACCACGCAAATCTGCAATTGTGCGTGCCAAACGCTTAATACGGTTATACCCACGTGCAGACATCCCCATTTTTTCGGCAGCAGTATTTAAAAACGCCGTTAATTCATCGTCTAAGGCCGCAACTCGCTCTAATTCTGGGCCGTCTAATGTTGCGTTAACGTGTCCCTGGCGGGCAATTTGACGGTTGCGTGCTGCCACAACACGTGCACGAATTTCACGACTGGTTTCACGCAGAGCCCCATCATCGGTTTTCATTTCCCATGGATTTACAGCATCTACATCAACATGCAAATCAATTCTGTCCAGCAATGGACCCGATATTTTATTCTGATATGCTTCGGCGCATCGGGGCGCACGTGTGCAAGACATTGCCGCATTTCCTAAATGTCCACATGGACATGGATTCATTGCCGCAATCAACTGAAAACGTGCAGGATACGTCGCATTTCGACGTGCCCGGGATATTAAAATCTGGCCACTTTCCATTGGTTGACGCAAAATTTCCAGGGTTGCACGATTAAATTCTGGCAATTCATCTAAAAACAACACCCCATTATGTGCCAATGATATTTCCCCAGGTCTGGCGTCAGAACTGCCCCCGGACAGGGCAACAGGACTGGACGTATGGTGCACACTGCGAAATGGACGCACAGAAATCAGCGACTTGTTATTCAATTGACCGGCAATCGAATAAATCATGGATGTTTCCAGAATTTCTTCGGCGGTCATTTCTGGCAGAATCGTCGGCAGGCGTGATGCCAACATTGTTTTGCCCGACCCGGGCGGCCCAACCATTAACATGGCATGTCCACCAGCAGCGGCAATTTCCAGCGCACGTTTGGCAGCAGCCTGGCCATGAACGTCTGACATATCAATGTTTTTTTGTGGCACACCATCGTTTTCAGCAACATGTGTCATGTCTGGCATTGCCAACACAGATGTGCCATTAAAGTGATTTATCAATTCCAGAACATGATTTGGCGCCAAAATATCATTGTGACCAGACAGACATGCTTCGCCACCCTGGGCATATGGACAAATCAACCCTAAGCCATTTTTGTTTGCCCACACCGCAGCCGGCAAGACAGCATCTGTTTTTACAATTGCACCGTCCAGCCCTACTTCGCCCAGGATTAAATATTTGGACAATTGTTCTTCGGGCAAGACGCCAATTGCACATAATATTCCACATAAAATTGGTAAATCAAAATGAGAACCGCTTTTTTCAACATCAGCCGGCGACAGGTTTACAGTCAACCTTTTGGGTGGCAGTGTCAAATTCAATGCAGATAAAACATTACGTATACGTTCTGCAGATTCTTTGACAGCCCTGTCAGCCAAGCCAATTATATTGAATTCTGGTTTGGACAGACCCGATGCCAATTGAACCTGGACGTCTATTCTGGTTGCATCCATTCCATTAAAAATAACTGAACTTAATGATATCATGTGATGCATATTATAACTTGCGTTAAGTGATTTCAAGGTCTAAAATACCCCCTGTACAAATTAAGGATTGCATTATGCCCGCAAAAAATAAAAATGTCGCACGTGAATGGTTTAACACTATATTTTATGGGGGCTTGATTGCGATTATATTTCGCAGTTTGTTATTAGAACCATTTAATATTCCATCGGGTTCTATGATTCCAACATTGCACGTTGGCGACCATATTTTTGTGACCAAGTGGTCATATGGATATTCCAGATATTCTTTTCCTTTTGGATCTTGGAAATTGTGGAATGGACGTTTCTGGGCAAGCGAACCAGAAACAGGTGATGTTGTTGTCTTCAGAAACCCTGTAGATGAAAGTCAGGACTATGTCAAAAGACTGATTGGTAAACCAGGTGATAAAATTCAGATGATAAATGGCCGGCTGCACATTAATGGCGAACAGGTTAAACGTGAAAATCCACGACCATATGTGTGGGCCGTATTACCCAAAGAACCAAAACGTGGCGAATATGAAAATGGGAATTTTGAAATTAATGGCAACAAGATTTTTGTAGACAATATGCCTGCTGAATTTAACTATACAATTCAGTACAGTCCAATGTGCAGCAATCAGTATAAAAGAATTGTTAATTTTTACAGCGGGCCGGGTGCTGACAAACTGCCCCAATCCGAAGGAAACTGGAAACCAACCGAGGCGCCATGTGGTATATTCATAATGACAGAATACACAGAAACACTGCCAAATGGCGTTCAGCACAGCATTATCGAAACGTCTGACAATGAATTATATTCCGATAATACGCCATTGTTTACAGTTCCAGACAATCATTTGTTTTTCATGGGTGACAACCGTGACAACAGCGGCGACAGCCGTATGCATGTCGGGTATGTGCCACGTGACAATGTGCTGGGGAAAGTATGGTTTACATGGTATTCTCATAACTATTTTGCACCAATGTTGTCAATATGGTCATGGGGTAAAAAAATGCGCTGGGGCAGATTTGGAATGGGTATAAATTAAAAATGAAAAAAATAAACTATAATTTTAAAAATGAAGATTTGTTGAATTTGGCACTGACGCAGAGTGGTGCTGATTCTGAACACAATAACGAACGCCTGGAATTTATTGGTGACAGGGTATTGGGCTTAACGGTGGCAATGATGCTGTACAATACATTTCCAGACGAACCAGAAGGTGATTTAGCCCGACGTCATGCAATGCTGGTTTCAACAAGCACATTGGCCAGCGTTGCAAAACAAATTGATTTGTCACAACATATTCGACATGGCCATATGACAGGCGGACGTATTCAACACGTGCTGGCAGATGCCATGGAGGCTATTTTTGGCGCAATCTTTATTGATGGTGGTTGGGATGCGGCACGTGGGGTTATTACAGAACTGTGGACGGATTTAATCCATCAAAATGAAGCCGCACCAAAAGACCCAAAAACAGCACTGCAAGAATTGGTACAGAAAAATGACAGTGGGGCATTACCACAATATACGTTCTTGGAATCGATGGGCGCATCACACTGTCCTGTGTTTAACGTTCGGGTGACAGCAATGGGCAAATCTGCAGATGGAAGCGGCGCATCAAAAAAAGCCGCCAGTATCAATGCGGCAGAAAAATTGCTGAAAATCCTTGCAATTTAAATAAATGCCCTATAAAATCACATAAAAAAGCAAAGGAAAAAACATGTTTTCAATTTTACTGGTTTTGCTAGTTATCGTAGCAGTGTTTATGATTGGTTTGATTTTGTTACAAAAGTCAGAAGGATCTGGGATGTCTGGTTCATCTGCGGCGGCAATGTTCGGCGGCGCACTGACAGGGGCAGCTGCTGGTAATTTTCTGACCCGGGCAACTGCGTGGTTGGCAACATTGTTCTTTATTTTGTGCGCAGCATTGGCGTTGGTTGCAGCCAAAACAGATATGGCAACCCAGCAAAGTCATTTGCGCCAGGAAATTTTGGAACAAGGGGATACACCCGTCGCACCAGTACAAACAGAAAATTCATCAAATTAAAAAACCCGCAATTGCGGGTTTTTATTTTAGCGTTTACGAATGTTCTGACCGGTAAGAACAATTGGATTTAATACATATTCTTTGTCAAACAGTATGTACGGACCAAACACACGCATTTTACGTATATTGTGTATACTGTTTAACGGAACTCTTACGACCATATGTGGTAATTTGGTCTTGTCTGCGGATGCATCAAACGTGGTGTGAAATCCCATTTTTTGCAGATTTGTGTTAATGTGTTCACGTGCCAAAATACGAGCAATCGCATCTGTGTGATATTCTGGTTTTAATTTTGGAACAAACCTAACCTCGTTATAATACGGTTGTCTGGTTGCACGTGCAGTTGACGTATGATTGATTTGATACAATGCTTCGACCCGTCCCAAACCATGCCACATACGTTTAAAGATAGATGTTTCGGGTAAATCTGGCTGTGCAACGGTCTGTTCGTTTATTTTATAATCCAGCACCAAACTGGCAGAATACAATGGGCCTTCTGAGTGTTCCATAATAGAATCCTTTGTTTATTTAGTGACTGGATTGTATCAACGTTTATTAAATTTGCAATCTTTTAATTATTAGTGTAAAATAACGCCCGTTATGGTACGTCAGATTATAAAATTTGGTCAGGTTTCTGAAAACCGCAAGGCGCGGTTCAATTATTCTATTGAAGATACAATTGAGGCAGGCATATCCCTGACAGGCGCAGAAATCAAATCTATTCGTTATGGATTGGTGACAATTGTCGATGGTTTTGTTCAGCGACGTGGGGACAACCTGTTCCTGGCGGGGGTTGAAATTCAGAAATTACCAACAGCGGCCAGAATTGTGAACTTTGATGAACGACGCAGTCGCCAGTTGCTGTTGCACCGCAATCAAATTAATCGATTAATTGGCAAATTACAGGAAAAAGGCGCAACAATTGTTCCGCTGAAGCTGTACTTTAACAATCGTGGTAAATTAAAGGTGCTGTTGGGCGTTGGATATGGTAAAAACAAGGTAGACAAGCGTGAAACAATAAAACAACGTGAATGGGATAAGAACAAAGCACGTATTTTAAAGGGAAAATAAAAACCGCAAAATGCGGTTTTTATTTTATTCAGATGCAGACGGTTTTACCAAAGCGCCACCAAACGCAACGTCCATTTTTACACCGTTTTCAACACCGTCATAATATTTAGCAGTACCACCAAATTCAGACGCCACGCCATTTTCACCATAGTATTTGATACTGGCACCGTCATAGTTATCAATTGTCTTGGCCGTATCTGTGACACCTGATAATTGATAGTTTTCACCGATGGGGGCAGCCGGTCTAAATGTGATTTCTGAATCTGTACCATTGTTTACAATGAATACATGATACCATTTCATATCCACAGGCGCATCGTTTGAAGCAGCAGAAAAATTCATATCCAGTGTTTCTGTGCCATCTTTAAAATTAAGTAAAGCATTTGATGCGATACGTTGTTGTGTTCCATCCTTGCCGGTGACAACACCAACGGCTGTACCAGAAAAATCCATTTCCTGGTTCATTGCAACAACGTTTTCACGTGATACAGCCTTTAAAGAATAGCCACCTGCGAACACGTTTAATTTTTTGTCTGCCAGTATGTCTTGCAATGTTTCGTCTGTGTAATCACGACTGGTTGTTTTGTTTATCATACCAAAGTCAGAATATTTTAATTTATTTTTCAAACCATAACCAACAATACTTGCAATAACAGTGTCTGTTTGTTCGTCTGTTTCAATTGTTTTTACAAATTGCGTGCCACGATTGCGACGACTATAATCTTCGCCAGATAATTTGACGCTAACAATTTCGCCATGTTCATCTAAAACAAATGAAAAATTATTTGTTCCGTCTGGTGATACAAAGTTAATGTCTGATAAATCTTGGGATCTGTCTGTAATCAAATATTTATCGGGATTTTCAGAATCTTTATCAAAAAATTTATCCAACAAATGTTCTGCTTCAACCGCTGTTTTAATATGCATTGCGATTGAATTTTTATCATCGTCATTCAGTGTTGCATCCCATGTAAAATCATCAACACTGCCACCAGATATCATGTATGCATTCTTGATATCTTCGATACTTATTCCTTCAAACCCGGTGGTATAAATTGCATACATTTTTTCAAATGCATTTTTTGCAATATTGTACTGATTATTAAACACAGGTATCTTGTCCCGGGAATCCGCATTATTTGAATGCCCTGCATTTGCATATCTGTTGCCAGCAACCGACACAGCAGAAGATGTATCCTGGTTATATAGTCCCATCGCCTTGGCATGTGCAACAATTTCTGAACGATTTGTCACAGTTTGACTTAGTCCTGTTATCTGGGAATTTGATGCACGCACCTCAAGATAACGGCTGTTTGTGCTAACTGGTTGCGCATCACCCGTACTGGCACACGCACTTAACAACAATAATCCAGACAAGATAAAGATATGCTTCATATTTTCCCCTTTTCCTTGTCTTCATAGTATTAAATATTGCAATGATATTCAAGACTATTATTTTGCAGCTAACTTTTTATTGAAAAAACACAACATCTGCATTATAATTCTTGGTATGAAAAACAATATCGTTATCTTTTCTGAATTTAATTGCTGGCGCATTGCCGCCTGAACTGATATTTATTGTGCCCAGAAAATTTAGGGCTTTCATTTACAAATAAAATTATTTAAAATCAATAACAAGAAAAGGTAATTAATATGTCAGAAAAAATCGTTTTAACAGGCATTAAGCCAACAGGCATGCCACATATTGGGAACTATATTGGTGCACTGAAACCATTGATAGACCGGTCCAAGGCACATAAAACATTTATGTTTATTGCAGACCTGCATTCATTAAACACAATGCATAATGCATCTGAAATCAAACAGCACACGTATGAAATCGCTGCACTGATGATATCGTTGGGACTGGATTTGAATAACACCGCCCTGTTCCGTCAATCTGATATCGATGAAATATATCAATTGAATACTCTGCTGATGAATGTGACGCCAAAGGGATTGATGAATCGTGCACACTCGTACAAAGCGGCAATGGATAAAAATACTGCAGCGGGGTTGGATATAGACGCCGGGATTAACATGGGATTGTATACATATCCTATTTTAATGACTGCGGATATTTTGCTGTACAACACAGATATTGTCCCCGTTGGTACCGACCAAAAACAACACGTAGAATTTGCACGTGATATTGCCGGATACTTTAATACAATGTATGGTCAAACATTTAAGTTGCCAGAACCAGTAATTGGATCCGATACAGGATTAATCCCAGGTTTGGATGGTCGCAAAATGAGTAAATCGTACGATAATATCATTCCGTTGATGGCACCTGAAAAAGAATTAAAGAAAAAAATAATGCGCATCATAACGGATTCAAAAACACCAGAAGAACCAAAAGATCCTGATACGTCTACGATTTATCAGTTGTATAAATTCTTTGCAACAGAATCAGAATCTGCGGAATTTGTGAAAATGTTTCGTGATGGCGGGATGGGGTACGGCACTGCAAAAACAATATTGTTTGAAAAGGTAAATTCTGTGTTGGCAAATCAGCGGACAGAATACGAACGATTATTGGCAAATAAATCTGAAATTGATGCAATATTGGCTGATGGCGCAATGCGTGCACGTGCTGTGGCAAAGCAAACGTTGGAACGTGTTAAAAAAGCCATGTTGGGATAAACGAAATTTAATCAAAGGGAGAGAATAATGAAAAAAGCATTAACATGGATTGGAACCGTTATTGGTACTGGGGCGGTTTTGGCGTTGATTTTCGGTGCACTGGAACGTAAAAGCGAGCCACGCACAATTGCAGTTAATGGCGAATGCCTGACGACGGCACCACGTGATCGTGTTGCGATAACACTGCGTGTGACAACGCTTGATAAATCTGCAGCAACATCTATGAAACAGGCAACTGCCAAAATCGCAGAAATAACTGAATTCTTAAAAAATCAAGACGTAGAAATGCAAACAACCCAGTTTAATTCCTATGAAAAAACAGAATGGAATCGTGATGAACAGAAATCTGTCACATTGGGAATTGAAACAACGGTTGCAGTTGAAATTTCCGCAAAAAACATTGAAACAATCGAAAAGATTTTGACACAGTTTGCAGGCCAAACAAATGTATTTTCAGAAAACCTGCGCATGTTCACCAGCCCAGAAACGATGAAGCCGATAATGGAAGATTGTCTGGGGTCGGCGGTTGAAAATGCACGCACACGTGCAAACGCACTGGCCGCAGGAGACAACAAACGTGCAGGTAAAGTCTTGGCAATATCATACGGCACACACACCGATGATGTGATGTATTCTGGGGCAAATCTGATGCGGTCTAAGATGGTGACCGCTGGCACAGTGGACGCAGCAGGAACAATTGTCACACGTGACACCCAGGTTTCTGTATCTGTATCCGCAGTATTTGAAATACGATAAACATATGAATGAACTGATTACAGAATTTATAGAATATCTGATTAAAACGAAGAATTATTCGGCGCATACAGCCGATGCATACGAATCGGACATTCGGGATTTTGTTGATTTCTTGGTCAAATTCAATGGCGCCGCTATATCTGTTGATGATGTGGCACATGCAGATACATTGATGTTTCGTTCATATCTGGCAGATCGACAAAAACGTGGACTGTCGCATAAGTCAACGGCACGTGCACTGTCGTCTTTGCGTGGGCTGTACAAATATCTGGGGCGCAGATATGGTATAAAAAATGATGCAATTGGATTGATATCTTCGCCCAAGGTGCCACGAAAATTATCCAAGGCAATCGATCCAATCGATGTCGAACATATGCATGACGCAATTACAGAAACAACCATAAAGAATCCATGGATTGCGGCACGTGATTGGGCGTTGGTGCTGGTGTTATTTGGGTGCGGTCTGCGAATATCTGAGGCATTGTCACTGCGCAACCAAGATATTGTTGGTTATCCAGACGTGTTGCGCATTGTCGGCAAAGGGGATAAAGAACGTCTGGTACCTGTTCTGCCAGTTGTGTGGGAAGCCGTAAAAAAATATGTATCTGTGCGTCCTTTTGCGTCTGAACCAGGAGATGCTCTGTTTCGCAGTGTGCGGGGGTTGCCAATGTCGGCACGAATGGCGGAAAAGGTTGTGGAAAATCTTAGAAACTATATGCAATTACCAGACTATGTGACACCACATGCGTTGCGTCATACATTTGCAACAGCTTTGTTGGCGGGGGGCGCAGACCTGCGAAACTTACAGGAATTGCTGGGGCACGCATCATTATCAACAACCCAATTATATACCAAAATTAATATGACAGAAATATCGAACATATATGCAAACGCCCACCCACGCTCGAAAAAATAGATAATATTTATTGGATATTGCTTTTTAAAAATCTTTATAATAAAAAATCTGCTTCCGTCACGTGTAATACAGGATTCTATACATCTGGGGTGACGTGTCCCGCATCTGGTGCGATTAATGTAAATCTGGGTGGTACGACATACCATGCAATTTATTAAGGAAGAAAAAATCCCCCTTTCGGGGGATTTTTTTTAAATTGTTTTTATTAACAACCACCGGTCATATTGCCAATGATTTTTGATACTGAAATATCTTTGTGCAGCAAGAAATCATATTCACAATTGCCAGATTTGTATGAACCTGTGCAGGCAGCCAATGTCATAACAGCAAATAATGCTAATAATGCTTTTTTCATCGTTTCTCCTTTTGTGTTTTTGTGAAAACATTCTTATTATAAATCGTGAAAAAACTGTGTGCAACATTTATATTGCATTTTTTATCCAAAAAATACGCAACCCACAAACTGCAATCACATCAAATCGTGCATCGCCAGACCACCGATGTTGAATCAAATATGTATTCGCAGCGGCACGCAATCGACAGGCCTGGGGCGCAGAAACAGCATCGATGGCCGTCCTTAGGCTTGGACGATTCTTTACCTCTATAAAAACCAGCAGATTGCCACGTTTTGCAATTATATCTATTTCTGCACGATGGGTATTACGCCCCGTTATATATCGGCTGTGAACAATGCGAAATCCATGAAGGCGCAGGTATAAACGTGCAACAAATTCAGCCCACAGGCCACGCTGATAATTAGTTCTAGAACGCATATGGTTTTGCTTTAAAGTTTTCACGTGCCTGTTGTATATTTTTTGATTCGTCGGTGGCATGACGGCCATTGTCAACCAATTCCAATGCACCATAGTATGCCATCATCACAGGATCATACGCATTATCAGACGACGCCCATGTGTCTGTACCTGCATTCGGTGCCCCATATTTATCCAAAACATTTTGCCAAAATGCCAGAATCTTTTTATTGCGCTGATTTACGAACTTCTCGCTGTCCCCTTCCAGGACATCAACATCGTTTTTATATACAACACGCCAAACAACATTATCAGTGGCATTGCTGGTAAAATAAACATCCAATGTTTCACCGGTATTTTCCCGAACCAAATGCATTTCAGACGCATATAACAACCCCCTGTTCTTGGCCAGTGTGCGAACACACTGTTCCAGTTCTGATGGTATATATATACCGTTTTGTCTGCACTCATAATCCAGGTTATATTTCCAATCTTTGTGTATTGAATATACAATGCTGTTCTTGGGGCGCATAGAATACAAACCACCATTATCAACAAACAAAGTCTGGACATCTTCAAAATTCATCCCCAGCATAACACCGGCAATATCAAACCCAGAAACAGCCATGGGCCCTGCCCCAGAATTAATTTCAATGCCTTCTAGTAAAAAGTCGGAATCCCCAGCATCGGTAATCGCAAATTCACTGAAATCAAAATCATCAGCATAAACGCCAGATGCCGTTAAAATTGATATTAAAAATATCCATGCCGTTTTTATCATATCTTTCTAGTCCACCAATACGTCAAACACACGAAATTTAAACAATGATGCAGGATCATCACCAGATTCCAAACGTGTGCCAATATCTATTTCTTTGCCATTGGTATCACGCCAGAATCCAGGCTCGTACCGCATGTTTATATTCATTGTTCCACGTGTTATAATGGGATCGTGCGCCAAATCATTTGGAACATCCCATGTTATTAATTCATATGTAATTTCCCACCAATTTTCACTGTCTTGGGGCAGACGCATGTCCACCAGCCTTGCAATGCGCATAGCCTTGTTTGCAGCCATTGCAGAAATGTCCGAACCAGTGGTCTTTAACCACTGGTTAAAAACATTTTCTGATACCATTTTACGCAGACCAATTTGCCCCCCCAGACGCTGGGTGACATTGACCATATCTGGTATAACATAGAAATATTCTGTCACAAATTTTTCAACCAGCATTTCACGTATCTTGTCATTACTCAAATCCGAAATTGCCGCTGGCACACCAATGCGTTCAGACGACAAATTTGATGGCTGGAAAAAGAACGTATCAACAGTTTGCTGGGACGCAGTATCATATATTGCAGCACCAACAACAATCATGCCAAATGTCAGGCATAATAATATCAATCCTGAAAAAAACATTATCAGCTTTTTCATATATTATTCACTGTCTTGTACGCATTAAAATCTGTTATATAAAAACCCATATTCTGTGGATAGTTTTCATAATCCGTCCCCAGTGTCACATATGATATCACAGGTATAATATCACCAATATTTGATTTGATATTTGTTATTACACGCCATGTGCCGCCTGTGTCGGTGACATCACCGGTGGCAGAAACATATATGTCATCTGTATCAACAAACCACGTCGTCCCATTTTCGGCCAGTATGCGATAACCAGGAACGATATTATTTATAAATTTATTATACAAATCTTCGCTGGCGTTACAATATATCTGGGCACGATCAGGGACATTATCTGAATTACATTCTGATTTTTCAGAAAAACCATACCACATATCATCATTTTCAGACACATTTGCAGATACAGAAAACCAATTCTTGGTAAATTTCGCAATTACAGATTCCTGCATCGCACGATTACGTGATATAGTGCGTTCACCATGATCGTGTCCAACAACCTGCCAGGCGCCAGTGAAATTATCAATCGACACCAAAAATGGATGTATCATCTGTGACCGAGATGCCCACGCAATCAGCCCCCCGACAATCATTATTAACACAAAGACAATCATTACGCCAATACCCATCACCCGGGACAATGCAATGCGTGGCCCCGCAGGAAATGCAGATGTGTTAAAATTGTCCGGATATCTCAAAACAATCCCCCCGTATGTTGTCCGGTGGAAAAATTATTAAGCCTGGTACACCATGATGCAGGCGCATGGGCTTAACTTTAATTCATTATTGTCATAACCAACACCAACAGGTTCACGATCATAAACCTGGCCGCAGCCGGCAAGACATAATGCAACTAATAATCCCAGAAATACTTTTTTCACGTATGTCTCCTTCCTTTTTCTTTGATTATAAGAAAAATCCACATATATCGTCAAGACTAAAACTGGGTCTCGAACGACAACAGGAATCTTTGTTCACGATCATATTCTGTCATCTTTAGCGGCCAACCCCAACTGAAATTCATTGGCCCCATTGGCGTATTCCAGTAAATACCAACACCAACGGATGTACGTATATTATCGTCGATATGATTTGGGCGCCCCATAAATGTATATTCTTTTTCTGGCGGTTTACCCAGCATACCATAGTCGGCAAAGACAAACCCTTTGACCTGGTATTCATCGGGGATAAATATTGGGAAGTTTAACTGGGTCGAACCATTAATTTTCCACAATCCGCCCAGCGCATATGTACTGTAGAACCAATTGCGTGATCCAACACCAGCAACGTCAAATCCACGCAAAGATTCACCACCCAAGAAATAACGGTATACACGTGATACATAATCGCCGTCCAGTGGCTGAATATAACCGAAATCCAACGATGAGCGCAGTTGCCAGCGATCATCAAAAAACTTTACCATACCGATAATATCACCACTGTATCGCATAAATGATTCTGTGCCACCAAATCCGGTATATGCCAATCCTAAATTCGCCACAATACCGGTGTGGGTGTTCTGCTCAAAATTCGTGTCCAGATTATGATAACGCAAACTGGTTCCCAATGTGAACAATGTTGCATCTTGCCAGCCATCTTCGGCCTGGATATCATAGTTTTGATCAAACGATGCAGACAAACGTACACTTTGCGTCCAATGGTCGGTCAAACGCCACCCCAAACGACCCGCCACCATCAAAGAATCACGATCATATCCAAATCCACCAAGCGATGAATAGTCATACATTGTATATGACACATCAAACCCACCAGACAATTGACGACCAAACAAATATGGTTCTGTAAAACTGAACAACGCCTGTTTCTGATATTCGGCAATTGATGCACGCAGTTGTACAATCTGGCCACGCCCCATGAAATTATTTTCGGTAATCCCTGCATCAATCATGAAGCCGTTAATGTTTGACCAGCCAAAACCACCAGACAATTCGCCTGTTGGCTGTTCTTCGACCCGAACATCCAGATTCATCATATTTTCGCCCGCCACACGTGTGGGCACCATCTGGACATCTTTGAAATAGCGTGTGCGCATTAATTTCTGGCGTGCTTCTTCGATTGTTTGGAATGAAAAAGGATCGCCCGCACGCATTGGCATCAATTGTTCAATCACTGAATCAAATGTGCGGACATTGCCCAGAATATTTATCGAATTCAGATAAATACGATTTGTTTTTTGAATCTTGAATTTTAAATCGATTGTTTTGTCATCTGCATTCTTTTGCGGTATTGGTTCAACATTAATAAAGGCATAACCATAGTCCGCAATACGACTGCGCATATCCATCAGGGTTTCTTCAACGTCATCAACATTGTATGTGTCGCCCGATTTCATGACAATTGTTTCGTTTAATACATCATCAGGGATATCACTGAATGGGTTGTCGATGGACAGTTTTCCAATTTTATATTTTGCACCTTCGTTAACAGTGAATGTGACAGAATAATATTCACGATCCGGGGTAAAAACACCATTTGTATCTGTCACATTAAAATCAACATAACCGTTACGCAGGTAAAATTGACGCAACATTTGGGCATCGTATTGAATTCTGTCTTCGTCAAATGTGTCAAATTGCGTCATAAAACGCCACCACGCATGTTCACGAGATAAAATCTCGCCACGCAGTGTGCGGTCATTAAATTTTTTATTTCCTTCGAATTTAATGTCTGTAATCCATGTTGGGTGGCCTTCGGTAATCTCGTACACAACATTTACACGATTGTCATCCAATTCTATTTTTTGTGGCTCAATTTTTGTACCAAAGAACCCCTTGCGCTGGTATATTGTTAACATGCGCTGAACGTCCGCACCAATTTCAGATTCATCATACGACGCACGTTCTTTGGTTCTGATTTCCTTTTTCAAATCGTCTGTTGATATTTCGTCATTCCCTTCGACGGTGACCATGTTTATTATTGGCGCCTCAGATATATCAATTTTTAGCACATTGCCAGACATGCGGACACTGATTTTAGAAAAATAGCCCGATGATTGCAGTTTCTTGGCAATCTCGTTTGCACGATGCGTTCCAACATTATCCCCAACCTTGACATCAGACAAAATCCTGATAGATTCTGCATCCATGCGATGATTGCCAGAAACATCAATACGTGAAACCGTCGCACCATACGCAGGCACAACAACAGACAATATCAGCGCAAATACCAAACAGTTTTTATACTTCATAACTAGTTCCACCCAAATACACGTGCCAAATCATTCCACATTGTTAATACAAACAACCCCAGTATCAACAACCAGCCAACCATAATCGCAATTTCCATGCCGCGTCCCTGTAATTTGCGACGGGTTATACCTTCGATTATCAATATCAGCAAATACCCACCATCCAGCACCGGAAGTGGTAATAAATTAATGACTGCTAAATTCACAGACAGTAATGCAATAAGCGACAGGAATGTAAAGAACCCTGCCAACATTGCAGCACCAGAATACTGGGCAATTGTAATAAACGACCCCAACTGCTTAGACGAACGTTCGCCGGTCACAATCTGTTTTAACACGACAACCAATGTCTTGGATTCATAGTATGTTTTACGTGCACCAGAATACAAAGCACGAAAAATATTTTGACGTGCTGGATCTGCTTTCTTGCTGCCATCGGCGACCATGCCCCATCTGTCCGCAGGACTTAATATCACATTTACCAAATTATCACCACGTGCAATCATAACATTTGCATCACGATTTGATGCCAGTTCTTTGGCAATGATTAAATCCCCCCAGTTAGAAATATTTTCATCATCTATTTTTACGATTATGTCCCCAGGCTTAACCCCGGCATTAAACGCAACAGATTCTTGGATAACCTGGCCGACAACAGGCAACTGGGAATTGCCAACCAAACGTGGCTGGAACATAAACAGCGATGTATATATTATCCATGCCAAAATAAAATTCATCGTGACGCCAGCCGCAATAATTATAAACTGTTTCCAGGCCGGCACCGACAGATAATGTCCACGCTTTTTATCTGCGTCTAAATCTGCGTATTTTTTGCGGTTAAACATATCTTCTTGGCCGTATATAGAAACATATCCACCCAATGGTAAACATGCCAGTTTCCATACCGTACCACGACGATCTGTCCATTTTAAAAGCGCAGGTCCAAATCCAATTGAGAAAGTATCAACACGCACACCAGCCCAACGTGCAGCCAAAAAATGCCCCAGTTCATGTACAAAAACCACAACGCCCAATACAATCAATAATGCGATGATGGTTAAAATAGTCTGCATGTTTTTCTTCCTTTACCTTGTAATAATGATACTTATAACATTGTCAACCAGACCAGTGGCAGCGCATAAATCCAACCATCAAATCTGTCCAGCATACCGCCATGACCAGGCAAGATATTACCAAAATCTTTGATACCCATTTTGCGCTTAATCCAACTGGCGGTCAAATCGCCATACTGGGACAATAATGCGACACTGATACCTGTCCAGATCATGCCAAATGCCGACATAAACGGCAATCCACGAAACATTGCATATGCCACGTATACAGATGCACCACATACGATTCCTGCAATTTGCCCAGACCATGTTTTGTGGGCAGAAATACGTTCCCACATCTTGTCGCCGCCAATCATACGCCCAAACAGCCATGCTCCAATGTCTGCGGCACAGATAATTAACAACAGTTGCAATACCAATTGTGGACGTGCACCAACCTTGTTAATCGCCGCCAGCATCACAAACAGCCATGCCAAGAATACACAAAATGCAACACCATCTTTTTTCAGACAATCTTTGCCTGTCTTTTTCATACACAATACCATTTCAACAATCATCATCAATACGATAATTATCCCCAGAATTCGTACCGCAGGAAAACCAAAATATTCCAGCACAGCCGCCCCCCCAGCGATCAGTGCCATAATTGCCCCCGCAAATATCCGCTGAATTGTGTTCTTAGACATATGATATCCTTTATTATTTTCTACCTTTGCCAGAATAGTTGGCTTTCTTGCCACCACCAAATCTGCGATTACGTTTTGCAAATTCGTCCAATGTGTATTGCCACAGTTTTTCACTTTTTACAAAATCAGGCCAATGTTCCGGTACAAACAGCAATTCTGCATACGCCAGTTTCCACAGCATAAAGTTGGAAATACGATATTCATTACTGGTTCGAACCATCAAATCGACTGGCAACAGGTCGCCTGTATCCATAAAGGTTTCAAAAGATTCCTTGGTGACCGCTTCGCCAGATTCAATCGCAGCATTAACAGCATCAATAATTTCATCTTTGCCGCCATAGTTCAGTGCAAACACAACTGTACCACCTGTGTGTTCCGCTGACTTTTCTTCCAGTTCGTCACATAATTTTGCCAGTTTCTTGGGCAATCTGTCACGAGAACCAATAACACGATATCGCAAATTCTTTTCAATCGCATTTTTTAAATTCTTTTTCAGTTCTGTATAAAACAAATCCATCAAGAAATCGACCTCTTCCTTGGACCGGTTCCAATTTTCCGTAGAAAACACCCAGAAAGTCACAGTTGAAACGCCACGCTTTAAAAACCAATCAACCAGGTTTTCAAAGTTAGCAATGCCAGCCTGGTGCCCCATTAATGGTGGCAAGCCACGATTTTCTGCCCAACGACGATTTCCATCACAAATAAATGCGATATGCTGAGGTATTTTGTTTTCTTGCTGTGTCAATTTATTCTTGGTTTTAAATAATTTAAACATGCGATATTTCCTGAAATTGTTGATGATATTGTTAAACAGCCATAATGTCTGCTTCTTTTTCTTTGGCGATTGCGTCTACTTCGGCGCCACGCTTGTCAAAAACCTTTTGAATATCATCTTCAAATTTGCGCTGATCGTCTTCGGAAATTTCTTTATCTGTGACGGCACGCTTGATTTTACCCATTGCATCTTGGCGAATATTGCGCATTGAAATTTTTGCTTCTTCGGCATACTTTCCTGCAACTTTAACCAATTCACGACGGCGTTCTTCGGTCAAAGGCGGCATGTTCAAACGGATAACACCACCAGCCGTCATTGGGTTTAAGCCCAGACCAGAATCACGAATAGCCTTTTCAACCGCAGGCGCATTTGTTATATCCCAAACCGTAACAGATAGTGTCTGGTTATCTGGGGTTGATACAGTTGCAACCTGGTTAATTGGCATTTCTGCACCATAAACAGGCACACGAATTGCATCCAACAGATGTACAGATGCGCGTCCTGTACGCAAACCAGCGTATTCATTGCGCAAAACATCCAATGTTTGTGCGGTTTTTTGTTCTACTTCTGCTTTTAAAATTGGATAATCCATATAAAACTCCTTAAATATAAAAAAAGATTAGCAAATTGATTTGACATTTGGCAAGAAGAAATATAAAATATGTTTCCGCAAGGGGTTGTAGCTCAGTTGGTAGAGCACTTGCATGGCATGCAAGGGGTCGTCGGTTCGAGTCCGATCAGCTCCACCAGGAATCTGTGGTTCTGGTTGGGACACTTGATGACATGCAACACGCACTCGTCGGTTCGAGTCCGATCAGCTCCACCAGAAAAATTCAGTATGGCGGATATAGCTCAGTTGGTTAGAGCGTTGGTTTGTGGTACCAAATGTCGCCGGTTCGAGTCCGGTTATCCGCCCCATTATAAAAAGGCACCCCGACGGGGTGTTTTTTATTGATTTTCTGTACATTTTATGATACAATACACATATTCAGCAGACGACATTTTGTCGTCTTTTTTATTGCCCGCATTTGCGGGTGTTTTTTTATGGAGAAAAGAAATGCAAATACCAAAATTTTTACAAGAACTGATATCATCGCCCGAATATGGCGATAAAAACAGCGAAACTTATAAACGTGCAACAAGGTATATGAACATCTTGTACCCTGGCACAGTGGCGTTTGATGCCACAGGTCGTATGATGCGCCCAGAATATGATATGACATTGGAACAGTTCTACAAAGCCCAGCATGAAATAGAAACGGAGTTCGAGTCCGATAAAAGTGAGGCAGAAGCAGATGTCCTGGATGCATACGGCGATTATTTTGAAACAATTGGTTTTAATTTTAATATTGAAGAATATGTCGTTTCTGGCACGCCAATACCGGTCAAAGTCCTGATGCCGGGTGGCCATGTATCAAAGCGCAGTCTGGAAACTTATGCTTTGAATATTCCAGACTTTGAAATAAAGCCCAAGATATGGATATGGCACAGCGAGCATGGCGAAAACACATGCGACGACTGCTTGGGGAATGATGGGACGGTCTATGAAAACAAAGAAGATATACCAGATATCCCCGTTCATCCAAACTGTCGATGCTGGGTTGAAGAAATAGAGCTGGACAAAAACGGCAAGAAAATAGGCAGCAAGGTTTACAAAGGTCAAAAGCCAGAAACACAAAAGGTAAGTGATATGAAAAATATATTAACTGATAAGTTTAAGAATGATGTGATGGCGCACGAAGGAATCAGAAAAAGTCCATACACAGATTCCAAAGGTTATTTAACAATTGGAATTGGCAAAAACATACATAAACTAAATGATTTTTTAAAGTTAGATATTATAAATACAAACACTGGTACGGAATTAACCGAAGCCGAAAAACAAAATATTCATTCAAAAATGGTATCAGAAATAAATAATGGTACTTTTAGAGAATATGATTATGCACACATACAAATATCGCCAAATCAAATTTATAACCAGTTTAACCAACAACTGGAAATTGCATACAATGAATTAAACAAAAAAATAATGAATTTTATAGATATGCCGATATCTGTACAGCAAGCGTTGTTAGATATGCAATTTAATATGGGAAACAACAGGTTTTCTGAACGGTATTGGCCAAAGTTATTTGAAGCCATCAAAAATAAAGATTGGGAAACCGCCGCAAAGGAAGCGTCTGAAAGGAAAGATGTACAAAAGGCCCGTCGTGAATGGACAAAGCTAATGTTTCTAAATGCAAACTAACGATAGAATATTTCGTGCAAAATCAGGGTGGATGCGGTCATTTTAGCATATTTGACCGCATCTTGTTCTGACATATGTAATGCATCAGTATAGTATTTTTTGATATTGTCTGCCATTGCATCATATATCAAAACCAGGTCTTCATATTTAGCCAGTTCTGATAATAAATCTTTTGCATAAAAAAACTTTTTTTCTTCAAAATTAAGTTTTATGAATAAGTCATCGTGTGTTTTGCCCTGAAAAAAAGAAGTTGGGTAAGTCAGCATCCCTATCATATCATGATAATTTGATGTGCTTAATGCGAAACTTATTGTGCCATTGATCGGTGGTTCTTGGTTTATTTTTGACAACGCATCAAAACTTGGGGATTGAACAAAACGCCTTATCTGTGTTATCTCATACGGATTAAACGGTTTGCAAATGCCCGCAATCGCAGCATCACGTGAACTGCCGAAATAGTCCTCTATCAATTCAAGTGCGTTTTCATTTTCTTTTATCATATCTATATAAACACAAGGCAAAGTCATGTGAAATAAATGTTTGGCATCATCAAAATTCTTAAAATATTCCGGCCAAGAAACCTCGTCTTTGAAATATTCAAAATAACAAAAATTATCATATGTACCATGCGCACCATTGCAATCTGCGGCCATTATCTGCATTGCGTTGTGAATCAGTTGATTGGCATATTCAATGTCTTGGTATTCATTGTCTGACAAATAGATATAAGCCAGATACAACATAGAATCTGTGTGTTTTTTATCATTTGCATCCAAGGTCGCTAAACATGCTTTGTATATATCAATCGCTTCCTGCTTTTTTGACCAATCAAGGGAATAAATATCGCCACATACAGTGTGGTTGGTCTTTTTGGGTATATCATAATTACATCCCAGCAGACATAACAGACAAAGTGTTTTGAAAAACTTCTTCATACTTAAAATCTTATTTAGATTTATATTGTCTGTCAATGACATTATATACAGGTCATGTTGAATCAATCAGGAACGTTACACAACTTACTGGTATGATTTTTTATTTCCGATAACACCTCGTTCAACAACGGGCACAAATCAAGCAATTGTTGTATATTTTCGGTTCGAGGTGTTTCAAATTCGGGGCCCCATTATAAAAAGGCACCCCGAAAGGGGCGTTTTTTGTTGCAAACCTATAGATTGTTTGTATACTGACGCAAAAAAGGTTAGAAATGTCAGATATTCCGAATACAGAATATATTACAATAAACAAGAATGGGATTTTTGTCAGTGGCAGGTCGGCAACAGCATATCGTGGTGCAGTCATAGGTTTCCCAGAATCTATACAGAAAAATTTTCAAAATCTTCAAAAACACTATCCAAACATTCAAGAAATGCGTTTTTTGACATCTAAAACAACGGGGGAATACTATAAAGCTGGAAATCCTGTCGATGAAAAGGGTGATAATCTTTGGGCATGCGTGGCTTTTAATGATGGTTATGTTGCACCATGGGTTCTGGTTTCTATTAATTATACACATGATTTCTATATTCATCATAGAGTTGCAGGTTGCATGTCTAATATAGCAAATAACTATACATTTTTGCATGATTTGTTGGGGCGCTATCAAGATGTCACAGTCAGATTAAACCTGCAAAATATGGCGGGGCGCTCGTTTGAATTAAATGGCTTCAGATTGACGGTTGAAAAAATTACACAAAAAACAAAATAAAACGACACCCCCATCGGGGTGTTTTTTATTGCACGCATTCGCATGATTTTTTGCAGATTATATCATTGGTTGCGACAACTGATAAAAAATGGATATAGCGGTGCAAAAAAGAAATCCCGCTGATGCGGGATTTCGTTTCTGCCTTTCTCTATTAACGAGAATAGAATTCGACAACCAATTCTGGGAACATCTGTACAGGATATGGTACGTCTTCGAACGCAGGTACACGAACAAATGTCGCTGTAAAGTTTGCGCTGTCAACAGATACATAATCTGCAAAATTACGTTCGCCAGATTCCAATGCCAAGACAACCAATGGCATCTGTTTCGCTTTTTCACTGACAGTGATAACATCGCCAGGTTTTACACGATATGATGCAACCTTGACACGTTGGCCGTTAACATAGATATGACCATGGCTGATTAACTGACGTGATGAGAATACAGTTGGTGCCAATTTTGCACGATATACAACCGCATCCAAACGACGTTCCAACAAACCAATCAAGTTTTCTGGGGTGTCGCCCTTCATATTGTCAGCTTCCAGGTAATAGGCACGGAATTTCTTTTCGCCAATGTTTCCATAGTAGCCCTTTAATGTCTGTTTTGCACGCATCTGTTTTGCGTAATCAGACGAATTGCCACCACGTGATGTTGGTCCATGCTGACCTGGTTTATATTTACGTTTGTTAAATGGGGATTTTGCCTGGCCCCACAGATTGACGCCCAATGAACGTCCAATCTTTAATTTACGAGTATTGCGCTTTGCGCCTGCTCTTGCCATTGTTTTATCCTTTTATTTTGGTTTTTTGGTGCCGGGGGTTTTAGAACAGAATCCTTATCGCAAACGGGACCAAAACAGCACCGTCGTTTAATCAGTTCTGATTACCCAGCGCGCATACTTTATAGTTTTTTTCCACGAAAATCAAGTATTTTCTGCAATGAAACAAAGTTTTTTATCCCGTTATTGCTTGCCTGGCATTCGGCTGTATCAAAATGTCTGCCAATCTGGGCGATGTTATGCGCATCGTCAGATAATAATACTGGCACATGGTACATAGCCAACATTTTTTGTATATTGTCACATGGATACGGTTGCTTTAAATCAATTCCATACCCACCTGTGTTGATTTCAACCGGCGTACGCTTGTCTGCGATGGTGGCAACAACTTCTTCCTGGATACCATGCCACTTTTTATGCGTTCCCAACCCACGTTTGCGTGGTAAATCCAAATGCGCAATCCAATTAAACATATTAGATTCCGCCATGTTTTGAATGTTTTTCCAATACTGAACCAGCATCTTGTCGCAGGTTTTCGGATCGACAGATGCCATGTCATGTACATTGCAAATAAAGTCATTATATTCAACAAAATGAGATGCCCCGATTATATAGTCTGGCTTTAAAATTTGATGAGCGGCGGAAAAACCATCACGCCACTGGTTGGTGTGGAAATAGTCAACCTCCATCCCACGCAGAATTTTTATATCTGGATTTTCTTGTTGTAAACGGTCCAGTTCAGCGTAATGCGACTTAAACTTTTCAATCGCCTGTTCAAAACAGTTGGCATAGATACTGGCATACCCCTTGGCCATGGCGACACCATACAATTTACTGCGTTGAATATCAGGATGAACAATAAAGTGATTTGATATCCCAATCGTTTTAAAACCCATAGAACGTGCCACAGCAACCATTTCTGTGGCACTGTCACGACCATCAAAACCAATGGTGTGGGTGTGTAATGTAAAATTCTGTATCATATAAGCCTCCACGACAACATTGGTAATATAGTATAAAAATTATTTTTTTCAATAAACACCTTTAAAAAATCCCCCAAATTGGGGGATTTTTTTATTTCTTCCAAAACGCAAATCCACGACGGGCAGATTTTTCTTCACGCTGTTTTCGATCCTCGGCAGCACGACGACGTTCGGCACGACGTTCCTGGAAACGACGGGCAGATTCTTCGTCACGCTGGATCAGTGTAATCGTTGTGGCAGATAATTTATCATTGCGAACTTCTTCTTCGAATTCAACGATATCGTTTTCATTCAAGAAGCGTATGCCAGCTGCCTTTAAAGAACTGGAATGAACAAATACATCATCTGTGTTGCCATTTTCGTTTGGGGTATCTGGTGTAATAAACCCAAAACATTTTTTACCATTATACCATTTTACTTTTCCCTGACGCATAATCGAATCCTTTGTTATGCTTGTTATGGTTCTGTGAGTCCATAAGAACCTGATTCCATTTTGACATTTTTGGAAAACTAACGCAAGGGGAATAAAAAGCAAAATATAACATTTTTGGGATTTCATAGTTCTTGAATTATCAATAAAATGTATTATATTTAATTGGCTATGAAACAATATATATTACCTTTTCGGGATTTTGTGGTGCATCCGGGCCTGACGGTGCCGGTGTACATCGATAATAAAACATCAATTGCATGTATTGAATCTGCTGCAAAAATGGGACAGCGTCTGGTATTGGTCGCACAGCGCACATGGAATTATCCAGCATCAACAAAAGATATATACGATGTCGGAACAATTGGTGATATCATCCAGGTTTTGCGTATGCCAGATGGCGCCGTACATGCAATCGTTCGAACAACTGATGCTGTTAAAATCAGTGATGTTGTTATCGCAGATGGACTGTTTATAGGAAATACAGAACCAATCGCTGTTCAAGATGACACCACACATGAACAAACAATTGCGTTGCGTGACAGAATTGCAGAAAACATGCAGTTTTTGGCCGGCACCAGAAAGTTTAAAATTGAAAAATTGCGCAACGTTGTACAAAACTATCCGTTGCCGGCATTCATAGACTATGTTGTTCAAACATTGGAAATAGATACAGAACCTGCCCTTAAGATTTTAAGTGCGACGTCATGGCGTGAAAAACTGATTATCCTGATGGAACAGGTTAATCTGATGGCAGAAACAGCAAAAATTGAAGAATCTATTAACAAACGAATTCATCAACAAATGGAAAAAGGTCGCCGAGAAGCAATTCTGCAAGAAAAAATGCGCGCCATCCAGCGTGAAATGGGCGAAGATGACCTGGAAATGGATTCTGAAAACATTCGCAAACGAATTGAAAAATCACACCTGCCACGTGAGGCAAAAGAAAAGGCAATGAACGAATGGAAGCGAATGAAGTCTTTATCCCCAATGTCAAACGAAGGTGGATTGCTGAAAACATATTTAGATGAACTGCTGGCGATGCCATGGGATAAATCTGATAAAACGCAAATCGATTTAGGTGTGGCACGTGGAATTTTGGATTCTGAACATTCTGGAATGCAGGGGGTTAAAGAACGCATTTTGGAACATATTGCAGTAATGAAGAAAACAAAATCAAACCAGGGTTCAATACTGTGTTTTGTTGGCGCACCGGGTGTTGGCAAAACGTCACTGGGCAAATCAATCGCAAATGCACTGGGGCGCAAATATCAACGTATATCATTGGGTGGTGTTTCTGATGAAGCGCATTTTCGTGGTCATCGTAAAACCTATATTGGTGCACAGACAGGACGCATTATGGATGCACTGAAACGCTGTAAATCAAACAACCCTGTTATCGTGTTGGATGAAATTGATAAAATGGGGCGTGATTGGCGTGGTGATCCAGAATCTGCATTGCTGGAAATTTTAGACCCAGAACAAAACAAGTCTTTTCGTGATCATTATCTGGAGGTGGATTTTGATTTGTCCAACGTGTTGTTTATTGCAACAGCAAACAGTTTAAATTTATCCAATGCGCTGAAAGACCGTATGGAAATTATCGAAATACCGGGCTATTCAATTGATGAAAAAATATGTATTGCACGTGAACATTTGATTACACGTGCGGCACATGATACTGGATGGGATATTGAAAACATTATAATTAGTGACGATGCAATTCGTCATATTATACAAAACTATACATCTGAACAGGGTGTGCGCCAATTACAACGTGAAATAACAGCAATTTTACGTCGGGCGTTATTGGAAAATAATGCAGAAGATGTACGTACTGAATTTACATGCGATAAAATCGACGAATTATTGTCTGTACGTCAATCAGCTGGATTTTCAAAAAAAATCGGCTTTGGGGTTCGTGTATGAAAACAGATAAAATCGTATTAAATGGCAAGACTGTGGATGCTGTTATCTTTGGTGATGGTCAGCAACAGATTGACCTGTTTAATACCGTTGCGACGTATGCACGTGAACATAAATGGCAATTTCAATCTTGCCTGCAGAACTCACGATTCCCTGGAATGATAGATAATGTTGTTTTAGCGTTCAGTGATAAATATGACATGCGTGTCATAGAAACAAAAATCCCAGGGATAAAGCCACCACTGAATCATGCCAGATATCGTTCTTATGTTCTGGACAAAGAAACAAATCAAAGCCAATCGGAATACGGTACAATTTCACATTACTTTTGGGATTTAGTACAAGAATTAAGGACGGCACAAAAATGATTTTAGTTATTAATACATCTGGCGGTAATTTGGAATTTGTATTAGATGGAAAATACAAATCTGTTGCGGTTGAAAAGCAATCCGTTGCACTGCCGACGGAGTGTGAAAAATTTATTTCTGAGTGCGGTGCAAAATGGACCGACATATCTGCGATTGGAATTGTTGTTGGCCCAGGCAGCTTTACAGGGATACGCCTGGGGATTGCATATGCCAAGGGATTGGCAATGGGATTAAAAATACCTGTTGTGGGTATAAGTTTATTTGATCTGTATCTGGCCGCAACGCCAGACGCATTTGTTGCGATTGATTCGGGACGTGGCGATTTCTTTGTTGCCGCCCCCGGGTTAAATCCATGCACAATGGAAATCGAAGAATTAGAGACAAAGCAAATGGAATGGCCACGCACTGTTGGACATAAGCCCTTTGATTTGAGGTTGGGGGAAAATATTGTAAAAGAAAAAATAGCATCAGGGAACATTGAACCAGTTGTACCAATGTACCTGCGTCCCAGCTATGCTGAGCAACCAAAGGATAAATAATATGGCTAACTTTTTTCAGAAATTATTTCGTCCAGAATATCAATGGCGTCTGTTGGATATGGTCGATAAATATGATATCAAGGAAGAATTTCAAAATTTTAACACCGAGCATATGACACCATGTGGGCACCCAGTATGGGGCAAAGGTTCAACCAGAAAATATTTTATAACAACCGATGATACGTATGTTATTGCGACACGTAAATACGATTCTACGTTAAAAAAACCGATATCGGTTCGTTTGTATGTAAAACGAGAACGCAAAGATGGTGACAAACGTGTATCGGAACATACCGAAGAAGACACATCTTTTGCATATAAAATGTATGAAAGAATGAGGGACAAATACTTTGCAGAACGTGAATTTACTTGGTAATTTAGCCGAATTACATGCCAAATGTTTTCCGCACAAACCATGGTCTGCGGCGGACTTTGCAGATTTGCAAAAATCTGGCTGCGAAATAATTGCCAGCCAGAATGGCTTTATCGTTTATCGTGCCACATGTGACGAAGCAGAAATAATAACCATTGGTGTTGCACCCGATGCACGACGGGGTGGTATTGGGGCGGCAATGTTGGGGATTATTGAAGGCGACTTGAAAAAGCGTGGTGTAAAACATATATTCTTAGAGGTGGCGGCAGATAATGCCCCGGCACGTTCTTTGTACCAGAACAATGGATACAAAGAGATTGGGGTGCGGCCAAAATACTATGACGGTACAGACGCCATAATGATGAGGAAGGATATATGAACCACACATTCATGCGCAGCAGCGCACAAATTATTAAGATAGTTCCAAAAACGTTAAATGAAAACGAATTCGTTCGCAACCCAGCAACAATACCTGTGGGCAAGTTGGCGGTATTTACACTGGGCGGAGAAGAAACCATAGATGAATTCAAGGCACGTTTCTATGGCCGATATATTCGTGAAATTTTAAAACAAAACAGTATTAGTGGTGTTGATATTTATTCTGTATTTTATGCATTTGGTTCACGTGTGCCATCACATGACCGGGCAGAATTATTTCGTGCCGCCGGACGTTTTATCCAAGAACAGGACAGTGATAACGAACGGCGTGCTCATCAAATTGCAGCAGTCGATAAATTTGAACCATCGCCTATATTTATCCAGATTCTGTTTGACAAGATTTTTAAACCCAGAATTGTAAATACATATGGTCGTCGATATGACATTGGCACTGCAATACAATATGCACGCAATGCGATTTTCTTTACACACTGCCAGGGCACATCAACAATGTTGATGTTGCAGCGCAAGCTGCAACAGGCGATGAAAGATGCCGGATATACCACAGCTGAAATTGATTTGTTTTTGAAAAATATTGTCGCAATAAATCACGAACCTTTGGCACCATTAAGTCAGTTAAAAACTACATCTGTTTCATTTATGTCTGTTCATGATGCTGTGCTGCGCAATAATAATATGATTGATGGCAGCATTTTAGATAATGCAGACAACGTAATTCCAATGTATTTTGATAAAAAGCACATAATGGTTATGCCAAATGTGCGTGACATCACCCCAGATCCAGAAACAGACGAACATTCAACCTTTGATTTAGGCGAGAAAAATACATACAAACTAAGCAATGCTGGCAAAATAATGTTTGCTGCTGAACGCAATGCAATTGTTAAATCCGTCAATGCGGCAATTGAACACAAACCACTACCAAGCAATTTGATTTCTGGTCGTGGGGTTAAGGTATCAGAACTGGTACAAAATGCGCATAATTTTATGCGGTCTGCGTATACTGCGCCACAAATTCAAGTACACGATTATCAAAAATAACATCACGTGGTCGCAGGGCCGATGCAATATGAATATCTGATGCGCCACGTGTGCGTGACAGGGCAACATATGTCTGGCCATGCGCAAATGCACCACGTGACATATCCACAACAACCGCATCCAGTGTTTTTCCCTGGGCCTTGTGTATGGTCATGGCGTACCCCAGATTTAACGGAAATTGTTTATAGCACCCTACTTCGTTCTCGATAATTCTGTCGTTTTCGTCACGTGAATATTCTATCTTTTCCCATTTTTCAGGTTTTACCGTCACCATTTCACGATTATCTGACAGCAATTGCACAACAATATCACGTGCGGTCATTGCCCTAACAATTCCCATTGATCCATTGTGCCATTTGTCGCCGTTTTTCACAAATACGACCAATGCCCCAACCTTTAGCGTCAGGTTTAATGGCGCCGGCACATCACGTTCCTGGAACGTGCCAGACAATGTACCGGTATATGTAATTTCTGGGGCACTGATTTGCGCCAGACGTGATGCGTTTACACGCTCTGCCGTTTCACGAAAAGGTGTTATCAGTACGGCATTTGCACGACGTTCTGGATTATCTATATGGCATGAATTAAAAAATTCCAGTGCGCTGATATCCTGATTTCTTAATCGTGTCAGATTTTCCAGCAACGCCCCATCATTTTGCCGATAAACCATATCAAAATCAAATCTGACAAAATCAGATCGTTTGTAAACATTGCTGTCAAAAAAATAAGCGTTTGGATGTTCGTATGCCGCCTGGTAATATCCCATTGCATCACGTGTTATGACGGGTGGCAATTGGAACAAATCACCAATTGCCACCACCTGGATTCCGCCGAACGGTGCATTATTGTGTCGTGCCATGCGTGCCAGTATATCAATTGCATCCAGCAAATCTGGTGACACCATTGAAATTTCATCGATAACCAGTACGTCTGTGGCATTTAAGATATTACGTGGCTTGGCCTTTAACTTTAATAATTCTGGCATGATAAAGTCACGTGGCTGAATCTGGAACAGCGAATGAATCGTTTGCCCCCCGATATTCAGTGCCGAAACCGCTGTTGGGCATGCGCACACAATACGTTTTTTTGATGCAGACTTTAAGAAATTAACAAATGTTGATTTACCGGTACCGGCCTGGCCCAGAATTAGTATATTAGATGCAGTATGTTCAATTGCATTAAATGCAGACATTTGTACATCGTTCAAGATTGGTGCAATCAGGTTCATGTGCTAATAATTACATATAATTTATATTTTCGCAAACACGAATCCACACAATGTAAAAAGTAAAAAAATAAAAATTGGGTATTTTTTACTTGCGCTACCTGTGTTGTTTTTTCTACACTTGTCTTGTATAGAGAAAGGAAAGTGGGGAAATGTCTAGATTTTTGCGCATTTTTGCGGTGTTTTTCAGTTTAGTTTTTATTGGGAATGCATTTGGTGCGGGGTATACATGCTCTACCAAGCGATATACATCATGCGCAGCGGGATATTATATGACATACAATGGGTCATATAACGGCACCGCCCAGGCTGGTAATGCGTGTACAATATGCCCCAAGGGAAAATATTGCACCGGTGGCACAGCCAATGCACAAAATTGTCCCGGGGGAACATATCGTTCTTCTACTGGTGGGACAAGCTCTTCCAGTTGTACTACGTGTTCGGCTGGATATTACTGCCCAGCAGGTGCAAGTTCACAGACGGCGTGTGGTGGTAATACTAAATACTCGTCATCTGGCGCAAGCAGCTGTACAGACGTAACCAGTGGTTATTACACAACCGGTGGCACATCAACAACACGTACCGGCCAGACGAAGTGCGAAGCAGGTAATTACTGTTCAAGTGGTGTAAAGACAGCATGTGGTGCAGGTAAGTACAGTAGCGCAGGTGCAACATCATGTTCAAACATTACTGCGGGATGCTATGGTACCAGTGCAAGTTCAGCATGTCCGGCAGTGTGTGGTGATAATAAGTACTCAAACGCTGGGGCGTCCACTTGTACAGCGTGCCCAACAGGATATGCGAACAGTGGTACAACAGCGGCGTCACACGCAGGCAGCGCAAGTTGTAAGATTACAGTAACTGGTGGTTATTACATTGGTACAGCCGGTGATAACAGCAGCAACTGGGATAAATGTGCCGGTGGTACGTATAAGGCATCACACACAGTTGCGTATGGCAGCAC
>JAFVOS010000011.1 GCA_017505705.1 Alphaproteobacteria bacterium
ATCAGCATCTGAACGTGCTGTTGCTTCAGCTGTGATTTTGCCATCCAATGCTGTATCAGCTGCTTTATATGCTGTATCCATATCTGCAATAGCTTGTGCATTTGCTTTTTCTGCTGTATCTGCACGTAATGCTTCAGCTGCGATTGCATCTGCATTATCAGAAATCAGACCACGAACTTCTGTATCATCATATGTTGCAGCAGTCTGTGCTTCACCAATCATACCGACAACTGTTTTTCCTGTTGGAACTTCACCAATCTTTGTATTGATTGCTGTATCAGCATCTGAACGTGCTGTTGCTTCAGCTGTGATTTTGCCATCCAATGCTGTATCAGCTGCTTTATATGCTGTATCCATATCTGCAATAGCTTGTGCATTTGCTTTTTCTGCTGTATCTGCACGTGATGCTTCAGCTGCGATTGCATCTGCATTATCAGAGATCAGACCACGAACTTCTGTATCATCATATGTTGCAGCCGTCTGCGCTTCACCAATCATACCAACAACTGTTTTTCCTGTTGGAACAACACCAATAGAATCAGTAATAACTTTGTCGGCATCATCAACGTATTTTGTAGATGCGATATCTGCACGTGCAGCTGTAACCGCCATCATTGCAACCAAAGATGCTGTTAATATTTTTTTCATGTTTTTCCTTCCTTTTTTGTTTTGTTTTTGTTTGTTTTAGTTTTAATTAAAACCTGGTTCTATGCATCGAATCCAGACATTCGCCCAAATCCGATACAAAACTGATTATTAATCCAGCAAGCCACGTGCAATCTTTTCCCATTTGTACGTGGTCACATCCCCAGCAACCTCCGCCGTCAAAACGTATTTGCCGTCTGTTGCCTCGGTCGATACAGTCGATACATTTGGAATTGCCGCCGTTGCAACCTTGGTCAATTCTGGCAGACCCATCGTATCCGACGCCGCATCACCATCGGTGACAAATTTATCCAAATTATCAATCAAAGTATGCGCCTGTTCCAGCCCAGTCTTGCTGTCTTCAATTGTCGCCTTGTTCGTGGTGGCAATGTTATACGTCGTCACCAGACCTTTTTCAGCATCATTAACAGATGTTTCCAATGTCGTCACACGACCCGCCAATGCCGCACTGTCACTGCCCGTTGCGCTGACAATTTCGTCCGCACGTGCATCCAATGCGTTTACAGCCTCAATAATCGTTGCAACAGTTTTATCATCAACCGTCATTGTACCCGTACCAACAGTGCCCTGCAGCGATTTAACATCAGCCTCTAAAGCGGTCACACGTGTATCAATTGCGGTTATCATGCCGTCAATCTTATCTTCGGCAACCTTTAATTCAGATGGATCAATAAAGATATCGCCCAACTTTACATATTCTGTCTGGGTACCTGGAACCGTCCATTCCAATGTATTTGTCGTGGTGTCAAAATCAATTGTCACACCCGCAATCGCACCCGCATTAATCTTGGTATTGATTTCTTCGGTCAAAGCGTCCAGATTCAATTCAACAATATCTGTTTCCTGGTTAACAGTAATATATTTGGTCCCAGTCAACACATCTTGTTTGCCAACCTCCAGTGCTGAAACACGTGCCGTCAACGCCGTTAAATCTGTATTCAATTTATCAATACTGGTGCGCACCGCTGTAAAATCTGTACCGGATGTCGTCTTAACTTCTTCGATTGACTTTTTAATATCTTCAACAACCACAGCCATTGCAGATTTTTCTGTATCAAAATCACCCGACAATGACGCAATATCTTTTTCAATTGTTTCGATATCTGTATTAACCGTCACAAACGTGGCATCAATTTCAGTCAATTCAGCCGTCAAATCTGTTTGACCCTGGGCAACCTTGTCCTGCAATTCAATCAATTGCGCTTCCAGACCGTTTTTACCATCAAAAACCTTGTCTTCCAGTGTTTTTACACGACCGGTCAAATCTTCTAAATCACCCTGGGACGCAGAATCAACAGTCGGCTTGTTCACAACACGATTTGGCAAATATTTACCAATTGACAAACGTGGTGATGCCGACGCACGTGTACCAGACACAACCGTCCCACCAGACGACGTTGATGTCGACACATTCTTGTTTGCTGTTGACGCCTTAGGCAGGACACGCATCACACCCGCACGTGTTGATGTCGCCGCCTTGGACGATGTAGATGTCGTCGCCGCAGGCTTGGCCGTTGTTGCCTTGGCCGATGCCGCACTGGACGCACTGGAATATGTTCCCGCACCACCCAACGCACGCACCGGTGCCGCAGCATCCGCCACACCAAATGTCATTGCGCACAACACACATACAATCGAAAATGTTGAAATTCTTAATTCTTTTTTCATGGTTTCTCTCTGCTGTATCTATAATACCATATTTTGCGAATCGGCGTCAATAGTCTTTTTTGAAATATTCCTATTTTTTTTCAAAAACCTTAGAATTCATAGCGTACGCCAATCGAGAACGAGTTATCCAACACGAACCCAATGTCGTTGGTAAACGCAACACCATCCATTTCAAACACACGTGTATGTTCGGTGCCACTGAACCCAGCCAAGCGATAGCGCAAATCCATCACCAGATTTTCATCCAGCTTATGCGACCAACCCAACATCACACCAAACATTGGCGAAACGCCACGTTCTGAACGATTGCCACTTTCAAATGCCGCCCAATCTAATTCTGTCTTGGGCATTGCAATACCAATACCACCACCGACATACAGACCATTTACAAAATCATAATACCCATTCAACATAACGTATGGAACCGTCATTTTGAATTCAATCCCCATGTCTTTGTCTGTAAACTGGCCCAACATTCCGGCTTCTACCTCAGCCCGCCAGAAATAATTAAATTTGTGCCCAACAAACATCGCACCGCCAAATACCGGTTCAAATGAATATTCATCATTGCTAAATGCCGCATCTGCTGCTGGGTCATCTGCACTGTACTTATTTGTCCAATTCAACAGACTTAACGATGCACGTCCACCCAGATACCAGCCAGACTTGGCCTTGTCCGTATAATTATATGTGACATTAAAGCTGCCATCGTTATTACGGGTTAAATACCCAGGCGCTGCATGCGCCGCACTTAATGTCATGGCAGACAACAAACAAACTGATACTAATTTTTTCATGGAACAATTCCTCCCTATTTTTTCCTACAGTATAACACAAAAAACAAATCTTCCCAAACAGAAAAAAATTTCCCATTGCACAATTGTAAATAAATCCCTATAATCGCAACCGAAGGGAATTTGTTTAATGAGAAAATTATTAGTGCTTTCATGCATTTTTATGCTGTGTGGCTGTTCTGGCAAATTAACAAAAATTGACGGCGAACAGGTTTTCTTTGCATTCGATTCGGCTGAAATATCCGAAGACGCCGCAGATCACCTGGACGCCCAGGCATATTTTATGAAAACACACCCTGAAATCACTGTCACGTTGCAGGGACGCTGTGACGAACGTGGAACAACCGAATACAACCTGGCCCTGGGGGCGTTTCGTGCCGGAAACGCAGCACACATGATGACATATTATGGCATCGAACCAGAACGCATCAAAACCGTATCTTTTGGCAAGGAAAACCCAATATATCCGGGCACAGGCGAAAAAATTTGGGCACTTAACCGAAACGTCACAACGGTTGTAAACGGTCTATAATTTATTTGACCATATAAAAAAAATTTACTAATCTGACATCTATGGAAGATAATACAGCAATCTCTTTTGCAAACGTTGCCGCACAATATGACGGCACCCCAGAAATACTTAGTGACGTTTCTTTTAATATCGGAAACGGCTCTTTCTATTTTCTGTCTGGCGCATCTGGGGCGGGAAAAACAACACTGCTGCGGCTGATATACCAATTGCACAAACCATGTCGTGGTCAAATAAAGCTGTTCGGTAAAACAACCAACGATATGACACGTGACCAAATAAATAAAATACGCCAAAAAATGGCCATCGTATTCCAAGAATATTCGTTGCTGTCACATCTTAGCGTTTTTGACAATGTGGCATTACCACTGCGTGTAAGGGGCGTACCAGAAAGCAAAATAAAACCCCTGGTCGCCAAGGTTTTAGACTGGGTCGGATTGGGTAAATATGGGGACGCAAACCCAAAAACACTGTCCGGTGGACAACAACAGCGTGTATCGGTCGCACGTGCAATTATTGTACAACCAACAATCCTGCTGGCCGACGAACCAACAGGAAACCTGGACGACGAAAATGCGAATCGGTTGATGGAACTGTTTGTTAAAATGAATAAGACTTTCGGAACAACAATAATCCTGGCAACACACAGCAAAAAGCTGATGGAAACATATAAATTTCCTGTAATCAGCGTCGAAAACCACCGGGTTAGTTTTGTCGGACAAAAAAACACACAAACCGAATCAAAAAAAATCTGGAAAGGCCCCAAACCCCAGAACTATTTCACCGAACTGTCAAAACAATTTGATAATATTGGGAACGCATAAGTCATGAAAAAACCTGTTGTATTTTCACTGGTCCACAGCCAATCAATGTTTATGACAACAATTATGGGTCTGTTAACATTTTTATCTGTATTGGCGCTGGGCATATCCCTGTCGATTGGCACCGGTGTAATGCGCTGGAATGCCCAGTGGGCAAACATGGCAACCGTCCAGGTCACAGATTCAAACAAAATCGATGCCACAAAAAAAATAATCGATGAAAACAACAGCAAAATTAAATCTGTCCGACAAATCAGCAACGAAGAAATGAATAATTTGATGCGCCCATGGATATCGAACGGTGGCAATGCACTAAAAAATTATTTACCAACAATGTGGGAAATTGAATTTAATTCCGAATCGGATTTAAAAGATGCCCAAACAGAAATTTCTAAACACGCACGCTTTTTAACACATGCGTCTGCACTGAAATCTTCAACCAGTGCTGGCTGGAAAATGATTGGCATATCGACAATCGTCTTGTTGTTGACACTGGGGGCGATTGGTGTATCAATTTCTTATATTGCCAAGAACACCGCATTGCTACATAAACGAGAACTGGAAATATTAAACCAAATTGGTGCGTCCGACGGCTTTGTTGCCAACCAGATGCAAATAATTGTCGCTAAAATTGCATTATGCGCCACCGTATATGGATTTATTGCCGCCATTCCTGTATTACTGCTTATCCTTGGGGCTGCACATTCTGCACGTGTCGGATTAATGGCCATGATGGGTTTATCTGGACTTGGTTGGGGTGCTATTATAACACTGCCAATATTAATCATAATATTTGCAATCATCGTCACCCGTCGCACAACATTAAACATTTTAAAAAACAGCTAAATGCGATACTTCACACCATCTTTTTTAATCTTGGCTTTATTTGTCCTGGGTGGCATGGCATTTAAGTTGGCTGCCCCAAACACATGTGGGCTGATTTTACCAGATGACAGTATATTTGTTCTGACCGGGGATCAACGCCGCATTCCATTTGCAATGCGACAATTGGAAAAATATCCAGACACAGACCTGTATATAATTGGTGCTGGCGCCCCAGCGTTTGGCGACATAACAACCCAGGCGTCTATTGAATCCGACTCAAAATCCACATACCAAAACGCCCTGGCAATAAAACAAATTGTTTCCTATGCCGGCTTGGACAGAATTGTTATCATTACCACCGAAGAACACATGAATCGTGCAAAATATTTGATACGCCACGAATTACCTAATACAGAAGTCATCACATGCCCCGCAATGCTGGTTGGAATGCCTGCCGCAAAAAGACTTGAAAGATGGACAATAGAATATATAAAATACATAGCGACTATATTTGGAATAAAAGAAAGTTAAAAACAAAGGAAAAGGAAAATGTTTCGTACCATTTTATTTAAAATCGCATTACCAATATACTTTTTGTTATGGACACCACTGCTGCTGATTGGATTGGTGTCAAAAAAATTAAGCCGCATTTTTGTCTTTGCTGATGCTGCGGGCGTATTGGTTCTTGCACGCTTAATTTGTGGCATAAAATATCAGATACACTATCCCACCCCAGACGACACAGACATTCCCCAAATGCCAAATGGCAACACACGCCTGGACGGCAAATCCATTATTGCATCAAAGCACATGTCCATATTGGAAATTGCCGTCATATCCAAGGTCGTACCAAATTCATTCTTTATAATGAAGCGCCAGTTATTATGGATTCCCATTTACGGGTGGGCATTTTGGCGCTGTGGGATGCTGGGGGTAAATCGTGCACGTGGCAAAACCAACATGACCAAATTGGCAAGCGATGTTGAAAAACGTGTACTGGACGGATACACCCTGGTCATATTCCCCGAAGGCACACGTGCAAAACCCGGCCAAAAAATTCCATTAAAACGTGGTTTGTTATTGTTGGCATACAGATTAAAATTGCCAATTTTACCAGTTGGCACAGACGCAGGCCTGTATTGGCCCAAACATGGCCGCATGCACCCTGGTACAGCCAACGTATATTTTGAGCCATTATTGCCATCAAACGCATCATTGGACGAAATATCTGAGGCTATAAACCGCCACAGTGCATAAAAAAATACATCAATAAAAAATCCCGCTTTGCGGGATTTTTTAATCACACCACGACTTACGTTTACCGCCCTTATATGGTCGCCCCAAACCACTATCAATTAAAATCAACCCCACATCACGCCCATCTGGCAAAAACACATTCGCATTAATACGCCCCAAATACTTATCATCTTTTATATTATCCAGTTCAACAACGGTTCCACGTGGAATCAACGCAGATAAAACATCCCTGGCCCGCACAGCCATCTGTTTTTCCAGAACGCATTTACCATTCATTTCAGGCGTATCAATATTTATCAATCGTACACGCACCGTCACATTCACATCTGGCTCTAACATCACCTGGGCAGAAAAAGTATCACCATCAAATATATAATCCACACGTGCTGGCACCGCATGCAGCGTACCCGACATTACAGCACACACAAAAAACATTAATAACTTTTTCATTACATCGTTCCTTATTTACAATAATATTGATAAAAAATGCCCATTTGGGCATTTTTTAAGGTAATCTTGGCGACCAGGTCGGCTCTACCCCATTAATATCATCTGGCAATTCAATATCATATACATTCTGACCAGTGATATCAACACTGCGAATATGGCTGATACGCCCAATATCGTCAGTATCTTTTTCTGTCTCATAATAAACAATGCGTCGTGACCCCGGCGCCCACGATGGCGCTTCCATAAACCAGCCACCAGCCAGTATTTTTTCATTTCTGCCCTGTGGATTCATGATACCAACATAGAAAGTATCATCTGCAATCTTAGTAAAGGCAATAAACTGTCCATCTGGTGACCAGGCTGGTGTTGCATAACGCCCTGCCCCATATGTAATACGCTTTTCTTCACCAGATTCTAAATCCAATACATGGATTTGCTGACGACCAGATCGATCCGAATTAAAGGCCAGCTTTTTACCATCCGGCGAATAAGACGGACTGGTATTTAACGAATAGCCAAACGTTAATTGACGCAATTTTTTTGTTTCCATATCATATTCATATATATGCGAAATCCCCTTTTTAACCAACGACAATGCAATCTTTGTACCATCTGGTGAAAAACGTGGCGCATAGGTCATACCATCAAACTGCCCCAGACGACGTTGTTCACCTGTATTCAGATCCAAAGTCCATACCATCGGATCTTCATTATAATAAGACAAAAAGACCACAGATTGCATATTAGGCGAAAAATGTGGTGACATAACAAAGTCTTCTTTATTAGACAAATAGCGCATTCCATATCCGTCCTGATCCATAATCGCCATACGCTTATTTCTGTTATGCACCGGTCCCGTTTCCGCAATAAAAACAATCTGTGTATCAAAATATCCCTCTTCCCCGGTCAAGCGTTCATAGATTGCATCTGCCATAATATGCGCCAACCGTCGTACAGATTTGCGTGACGCAACCAAAGATTGTGCTTCTATTTGCTCTTTACCGTCAACATCCCAAACATAAAATTCTAACTTATACCTATCCCCAGATTCTGCAAATAATTTTGCCTGAACCAGCACCTGGGTTTTTATTGCCGCCCAAGACTTAAAATTTGGCATTTTGCCCATCTTTACATATTCTGGGAACGCATCATGATTTACAATACGAAATAAACCTGTACGTTTTAAATCCGCCTCAACCACTGTGCGAATGACCGCCGCATCAGATGCACTTGCATTACCAGCCAATTCAAATTTTTGCACTGCAATCGATGTCGGCTTTACACCACCAGCCACAATATCTACTTTTAATTCAGCATGAACATTGCCGATAAATAAAAGCACCCCAAACAAACAATAAAAAAACTTTTTTAACATTATTATCTTCCTTCCACTGTTATATATACGCCAATTTTATATGCACAAAATACAAAAATCAAACCTAAATCACACAATATACAAATGCCCCCACAAACATACATACAACCGCCTATATCAGCGCCAATATATTTGTATTGACAATTGTATTTACAATGGTATAGTTCGTTGTAAGTACGCCGGTATTGTATAAAGTATAGGAGATTGCATATGCCAAACGTTATGCAGCAATTATTTATAATGAACATTGAATCTTTGTTGCGTGAATATGCCGCATACAAGGCATTCAATAAATCAGATTGTGTAATCAATATGCGCATCCCCCGTCCTATTCTGGACAAAATCAAAGAACTGGCCGACGCCCAACACGTACCATATCAATCACTGATATCATCCGTACTATTCTCGCTGGCAAATATCGAAGACAAAAAATAAATCAACCTAATCTGCCACCAATGACAACGCAACCAAACAAAGAAATCACCTTTACAACACTAGCAAATACCTGTCATCATATTAACGATGAACAGACATTATTTTTACCCAACACAAACGATACAGAATATTGGTTATATTCTGATTTATACAATTTATTTTTTGCACCACCATTTGATTTAAAAAATATGGACGGCCACGTTTTTCAAAGTTTTGACACAACACCGACACCAAAAAATATAACACCATATTCATTTCTGCGCCAGCATGCACAATTTTGCAATCACGAATACAATATTCGCAGCCCATATCCCCCATACAATATGATAAAAAAATATGGTCTGGACATGAAGTTAAGTCGCTATGCATGTTTTTGCCTGTTTCGCAATATTCCAAATCTTGTTTTTACCCGCACGTATTTCATGATGCCAAATGCAGATTTTAAAACCGTCTATGACACATCGTACAAATATGCACGAATTTACCTGCGTGAACAACTTCAAGATTCAGAACGTCGCCTGAATGGCGTTTTAAAAAACATTGACGCAAACATCGCCCTGTTTCGACACGAAGCATTCAAGACATTTTATAACGAAATATACACAGAACAAATCATCGATGCATATAACCTGGGCAAAAATATTACATTAGCCGACCACATGGGCGCACCATCATTATACGCACGCAAATATGCGATTGATTCTGCGATAAGCAAATTTGACTACGCATTACACAAAGACCTGCGCTCATTTGCCATGATATTCGACCACGAACTGCGCATTGCCAGATCCAAGATGATAAGCAAATTTAACACAACCCCAGAAAAAGATATACACAAACAATCAATAAAATCATTGATATCAGAATACAAGGCTGCCGAGAAAGCATTTATAAAACAATACGCCCCCTGCACCCTTAACACAAAATAAGACCCGACATTTGTCGGGTTTTATTTTTATTTATTTGGAATAATTTTAATTTCCACACGACGATTTTGTGCACGCCCCGCCGCATCAGAATTAGACGCAATCGGATTAGACGATCCCATACCCAATACTTCAAATCGTGACGCCTTTACACCCTGGCCCTGCAAATATGCTGCAACCGACTGTGCTCTCGATTTAGACAAAGCCAAATTATAATCTGCACTGCCTGTACTGTCTGTATGCCCCGAAACCATCACCGTAGAATTACTATACTTCTTCAACACCTTGGCCACTGAATTTAACACTGGATAGAACGAAGAATTAATATCTGCCGAATCGGTTCTGAATGTAATATTACCCGGCATAATCAAACGAATATTATCATCAGATTCAATAACCTGAACACCGGTTGACGCCAATTCTTGACGCAATTCAGCCGCCTGCACATCCAAATAATATCCAACACCACCACCAACTGCTGCACCTGCCAGCGCACCAACCAACGCACCTTCACTGCTATTTCTGCTGCCAATCAAGGCCCCAGTCGTTGCCCCAATCGCCGTCCCCCATGTTGATTTCGCAGTCTGTGTCTGACCAGTATATGGATTAACCGTTGTACATCCTGCAACCAACACAACAGCCATTAACAAAGCAAATAATTTTTTCATCACTTCTCCTTTCTTGATTCAAAAATATTTTAACAAATTTTTTTAAAACGTCAACCGCATACCCGCTGATACAAATGGCGTCTCAGACGTCACCCCCAGCGAAATCCAACCATCTACATTTTCACTGTACTTATATCTAAACGACCCGATTAACATATGATCCATAAAATCATCGACATCTCGGTTCCAAATCCCCGTATCCGAGAACATATATGTTAACGACACGCTGTATTTCAACAGATCATAACTGACCCCACTGCCCACGACCAATCCATCTGATATTGGTCCCACCGGATTATCATCATATATCACACGCACCGTCGTTCCCCAAATCCAGCTGTTATATTGAACATTCAGTCCTGCTGTAAATTGCGCACGCCAATCTGCTGTCACAGCTGGCGCATAAACATCTGTACTGAAACCATGCGGATTATCCATAAATGACGCACCAAAAGACCACGCCGTCTTAAGCTTGCCAGACGGCCTGCGAATTTTTAATCCTGCATCCACAGTAAAATCATAATCATCCGTTATACCCGCCAGCGACAAACCATATTGCGCCCCACCCCCTGACACAGAAACAACATTCATACGCAACGCACTGCGCCCAGTGGTAAGCGTTGTATCTGAAATAACAGGCCCTGCTGGCACAATCTTTTTATGAAATATCGGCCTATCATTAATGCGCAACCCACCAACATCAGGCAACCCAACCCCCAGCTTTCTGGCAATTGAATCTGTAAACCCCAACTCTATCCGTCCGGCATCACGCAATTCATAAAACCCGAACGCTTCACGCATGGCACGCCCATCATCCAGTGCTGCCGCATCCAATGCATACACCGCCCCAAACTTATGCTCATCGTTTGGCGCAAAATTCATCTGCCCACGCACACGCCAGTCACCAATAAATACAGGCGTCTGCAATTTTGGCTGAATCATTCCCCCCGTACCATATCCAGATAATTTAAAATTAAATTTTCCTGTATCAAATTGCAGTGCACTTGCCCCCGCACCAGACATCAGCAACAAAAAGGCTGCCAAACTAAATTTATTTATAACACCCATTCCCAACTATTCCTGCGCTTCTTTTAATATTGCACCACTCAGTTTTTTATAAGCCCGTTCTTCTATCTGCCTTACACGTTCACGTGAAATACCATACTTCTGCGACAAAGATTCCAACGTCACCACCGGATCAGACAAACGACGTGCTTTTAAAATCTCTCTATCACGTTCTGGCAAGGCCTCCAAATGTTTACGCAACAATTCATATCCCCGACGACGAAATTCCAGACGTTCCAGCCCTTCTTCTATATTCATTTTGTTATCTGCCAGATTCGACAAAATATCTGTTGATCCTTCGTCATTACTGTGTGCCGGCGCATTCAAAGACACATCACGTGCCCCGATACGTGTCGCCATACGCTTAACATCATTTTCTGGCACATTCAGATATTCTGCGACTTTCTTTGTCTGCTCATCAGACATATTGTTATCCATAATGCCCAGGGCCCGCTTAGCACGTGCCAAATTAAAGAACACACGTTTTTGATTTGCCGACGTACCAATTTTAACAATTGACCAGTTATTTAATATTGTTTCATAAATTTCTGCACGCACCCAAAACATTGCATACGTTGAAAATCGAAAACCTTTTTCTGGATCAAATTTTTGCACCGCTTGCATCAGCCCCATATTTCCACTGGCAATCAAATCACCAACTGGGATACCATAATTTTTAAAATCATATGCCACCGACACAACCATTCGCAAATGACTGGCCACCAGTTTTTCTGCCGCCGCTGCATCATGATTTTTAACCCATTGGGTTGCATATTCATATTCTTCTTCTGCGGTCAAAATAGGAATTTTCTGAACAGTTTGAATATACTGGGCCAATCCAGATTCGTCACTGACCCCACGTGCCGCCACCAGCGACGTATTTGTTGCAACTGGTAATGTGTTCTTGATTTGCTTTTTCATAACTTTTATAGTATACCATAATTTAAGATTTATCAAGCACAGGAGATTTATAAAATGTCATCAATCTTAAAAAGAAATCAGAAAATTGCCCCACAAAAGAAAACACGCCAGGAACATGCCGAAGACGCCCTGTATCGTGAAGTATGGGAAGAAGTAAACAACGAAAAAACAATCAAATTCATTAAAAAATATCAGCGTCACATGTTGGCTGGTGCATTGGTTGTTTTGATTATTGCAACTGGTTTTCAGATTGGCGTCCGTCATATTAACAACACCAGAATTCAAACCGCCGAACGCTATGAAGCAGCTGTCCAAACAGTTGACGCAAACACCCTGGCACAATTTGCAAACGACGCATCTGGCGCCACATCTGATTTGGCATTATTCCAGGCATACCTGATTGATAAAGACATCAACAAATTAAACCAACTGGCCAGCGACGGTCACACACGTGATTTTCGTGACCTTGCAAAATTGCACATCATCAGCATCCAAGGCGACGAAATGACCAGCGACCAGGTAAAAGAAATGCTATCTGACATGGACACAAAATCATCACCATTTTATTACACAGCAATTTTGACAATGGCACAAAAATACCTGGCGGACGGCAATCGTGAATTGGCGAACAAATGGCTGGACAAAATTATCAACGACGCTGATGCCCCTGCATCTATTGTATCAACTGCAACAACATTAAAATAAAGGCACAAATAATGAAGCACATACCCCTGATAATTTTGTCTGCATTGGCATTGAATGCATGCGACAAACACGATCCAATTTTACCAGGGGTACGTACATCTATTTTTGCAACAAATAATGTGACAGTATTAAATACACAAACCCCAAAATTATCGCCAGACGCATATTCTGCGCCAAACACCGATTGTCCATATACCCAGGATTCATCCAATACAATCTGGCATGGGAAAAGAAAAATATTCAGTGGTTTTCCAACAAACAATTCTGTATCCAGCAACCAATCACCAACCTGCAGCGGCAAATACGTTTATGCAGGCCTGACCACCGGTGAAGTTGTTAAAATAAATCCAACAAATAAAAAAATAATTTGGATTGCCGACATTTATCGCCCCAGCAATTTAACAGGTGGCGCATCTGTTCTGGACATTGTTGCCCCAATCATTGTTCGTGATGGTTTTGTATACGCTGGCGGATTGGGCGATGCATTTTGCAAACTGAATGCAACATCCGGGGCCAAATTGTGGTGCACCAGCATCAGCGTTGCCACCCCATTTGTAATGGTGGACGACGTCGCATTTGTATTGGGTGGTGATAAAAATTTATACTCGGTAAAATTAGCAGACGGCACAGTTTACTGGAAACAGCCGGTTAAAAAGTTAACCGCACCAAAATATAGCAACAACACTGTCACAATCGGAAATCAAAAATTCAACGCCCAAACCGGCCAAGAAATTTAAAAAGACGATATAAAAAAACGCAGCAAATTGCTGCGTTCTTATTTTTTTCGACTATTACCATCCTTGAAACAACTCTGCTGGACAATCCAAGAAAGCCTGCGCCCCTGTTGCACTACTTAACACTGACAAGAAAGTTCCGATACCAAACAACAAAATAAAGCCAATCAACATACTGACGCCCTTCTCTTTTACTTCCTTCATAGCATCAATAGATTTACCGCCAGAGATATATCCCCATGCCCATGATGCAATTAAGAATCCTGCACCAACAAACGCCAATGTACGCAATAACTTAAAAATCCCCTGAAATTCTTTAATCAAACCACACAAATCCGCATTCGCCGCCAATCCAGCCGTTGCAGCCGACGCATTGGAAACAGTTATAAATGCAGCCAATGCCGCAAAACCAATAAGTTTCAATTGTTTTTTCATACAAAACCCCTTTACCTTTTTATTTGATTTTATCATAAAAATCACACTAATTCAAATAATAATAAAAATAAATCCCGCCATTTGGCGGGATTGTTTTACATTCTCATTGGCATTAATACGAACAATGCATCCGTATCTTTTTCCGTAGATTTGATAATCGTCGGCGACAAAGGATCCTGCATTTCCATTTGGAATTTTTCACCTTCGACCTGGCCGGCCACATCCAGCAAGAATTTTACATTAAACATCACTGTGAACGATGCATCACCATTGTATTCAATATCTAATTCCTGGGTTGCGGTACCTGCATCTGGACTTGATGCATTAACGACCAATTTGTTCATACTGAATGTCAATTGAACAGATTTTGTTTTATCAACACTGGCCACAGACACCAAATCAACCGCATTAACAAACGCTTTTCTGTCCAAGATTGCAATCTTGTCATTACCCTTTGGAATTACAACACGATAGTTTGGATATTGTGCATCAACCAATTTGCTGGTCAATGTTGCCGCCCCAACTGTAAAGCGCGCCTTGGTATCAGACAATTCAACCATTACATCATCAACATTGGCGTCTTCCAGCAATTTTGACAATTCGCCAATTACCCGACGTGGCAAAATAACCGATGGCATATCCGCACTGCCTGCGGGGGCCGCCATTGCACACAACGCCATACGTTGTGCATCTGTTGCAACCGCTGTCAGCATCTTTTCACCACTGTCATCTGCGATATGGAAATAAATCCCCCCCAAATGATAACGAACATCATCTGTTGGAATTGCAAATTTTGTCTGATTAATCAGGTGCGCCAAATCCCCTGTTGTCATTTGGAATTTTGTGGTCAGATTGCTGCCTGCCATTGCTGGGAAGTTTTCTGCTGGCAACGTTGGCAAACGAAATACAGCACGACCACTGGACACAACCAACTGATCCCCAGATTGTTTAAAATTAATTTCTGCATCATCTGGCAATTTACGCACAATATCGTACAACATCTGAACAGGCACTGTAATCTTACCCCCCAGGGTAATATCCGCTGCCACATGTTCAACCAATTCCAAATCAACATTTGTCGCAGACATAATCAAATCATCTGCAACTTCTAACTTAACATTCATCAATATCGGCAGTGTCGCACGTTTTTCCACGATGGACTGCATATGCCCCAGCGCACGAATCAGAACCTGACGAAATACTGAAAACTCCATAATACGCTCCTGTTTCCTTTATCTGTGTATATTCTTCCTACACTCTTTTGCTTAAACTTTACCAAAAAACCCCGATTCGGTGCAAGGGCTAAAACACCCCAAATAAAAATGCCCCGTTCGGGGCATTCAGAAATCATTTATTTAGCATTTCCATTACTAAATCTGCCATTGGTGCATTAATCCATTCCGCATCATCGTGAAACGCCGGCGCCCCACGTTCCAGTGCTGTTTTACATGGACTGGTATCTGCCAGCCAGTTTTCCAACAAATCCCCAGCCAGCCAACCAACCCCAGCCCCAGCAACCAATCCAATACCGCCTGTAAACGGCGCCAACAGCAATCCAATACCTGTTGCAGACGCAACCTTGCCAGCAACCGCAGCCCCACTGATTGCGATATCCGGCTCAGCCAAATTACCGGACAATTCTATTGAATTTACCACCTTGCCTGTCAGCGACAACTTAATTCCACGCACTGGCACCGTCGTCAGTGCCAATTTCATTTTTTCCTTACCTAAATCTAAATTTCCTGCCAATCGCATATTAATTGCATTTGTTTCAACCGCCACGCCTTGCTCGGTTTCGATTCGTCCATCACGCAATTTTGCATTAACAGCTGCGCATTTAATTTTTATTTGATCATACTTTTTTTCAGAACTAAACAAATCCTGAATACTGTGCCGTAACGAAGTCAAAAAATCTGTTCCATACATATACGCCACCAGCGCAGAATGAGCATACCCCCCACCCACAGAATACAACCGCACAGGTCCAGTTATCGTTTGCATAATCTGTGACAAATCTTTCCCAGATGCCTGGACATATAATTCAAAGTTTATCGGCAATTCCGATATCAGATCTGGCACATCCAGTTGATGCAAAATATCACCAACAAAAATACGTTCCCCTATTCCACCAACATTTGCATACAGCACACCATCCACATCAATATCAAAATCTGCAGCAGCACGCACCTTGCCACCTGCGATTCCAGTATCCAACTTTACACGCCCATGGTTATCCGCCAATCGCAACGACAATGATAAGTCATCCAAATAAAAGCCACGATATATGACAAACTGCTTCATATTAACATCCATGTTCAATGTAATATCACGCAAATATTGTCCCCCCAGCGGTATATTATGAAACACATTCAAATCTCTTTTTGGCCGAATCCATGGACGCCCATACATTCCCGGGAACACAGAATCTAAATCCAGGCTTTTTGTATCCAAACTCAAATTAACAACAGGTACCTTACCAGCCCAACTGTAATCTCCATATAAATCAACATTCACACCATTTATTGCAATCGAAGATTTACGCAAAACAATTTTTTTTCTATCAACACCACCTGCCACATTCACCGATATTTCTGGCCAGTTTTCCATTTCAAAACCAAACAAGTTTCCCAACGCTTCTACATCCGGCACATCACCCTTGATTATGAAATCAATGGGCATTTTACTGGTTCCTTCCAACGCAACATTTGCGATCAGCGCATCACCACCAGTCGACACAGCCACACGCATCGGATAAATTTTTCGTTCCACATTGTATTCCGAAAAACTAACAATAAATGGGACAATATCATTTTTTACAGACTTAATCCAACCGACATATTCACGCCCCTCTTTACGTTTCATATAACGCAAACTAACCCCATCTATCTCATAGGTTTTATCAAACACATGTGCTGTAAGTTTATCTATTTCAACCTTGCCAAACCCCGGTTCTCTAAACGGATATTTTTTCTGTTCTTCGACATTTTTAACCACCTTATTTTCCTGTACATTTTCAGGAATTTCTGGCTGAACAGAATATTCACCCGACCCATTTTCTTCTATGCATGTCACTGCATCATGAATCACTATATTTTGAATGGTGGGCCTGTCCCTGAACAAAGAAACTAAATTCAATGTCACATCAATTTTTTTTGCATAAAAAGCATCTTTATGTGTTGCCCAATCTGCATTAACGACACGAACATCGTTTAATTCCACTTGTGGTCGAACAGAAAACTTCCACGCAACCGCACCATCTATTTCGATTGGCAGCCCTGTTGATTCACGCAATACATTAACAACATCACCACGCAGTGTTTCCAGATTAATTTGACTAAATGCGACAACCACCGCAACAACCAGCCCCATAAAGAACAGGCCCGCCACACGCATAATCTGAAAAAGCACACTACGTTTTGCAATCATGTTTATATCATACACCCTTATGGCATTGGCAGTTCCAGGAACTTAATCACTGGCACCATAAAATCTGGCAGCGCCGCCCGCAGGGTCATCATTCGCCCATTACCAGGATGCTGGAATGTTAACTTATGCGCAAATAAAAACAAGTTATTTGTCACCAACATAGAACGCAAAGCATCATCTGTCTTTTTTTCACGACCATACAAATTATCACCTACAATTGGCGCCTTTAATGTATACGCACTGTGCAATCTTAATTGATGTGTACGCCCCGTTTTTGGCGAAAACAGCACCCACGACAAATTACCAGCACGTGCCAACACCTGATAATCCGTCACCGCCCGTTGTGGTCGCATACCCGTACCATCATTTAACCTTTCTGGGGTATCAAACACCTGACCTTTAACCATCCAGTTATCTATTTCGCCACGTCCATTTGCCACATCACCATGCAACAGGGCCAAATATTCTTTATGCGCAGTCTTGTTTTGAAATTGCGCACTCAGACTTTGTGCCACCCGTTGATTTTTTGCAACAACTAACAAACCACTTGTTTCTTTATCCAGTCTGTGCACCAACAATATTTTATCATATGGAAATAATGCGGCCGCCATCTTATCCACAGATTTTCGAACACCTGTTCCACCCTGGACCGCCAATCCCGCCGGCTTATTAAACACAACAATATCATCATCATTGTGCACAATACATTTGCGTAACATCTCCAAATCAGACAATGCAAATCTGTCACCAGATTCACTTTTATGCATCACAGACGCAAAACCTGCAATTGTCGGCGGGATACGTATTGCGTCCCCAGCATTCAAAATCTCACGTCCATGCACCCGCCTAGAATTCACACGAATCTGTCCACCACGACACAATTTATAGAATTCACGCAATGGCATCGACGGATAATTACGCACAAACCAACGCTGTAATCTGGTTCCTTCATCTGTTTTAGAAACAGTCACAATATCTGCCATGATAACCCCCGGCGTTCAATCTACACAACTATTCACCATATGTAATCTGTACTGTATTTCTGCCATTTTCATTTGTACACGATCCCGATGCACCACTACTTTTTCCATTAGACATTTTGTATCCAATCGAATCGGACCACGCCTTGGTAATAAATGTTTCGCATTCATTTTTGCTAAGTCCTGTAATACTAACTACAAACTGACGTGGATTAGACGAATCAACCGCCACCTCATATTTTCCACCGTATGGATTTGTATCAGACATACCAATTGCATTAAAAATTGTCGAATTATTTATATTAGAAAAATCGTCGTATTCCCCATGAATATTGCGTACTTGGGTCACAATCTGTAAAACTTCTTCGTTCACAGTATTTCGCTTTTGGGTATTCATGGCCAACTGAATCATTTCAATTGCCCCCACAGTAATAACACCCATAATTGCCAACACACCTAACATTTCAATCATCGAACGACCAGATTCCTGTATCATATTTACGACCTCCATTTGCTATTTATTCTTTAATATTCTATCATAAAGATTATGAATATTCAATTTTCTGATTTGATTTCAAATGCCCCACATGCCCCCGGTGTCTACAAGATGTACGACGCCGATGATAACTTGCTATACGTGGGCAAAGCACGCGATTTATTCAATCGCCTGCACCAGTACATTGATATATCAAAACTAGAGCTGCACAAACAGGTTATGCGAACCCTGGTCACACGCATCGAATGGGAAACTGTCGCCACAGAATCAGATGCCCTTATACTGGAACAAGAACTTATCAAAACCCAAAAACCAAAATACAACATAATGTTAACAGATGGAAAAATGTATCCAATGTTGGCATTAACATCTGGTGACTTTCCACGTCTGCTGAAATTTCGTGGCAAAATATCACAACGTCGTGATGTATATGGTCCATACCCTTCTGTATCGGCACTGAACGAAACAATAAAAACAATTCAAAAGGTCTGTGGACTTCGCACATGCACCGACACATTCATGCGAAACCGCACCCGTCCATGTTTATTATACCAGATTGGACGTTGTTTGGCGCCATGTTGCATCCCAGACAAAGAAAAATACGCAGAAAGCATGCGTACAGCACGAAAAATACTTACCGGCGACAGTCAGCCAATAATTGCAGACCTGACCAAAGAAATGCAAAAATATTCTGACGCCACTGATTATGAATCCGCTGCAATTATACGTGACAAAATCATTGCATTAACCCACACATCAAATCGTGGAAAACGCCAAAACAATGCGTACAGCGCAATTTCAGACTGGAACAAAAATGTACCTGATCTGGAAAAATGGTTAAACATAAAAATAAACCTGGTTGGCGTATTTGATAACTCGCACCTATTTGGCACCCAACCTGTTGGTGCAATGATAACATTTGGACACAACGGTTTTGAAAAATCAGGATACAGACATTTTAAACTACAGGACAAATCACGTGCCGGCAATGACATTGCAATGATGTCAGAATTTATCAAACGTGCCATTGAACGTGGCCCAAAACTTGATTTAATAATTGTCGATGGTGGTCCTGCCCAGTGGAATATTGCGAATCGAAATTCAGGGGGCATACCCGTCATGGGCGTGACCAAGGGCATTGTACGTGATGGGGACGAACACTTTATCTTACCAGATGGTTCTGTACATCATGATCTGCCAAAAGACAGCCCACTGTTTTTAATGTTGCGTGCTGTTCGTGATGAAGCCCACAGATTTGTAATAACATATCATCGCACCACACGTGCAAAAAAAATGACAGCTTCAGTTTTGGATGAAATTGACGGCATTGGCCCGACACGCAAACGTGCACTGTTGCAGCATTTTGGTTCTGTTCGTGCCATTATGGATGCCGACCTGGGTGCACTGGTACATGTACCTGGCCTGGGTAAAAGTGCAGCAAAAAAAATATATGCCCATTTCCATTCAGACGTGATATAATAACCACTGTTGTTCATATATTATATTCTATTAACACAAAAGGAGAAAAAACATATGAAAGCATTTGTTAACTTCTTGTCCGCTTTTCGTATTGCTGCGGCATTTGCAATTATTCCGACCTTGCTTGTTGGGTGGTATTGGACATCATTTGTCTTGTATACATTGGCGGCATTATCTGACTTTTTCGATGGCTGGCTGGCCCGAAAATATAATTGCGTCAGCAAACTTGGTGGTGTGATGGATCACATTGGCGACAAATTACTTGTTGCAAATACATTAATCGTATTATCAATTGTTTTAATGTTTATCCTGCCTGCGTTTATACCAAATTTCCCAGGCTGGGCAATTGTGATTCCTATTATCCTGATGATTTCTCGTGAATTATACATCAGCGGTCTGCGTGAATTCCTGGGCACACAGAAAATAGAAATGCCTGTACCCAAAGCACGTTTTTCCATGGGCAAAATAAAAACAACATTGCAAATGGTTGCGACATGCGCCCTGTTGCTGGGGTTGTGCATGCCACAACTGGTATTAATTCCAAATATGGAAGTGTTCGCAATATACAGTTTCTTTGGTCTGTCATACGGTGGTGTTATCTGCCTGTGGCTGGCACTGGGGGCAAGCTTCTGGTCCGCAACCCAATATACAATTACATTCTTAGGACACCTAAAGAAAATCAAATAAAAAAAATACGCTATACGCACGAAATCCGGCAAAAATGCCGGATTTATTTTTCCCACAAACACTTGACATTTATATTTTTTGTCCTATAATAAAAGTATAAACAACAAACAAAGGAAAGAAAAAAAATGAAACAAACTAAGAACAACACAGCCATTAAATCATTATGCTGCATCTTGCTTGGCCTGACAATGTTCATGGGCTGCACAACCAACACCCCCCAGGCACAAAAAGCAAACCCACAAACCACAGCAGACACAATAAAAATCGAAACTAAACGCGATACCGTTCTGGTTCTGGATTACAAACCACGCGCCAAACACTCCTACAGTACTACATACGCCACAAACAAATTCGGTTACGTATACAAAATAGGTGACCCAAAAAATCTGCCTGTGGAACGTGGCGACGAAATCGTTATTGACATCAAGAAAACAACACACCCAGAAGGAAAATCATGGACAGAATATGAACTTGTTAAAAATCTGACTACTGAAAAATTAAAACACGAATATATGAGAAAACGCTAAGATTGCTCTATACGCATAAAAACCGGCACTTTTGCCGGTTTTCTTATTTTTGTTTTTGCATTTCACGAAACACTTTGAAATCTTTGTTCATTAATCTCTCTGTTGCATTTTTTTGTGCCCTGACACAAGAAAAAACAACAGCCGCCATCAACAAAACACTTACTGCTACTGCTATATTACTGCGTCTTTCTATTCGACGCTGCATTTCATCACGCTTTTTCTCCCAATTTCCCATCGACCACACCTATCTTTGCTGTTGGATCAAAGTATCCACCACATGATTACGCAAAGTATCTGCCCTCATTATATTTTTATTTGACGCAAGATTATCTACTTTATCTGCTTTTTCTACGAAACACTTATTGAATACATATTGTCCACCAAACGCAATCCCCAGCGACAACAATAAAACTGTTGCCATTATCTTAACCTGCATTTTTGTATCATTTGTCGGTTCCATATTCATACCCTATTTTTGCCGTTCCAAATTTCTTTGCGTAATATTTTTCATCAAGAAGCGATGTTCTGGATTTATCACAATTGTATCACCAGGTTTTACACGATCTGCCCCCTGAATTTTATATTTAGATTTTTCACCACCAATTGGTTGCGCATATATAACATTTTTTCTTTTGGCATTCTTTTCCACAACAATCAAGGTATCACCTGTATTTGTGCGTTCTGGCAGTTTATAATCCACCACACCCCCATCTCGAACAGCATATAAAGTATCTGTAAAAATTTGGCTTTCTGTTTTTCTACTTGGCTCTGCTTTCTTATTATCGATTCCCAGCGCACCTGCAAATCCTGCAAACATCAGCAGCACAACCACAAAGCAGACCGCATCTTTATCAATATTTGCAAAAAAATTATTTTCTTTCATCCCACTCACCTTTACTTGTCATATAAAAAATCTTAGAACCAGCCCTTTTTATCAGATTTTGTTCCCGCAAATTCATTTAAGATTTTCTTTTGCTTATCTGTCAATTTAGTTGGAATATTTATCGCAACATCAATATACAGATCACCATACCCCCCACGATGTGTTGGCATACCATGTCCACGTACACGCAGCTTTTCACCAACCTGGGTACCACTTGGCACCTTAACCGCCAGTTTTTTATCATCTATTGTTTCAACCTCGATTTCGCCCCCCAGTGCCAATGTTGTAAACGGAACATCCACACGCATAATTAAATCATTGCCCTGGCGCACAAATCGCTTATCTGGGCGAACACGAACGTCTAAATAGAAATCTCCAGACGGTGCACCGGCACTACCTGCCTCGCCCTGTCCTGCCAGACGCAGACGTGTTCCATCTTCAACACCCGCCGGAATTTTTACATCCAATGTACGCTGTTTATGAACAGTTCCCATTCCGTCACACGCAGAACATTTTTTATCAATTTTATGCCCCAACCCATTACAATCTGGGCATGGCCGTTCCATTGTAAAAAAGCCCTGACGTGTATGCACGACCCCTGCCCCACCACAGGTTGGACAAACAGGTGCCGCACTGCCATCAGCGGTACCATTTCCATGGCATTTTTCGCATTGTACATTACTTGAAAACTTTACAGTATGCGTTGTTCCAAAATAAGCATCTTTTAAATCAATTACAACTTCATCCAACAGGTCACGTCCTGCACGCTGTTGTGACGCACGTTGTGCACCGGCACCAAAATCCCCAAATCCGAAACCACGCATGGCTTCACGCAAGATATCTTCCATACCATTGCCGCCACCCATATTAAAATGGAATGCACCATCACCAAATGGATTTCCACCAAACCCAGCCCCAGACGCATTACCACCTGCGAATGCCGCATCCCCAAATCTATCATACGCTGCACGCTTTTGAGGATCCTTCAGTATATCAAAAGCATTGTTCACTTCCTTGAACTTTTCTTCTGCTTCTTTACTATCAGGATTTCTGTCTGGATGATATTTCATCACCAATTTATGATACGCTTTTTTAATATCACTGTCCGATGCATCACGTGCGACGCCCAAAACTTCGTATGGATTTTTATTCATAAGTATCTGCCTATAATATTCGTTATAAAATATATAGACCAGTCCACTAAAAAATCAAGTCCCAAATACTAAATGGGTTAAAATTCTTTGGGCTTGCCAAAAATTCAAAAATGTTCTAATAATAAAAGCATTATGACAGAGAAAAATACACACACATATGACGCATCAGACATCCAGGTACTGGAAGGTCTGGAACCCGTACGCCTGCGCCCGGGAATGTATATTGGTGGAACCGACGAAAAAGCTTGGCACCATTTACCAATTGAAATTATGGACAATTCCATTGACGAAGCTGTTGCTGGCTTTGCCAAGAAAATCACCGTTAATTTAATTGATTCAAAAACAATTGAAATTACCGACGACGGACGTGGAATACCGGTTGACGAACATCCAAAATACCCCGGCAAATCCGCACTTGAGGTTATTTTAACCACCCTGCATTCTGGGGGCAAATTTAACAATAATGTTTACAAAACCAGTGGTGGCCTGCATGGGGTTGGATCTGCGGTTGTAAACGCCCTGTCGTCTGAGATGATTGTTGACATTGCACGTGACGGTTATAATTGGCATCAAACATTTTCACGTGGTCTGACGACATCTCCGATGACACGTGGGGATGCAACCAACAAACATGGCACAAAAATTCGTTTTACAATTGACGACGAAATATTTGGCACATCTGCTGTATTCAAACCTGTGAAAATTTATCGCATGGCCCGGGCCAAGGCATTTTTATCACGTGGTGTAAAAATCGAATGGCAATGCAACCAGAATTTATTAACCGAAGACATGGGAATTCCCGCCAGTACAACATTCTATTATCCAAATGGCGTGGCAGATTTCCTGGCTGAAAAGACAGATTCTAAACCACGTATTCTGCCACGCATTTTCAGCGGCAGTGTTGATTTTCCAGACGACAGTGGTCGTGTTGAATGGGCCCTAACATTTTTAACCGACGAAAACGGTGCTGCATCTGATGATGGATTTTTCTCGTCATACTGCAATACAATTGCGACAATTGACGGTGGCACACATGAAACAGGCTTTAAAACCGCCATCACCAAGGGCATCAAGGCATACGGCGAAAAAGTAAACAACAAAGCTGCTGCCACAATTATCGGCGAAGACGTTTTTGATTCGGTTGCAGCGATTGTATCTGTCTTTTATAAAACACCACAATTTCTGGGACAAACCAAAGAAAAACTGTCCAATCCTGAAATTGCCCGATACACAGAAAATGCACTGCGTGACCCATGGGAAATGTTTTTGGCATCTGATCCAAAAACAGCGAACGCATTATTGGAATTTGTAATCAATCTGGCGAACGCCCGAATAAAAACGAAACAAGTCAAAGACGTTGCACGCAAAACCCCAACAAAACGTATTCGCATGCCTGCGAAACTGGCCGACTGTTCAAAACATGGTATTGCCGGCACAGAATTATTTATCGTCGAAGGGGAATCTGCTGGCGGCACCGCCAAACAGGCACGTGATCGTGCAACCCAGGCAATCATGCCCCTGCGTGGCAAGGTATTAAATGTTATATCAAATTCAGACGAACGCTTTGGCAACAATCGTGAATTAAATGATTTGATTGACATAATCGGTGCAGGCACCGCCAAAGATTGGAACGAAGATAAATTACGTTATGAAAAAATTATTGTCATGACCGATGCCGACGTTGACGGCAGCCACATTGCATCATTACTGATGGCATTTTTCTATCAGTTTATGCCCCAACTAATTTATGGTGGCCACTTATATCTATCATGCCCACCACTGTATAAATTAACATGTGGAACCGAATCGGTTTATGTCGACACAGACGAAGAATTAGAGAATCTGAAATCAACAAAATACAAAAATAAAAAGATTGAAATATCTCGATTCAAGGGGCTTGGCGAAATGATGCCCAATCAATTAAAAGAAACAACAATGTCGCCAAAGACGCGTCGATTAATTCGTGTTGATTTACCACCACGCACCGACGAAGGTGCCGAAGACACTGAAAAAACACGAACAATCGTTTCTGAACTGATGGGGAAAAAGCCAGAATTTCGATTCCGCTTTATTACAGAACACGCCCAGTTTGTCAAAGACCTGTTCGTATAAAAATCAAAAATGCGCTATACGCATAAAAACCGCCATTTGGCGGTTTTACTATTTCTGTTTTACGAAATTATTTCGGATACGATTTTGTGTAATATTTTCAACTATACGTTTTTTTGCTTTTGACAAATCCATAACCAGCGTATCACCCACATTTACAATATGCTTACCGTCACAGGGATAGTTATAATAAACATCATGGCCATCCTTAGTCACCCCTGTAAAAGAAACAAGCGGCGTATCATAACTTGTATTATGCATCCCTGTCCCCAGAACAAGAACGGTATCGACTTTATTTTTCATTGCTGCATCTGTCTTGAATTTCTTGTCATCGTTCCCAAATAACTTCACCCCTACAAACAATGACGCCCCTGTCAAACCAGCTGCCAACAAACACAAAACAGATATATATACAATATTGTCTAATTTTTTCATTTTAAAATATAAGAACAAAAAAATCCCCACCTGATGGGGGGGATTTTATATTAGTTAACTTTTACATATTTTGCCCCAGCTGCACAACCACATGGTTTTGCCGCAGGAACAATAATCTTACGATCATGACGTGGTGCCTGGCCCATCATATCACGATTAAACAATGTTTCACATCTTGTATTACGATAAACAACTTTTTTATCTGCATCCAATGAACGAATTTCATCACTGAAATAACGACCACTTTCCCCAGTATAAAATACACAATCTTCGCCATCTTGAACATAACGAACATCGCTTTCATAGTAATCATAGCCGGCACATCCCGCTAACACAATCAATGCCAGAACAGACATAAATGCTTTTTTCATATTTTTGCCTTTTTTGTTTTTGTGTCCTCTCTATCGTGCCCCCGTTTCCGTCCAATTGTTGCAAAAGATATAAAAATGTCAAGTTTTTGTAATAAATATGGTATAATTTTATCAAAAGGATTTATTTATGAAATACACCGATTTTGGCTTGGTTAACACGCACAACATGTTTCTGTCTGCACTTCGTGGACACTATGCGATTCCTGCTTTTAATTTTTATAACATGGAAACCTTAAACGCTATTTTATCTGCGGCCCGCACAACACACAGTCCAATAATCCTGGCGGTATCAGAATCTGCAATGAAATATATGGGCGAAGACATGTTGTTAGGAATGATACGTGGCGCCCACATAACCCCCAAAGAACAAATTGCTTTGCACCTGGATCATGGCGGTTCGGTTGACGCATGCATACATGCGATCAATCTTGGTTTTTCTTCTGTTATGATTGATGCCAGCAAATTATCATACCAAGACAACATTCAACTAACACGCCAGGTTGTTGAATACGCCCACAAACACAACGTATCTGTCGAAGCGGAACTGGGGATACTGTCTGGCATCGAAGACGAAAATACTAAATCAACAAAATCACAGTATACAAATCCATCTGACGTAATCGATTTTGTTAATGCAACAGGCACCGATTCGCTGGCTATTGCAATCGGCACCAGTCATGGTGCATATAAACGCAAATCAGAAAACGAAGAATTGCGTTTTGATATACTGGACGAAATAGCCAAACAATTACCAAACTTTCCGCTGGTATTACATGGTGCATCACAAATTCCAGAACAACTTGTTCAGACAATAAACAAATTCGGTGGCGCTATGTCAAACGCACTTGGCATCACACCACAACAATTACGTCATGCAACCCAAAAGAACATCTGCAAAATCAACGTTGACAGTGATTTGCGCCTTGCAATGACTGCGGCGGTGCGCCAATCATTGGCAACAACCCCTACAAATTTTAACCCACGTGAATATCTGGGGGATGGCATAAAAGAAATGACTGCTGTTTGCATCAATGAAATAAAAAATATTATGGGTTCAGATAACAAATTACACCCTTGCGCTTGATAAAAATTAAATAGAATGATTTAGATAAAAACAAATCGGGAATCGCAGTGCCAACTCGCTACACAAGATTCCCGATTGTTTTTTAGACGAATTATTATATTTAATTCTTTATTTTGCGCGTTCTACGTATTCCAATGTTTCCGTATTAACGACGATTTTTTCGCCCTGTTCAATAAACAATGGAACTTGAACACGAACACCGTTATCTAAAATCGCAGGTTTACCACCACTGGACGAAACAGTTTGTCCTTTCAATGCAGGTTCTGTTTCTTCTACGATTGCAACAACTGTCTTGGGCAATGTAATTGACACAGGCTGCCCTTCTACAAAATTTGCCTTAACAGACATTTCTGGGGCCAAGAATTTCATCATTTCACCCAGCGAATCAACAGGCATTGTAAACTGTTCATAGTCTGACAGATTCATAAAGAACGCATCACTGCCATCTGAATACAGATACTGACATTCAAAATCTTCGACCATCAATTTTTCTACTTTATCTTCTGCACGCCAGCGATCACCACCTTTGTTTCCAGAATCAATATCACGCAAATCTGCCTGAACAAATGCCCCACCCTTACCAGGTTTTACCTTGGTAATAGATGTCACAGAATAACGCTTTCCATTGTGCGAAATCACCCAACCCACACGCATATCATTTGCAATATAAGATGCCATAATTAATACCCCTTGTTAAAAATTCCGAATTGATTATAAAAGGCAAATTAACAAACGCAAGTCATTTATTGTGAATTACGCTTATTAACCCAATATCTGTCGATACTTTCCATAATCAGTTTATCCGCTGTTGCCCGATCTGCCCATCCTAAAATCTTGGACCAAGAATTTGGCTGCAAATCTTTATAATGCTGGAAAAAATACTCTATTTTAGAACGCAAAATTGCAGGCAACTGCTCAACATATTCTGTATTAGTATAAAAAGGATCAATTTCACTTAATGGCACACAGATAATTTTCTCGTCGCCACCTGCCTGATCTTCCATCAACAATGCTCCGATTGGACGCACTTCAATTAACACACCTGGTCGCAATGGCGCATTACACACCACCACACAGTCCAATGGATCACCATCATCCCCCAACGTTCCTGGAAAATAACCATAGTTTGCAGGATATGCCATCGGTGCATGTAAAATTCTGTCCACACGCAACAGCCCAGTCGCCTTGTTAATTTCATATTTCACATAACCATTTTCTGGCACTTCAATAATCGCATTCATCTTCTTTGGCGGCATTTTACCCGGTGTAATTTCTTCTAGTGTCATCATACAATCCTTACGTTTTAGTCCCAGAATTCTATCACAAAAAAACACATTTGCAATAAAAGAACCCGCAATGATATTGCGGGTCTAATACGGATACTTTATTTAGTTCAATGGTGCACCCCAATGCTGCTGAATATTACGTTCTGCATTCATCGGACTTACCAGAACCTGTGGGGTTAAGATAACAACCAAAACCTCACGCGTGGCGGCTGTTTCACGTGAACCTGATAATGCCATAAAGTCTGGATCACCCAAGCCGTATCTTGTATCTTCGCTGGTCTGTTTTTCAAATCCAGACACAACCAGCATCTGACCAGATTCCATAATAACTTCTTGCATAAAACTACGTTCTTCAACTTCTGGCAATTGCAATGTCACCTCGCCAATTGTCTGGGTTGACATACGCAACAATTCACGCACCGACATACGGAACAGCAACAATATGCGTCCATTTTCCAGAACATTTGGCAACAGTTGCATTGTAAATCCTGTTTCCAAATCATCTTGGTCAACGGTACTGGATTCTACCGTTGTAAAGTTACGTGATTCAAAACGTTTAATATATCCTGTGGTACGTGTATTGCTGACCGGTGCCACACGATTTGAACGTGTTGTCACACCGACATTTGTCACCAAAGACACCTTACCCTGCTTTGCCAGCGCTTCAATCAGTGTATTACTGCCCGCTGCCGCAGACAAGGATCCATTCATAATCTGATCATTAGTATAGGCCCCTTCTAACAATTCGCCATTTTCCATATGCGTTGCCCCTGTCATCGCAGAAACAGCATTTGACAACACCGCAATATTCATAGAACTGGCTTCTGTTGATGCCAAATTATTTTTTGGATTTGCAACAATATTCAACCCAGACGTAGAATTAATCGCCGCCGCCAAATTCAACCCGAACGCTGTATCATTTGACAGTGTCACCTGCAGAACCTTAACATCGATTGTCACCAATTGTGACAAACGTTTATTTTGCTTATCAATGTATTCGCCAATACGTGACAAAATCGACGGGGGTGCAGTCACAGTAATTGTACCCAAACTGCGTGAAACAGTAAATTCTGCATTATCCGCCTTGCCAATAATGGATGCAATCGTACTTTCAACTTCATCCCATTCTTTCAATGTAGATTCCAAAGACACTTGATTTCCGTCATCTGTTGCAACGGCTGTCTGATAAGATACGTCTGTGCCCAACGCATACAGTGTATATGTCTTGGTTTCTGTTTCATAGAAAACGATTGCTCCATTTTCATAATACCACAACAAATCCAGATCTGTTGACACCTGGGACAGCAAACCAGACAATTTCCCAGTATAAGCAACATTAATTGTCTTTCTTAATTTTTCTGAATCCACCTGACTGTCGATACGCACTGGTATTCCTGTGGCAGAATAAATATCATTTGCCAACACCTGCAACGACACTGGTTCATTTAACAAAATTGTAATTCCTGTATCTGTTTCAAACTTAGCCGGCAGATTGTTACGATGTTCCAAAACCGTTGAAGTATCCCCCAACCAAACCCCTTCTGACATAGAAACAGTATCACCTGTTGCAACCTTGGCGCGCGGATTTTTCGCCATTTCGAATGCATCGTACGCATTAATAAAATCCTGATCAACAGATGCCGCCACTTTGGCCGACTGTTTTGTTGCGCAACCAGATAACGCTGCACAAACCAGACCACACAAAACCAAAATTTTAAATGGATTTTTCATTTATATTCTCCCTACGACATCTGTACTTATATTATTATTGTTCAGACGTTGTGATTACCAACACTCTGTTTCCTTTATAAAACTTTGCATATGGCACTGGTGTTGCCCGTCCAAAATTTCGCACCAATGCAGACGCAACATCCACAAAGCGCCCCTTGAACACAGCACTGGCTTGGATTGGATATTCCCGAGACGTCGCCCAAACCAAATCCCAGCCTTCTTTATCACACCATTTCTTCAACACTTCACGCAGCGTCTGTCCATTTGCAACGACCCAAGAACGCACCTGATCCTTAATAACCTTTGGCGCTTCAGCATCAGCTGATTCTGCAACCAAGATTTCTTCTGTTTCACTGGCTGTTGTCACAGTCCCAGATGTATCTGCAACCATTTCTGTTGCTTCTGCCTCTGACACCACTGTTCCATCAGCTACGACAGTTGTTTTTATTCCCGCACGTTCTGCAAATGCCGCATAATTATCCGCATACTTGCCACAATTTTTGCGGCTGCTGCGTGCGACACTCAACACCGTTCCACCATCATCTTCCAACATTTCACGTGACAACAATGGCATTTCTGTTCCACTGTTACATTCATCATCAAATCCCATTGGCACCTGCATACCATGCAGCATATTGGCACCACCAGACCAATCGCCATAACCACCACGAACACCAGGTGTTCCCATATTAATGTTGTTTTCCACAACTAAATCATTACCTATTTTTGATACAATTCGAATATTTTCAGGATTTTTAACATTACTAACATTTCCGCAATCAACAGTCACATCCGCATCAGAACCCGCCAATGGCCATGCAGGCACATCATCATATTGAACCCAATTTTGTGTTTCATCAACCTGAACTGTTTCCTGAATTTCTTCAACACCACCATTTTCAATAACATCTTGGCTGTAAAACACCTCAGAGGTCACAACCTGGGGCAGTTGATTTGCGGCAAAGCAATAGCCAGCCGCCGTTGCGCACATTGCTGCAAATAGAATTTTGCGGAACATATCTAAAACCTTCCTTATATTAATTAGTAATATTATAACAATTTGACCGAATCTGTGCAAGACCTAAAACACACTTAAAACACCAGAATATTTATCAATAAAGATAAAATCGCACGAATCGACAAAAGATGCTATACTGACGTACGAACAACAAACAACAAAACGGGACAAACAATGAACAACTTTATGATTCTGGGCGCTTTTTTAATTACAATCGGCTTATTTACAACAATTCTGGTAATGCTGCATCGCATAAACCAACGGATTCAAGAAATAAACAAAACACAATCTCATCAATACAATTTGATTGTTAAGATTCAATCCATATTAAAAAACAAATCTGCAACAAATGCCGTTGCAGAAAATGCAGAAATGATTTACCAAGACTTACTTCAAAATTTAATTCCAATCATGGCATCGATTGACATAATGCCACGCAGCACATCCGAACATCCCCTGTGGCGTGCACTGGGTGGCATCATGGACGAATACGCCCGCAATCCATTTGCCCTGGAAAAATTACGTCGCGCAATTAAGCTGGATTCTGAAATTGCACGCAGTGTCGACAATTACATGCATCGTGCAGATGCGTTTCTAAACCACTTGAACACAACCGAACCTGATGGCATATTATCAACAACATTTACAGATGGACTTCTGGGCAAATCATTAACTTTTTTTGCCCAGGCAAAGCAACTGGCAACCCAGGGTGATTAATGCCAAAACTGGACGTAAATCTTATTCGAAAAATATCGCACGAACGTGGCGAACCCCAATGGTTAACCGACTGGCGCCTGGACGCATTTTCAAAATGGAAAAAGATGTCTGAACCACATTGGGCCGAATTCGATTACGCCCCAATTGATTATGATGCGCTAAATTATTACAACGCCCCATCACCCATCGACAATTCAGACCTGGAACACATTTATGACAAAATGGGTCTGCCAGACAGTGAAAAAAAAGCCCTGATGGGCATGGCCACTGACACCGTAATCGACAGTCGTTCTGTACACACATCATATACAGACGAACTAAAAAAACATGGCATAATATTTTTGCCATTTTCTGATGCGGTTCAACAACACCCTGAACTTGTAAAAAAATACCTTGGTTCTGTTGTGCCATCCACCGACAACTTTTTTGCAGCACTAAATGCGGCTGTATTTTCAGATGGCACATTCGTGTACATACCACCAAACGTAAAATGTCCAATCGATTTAGCCAGTTATTTCAGAATCGAAACTGCAAAAATCGGGCAATTTGAACGCACCTTAATCATAACTGACAAAAATTCAGAACTAACCTATATGGAAGGGTGCAGTGCCCCCCGACGTCCTAATCACCAATTGCACAGCGGCGTTGTTGAAATCATCGCCCATGACAATGCAACTGTAAAATACGCCACTGTTCAAAACTGGTATTCTGGCAATTTTAAACAAGAAAAAAATATTGGTGGCATATTAAATTTTGTCACCAAACGTGGCCGTTGCGACACAAATGCCAAACTATACTGGACCCAGGTTGAAATTGGATCCGCAATAACCTGGAAATACCCATCCACCATTCTGTCTGGCGACAATGCGGTCAGCGATTTTTATTCACTGGCAATAACACGTGGTGGCCAGCTGGCAGACACCGGAACAAAAATGATTCACATTGGCAACAATACCGTTTCAAATATAGTATCTTATGGCGTTGCCACCGATTCATCCCACCAAACATTTCGATCACTGGTATCTTTTAGTGGAACAAATTGCACCAACGCATCTAAATGCGACACACGTATAATTGGCGCATCTGCCACAGCAAACACAATTCCACGCATAATTCACAACACCCCAAACAACAACCAAACACATGAGGCCACAACCGGCGCAATCGATCCAGACCAATTAAGATTCCTTGAAATGGCTGGCATTGATTCTGATTCTGCAATTGCATTAATCGTTGGTGCAATGGCATCACCCGTTATATCACGATTACCAATGGAATTTTTGGTTGAATCAAAACAACTTATACAAATGGCATTATCAAAGGATTAAAAAATGCTAGAAATAAAAAACCTGTCCGTATCATTAAATGGCAAGAAATTGCTTTCAAATATCAATATAAATATACCCGAAAAATCACGTTGTTTATTATCTGGCCACAACGGTTCTGGCAAATCTACACTTGCACAAACAATCGCCGGAAATCCTGCGTACAGCGTCGATTCCGGTCATATAATTTTTGACGGCACAGACATTACAACAGAAAACACAACAACACGTGCATTGCGTGGCATATTTCTTGGGGCACAAAACGTACCAGAAATACCAGGATTAACAGTACTAAGTTTTTTAAAACATTCATGTGCTGCGCACACACATTTTAATACCGGCCAGGAATTATCAATGGGCGAATTTTTACAAAAACTAAATGCCACATGCGAACAGTTGAATATACCCAGCCAATGGCTGAACAGATATGTGAACGTCGGTTTTTCTGGTGGTGAACGCAAACGCTTAATGTTGTTGCAAATGGTCATGACCCAACCACGTCTGGCAATTTTAGACGAACCAGATTCTGGGGCAGACAATGAAACCAAAGACCTTATTGCAAGGACAATCCACGACATGCCGAATACAACATTTATAATAATATCACATCAGCCTGATTTTACAGATCGCATAAACCCGACGCCTATAATCACTTTATCATCGGGACAAATTATGATAAAATAACCCCATACACAGGAGAGAAATATGCCAACAAAAAACACACTTAAATCATGGTTATTAGGCACCCCCATATATTTTGCCATAACGTCATTTTTATTTATGATATTGGTAACCGTTCTATGCGGATTGTTCTTACCAGAAACATCTGCAACATTTACGACGATTGGGATACTGATTTCATTATCAACATTGGTGGCCGCCATCCTGTCTCTGCGTCGTCTGTCTGGTCACAAAATGGACCGAATCAGTTTTATTAACATACACAACGCTCAATCATTTATTATTATCGTCGCATCGGTATTATCTTTATTATGTGCAGTATTTATGACCCCGATAAAATTCTGGTTATTTTCATTACTTCAAACAAAAACTGGTGCTGTAATCTCAATAGTACTTGCGATAACACTGGTCCTAGTATCACTTTATGTCACAGGTGTGGCACTGTGTAATTTCTGGGCGAAATTCTGGCGTGCGATTGATATGAAGATTCCGACATGGAAAATAATATTATCCATCCCATTCGGTTTTACAATGACATGGTTGCCTGGCTATTTCATTCCAGAAAAAACAACAAAAAAACCAACCATTAGCACAGATACAAAATGGTATAAAAAACTAACTGATTGGATTTTATCCAGTGCCAAAAATGCCGCCATTACATTTACAGCGTTGACGCTATTATCTGGCCTGGTCACAGGATTTTCATCTGTTCTGCTAACATTTACTTTTGCAATGCTGTTTGTAATCTGGGCATTACAATCAGGAATAAAAAAATTCACAACTAACATTGGTGGCACATACGCAAGTATTGCCGTCATAACAAACATTGTGATGATTTTATATTCTGGGATTACATTGTATTTAATTAACTAAGAAAAAGGCAAAATACCAATGAACACATTAATTGTTTTTGGTGCGTTAATATTTGTGCTATGGATTGGTCGTTCTATATTCATTCCACTTCTGGTTGCAGCATTTTTGTGGTACCTTATCAACGCAATTTCTGACTATTTTAGACGCATATTTCCATGCTCTACCCCCCAGACACGTCGTGAACGTATACTTGATTCAATATTTGACTGGACGGCACACATTGCTTCATTAATCACCATATGCGTTATCATATATATGTTCGCCACCCAGGTAAAACCCATGTTCAGCGAACTGGTATCCGCCCTGCCTGCAATCCAAGAAAAACTTGTATCATTCGGCAATTATTTATCTGGATCTGTTGGTCTAAAATTCGACGCCAATATGATTCCCAACATAACCAAGGCCGCCGCCAACATTGGTGCATCTGCCGCTGGCTTTGCCACATCAATTGGCATGATTTTCGTCTATGTGATATTTATGTTTATTGAACAAAGCACATTTAACAAAAAATTCACCGCCATGATTCCCAACAAATCACGCGCCAAGAAAATGCACTACATAATCGACAGCATCGATAACAACATGAAAAAATATTTATTCATGAAAACCGTAATATCCGGCATCACTGGCATTGCATCATACATCTGGCTTCAGATGATTGGTTTGGAATTTGCGGGTGTCTGGGCATTTATCGTATTTATTACCAGTTATATTCCAACGATTGGTGCAATTGTGGCATGTTCACTGCCTATACTGTATTCATTTACAGTGGCACCTGGTTGGGAATTACCATTACTGACCGCTGGCGGTCTGATTGGATTACAGATATTATTTGGAAACATCATGGAACCAAAACTGATGGGAAAAAGTTTGAACCTGTCTACATTGGCAATATTAATAAACCTGGTTTTTTGGGGAATGATTTGGGGGATTGCTGGCATGTTTTTCAGTGTTCCAATCCTGGTCGGCGTGTATATTGTCACTGCACAATTTGATGCAACACGTTGGATTGCAATATTACTGTCTGCGGATGGAAAAATTCCAGATAAAAACGAAGATTAAAAAATAATCTATACGCATAAAAACCGGGCTTTTTTAAGCCCGGTTTATTAATGCAATTGCGTTTTCCAGTATCACACGTGCCGATTCTGAATCCAGTCTTTCCTTTATATCACAAACACGCACACGCCCCATTGATTCCTGGGCTGAAACAGATGTCAAATTTTCTTCAACCGTCACAATTGGCAAATCTGTCTTTTGCGACAAAGCATTTATAAATTCACGAACCATTTGTGTTGTGTCAGATTCCGCACCATCTGGATACAGCGGCAACCCAACAACAACACCAACCGCCCGTTCATTGGTCGCCACACGTGCAATAATTGCGGCCACATCATCACCACGACCAATATTTATCGTTGGACGCACAAAAACAAACGTACGTGTTTCATCAGACACCGCCACACCAATACGACGTGCCCCCCAGTCAACACCAATTATGCGTCCCACACGTGGAAAACCCTTGAAATCTGGCAAAATCATTGTATAATTCCTTTACTTTGTAAATATAGGATTGAAAATGGCATTTAGCAAGCAACAATTACAAAAATTTGCAGATTTAATCAAAATCGAAATTACGGATGAAAAATTGTCTGAAATGAATATCGATTCGGTTGTTGAATGGCTGGATAAATTGCAGCAAATTGACACAACCGGGGTTGAACCAATGCTAAACCCCGCGGAACACAAATTGCCACGTCGCAACGACATTGTAACCGACGGCAATATTCGTGACTTGGTTTTGGCAAACACACCTGACAACGCTGGCACATCTCGTGGCTATTTCGCAGTACCAAAAGTTATGGACGGAGAGTAAAAATATGATTAACCTGACCCTTACCGAAGCATTAAAGAAATTAAACAATGGCGAAATCAGCGCCGTTGAATTAACCCAGTGCTATCTTGATCGCATTGAAAAATATGGTGCGGATTTAAATTGCTATATCACCACGACACCGGAACGTGCGATGGCCGATGCGGCTGCATCTGATGCACGACGTGCTGCGGGCGATGCAAAATTATTGGATGGCATCCCCATTGCGATGAAGGATTTATTTGCCACACGCGGCATTCGCACAACCGCCGCATCACGCATGCTGGAAAATTTTGTTCCAGAATATGAATCAACTGTTTCACAAAATTTAATTGATGCAGGCACTGTTTTATTGGGCAAAGCAAATCTGGACGAATTTGCAATGGGCACATTTAGCAAGACCAGTTTCTTTGGCGCACCCGTCAACCCATGGCAAATGGAAAAACGTTTAACCGCGGGTGGTTCATCGGGCGGTTCAACATCTGCCGTTGCATCTGGATTGGCGATTGCTGCAACTGGTACCGATACAGGCGGTTCAATTCGTTTTCCGGCTGCAATCACCGGTATGGTTGGAATGAAACCAACATATGGCCTGTGTTCACGCTGGGGCTGTGTTGCATTTGCGTCGTCCCTTGATACACCGGGTCCAATTGCACGCACTGTTGACGATACAGCATTGCTGTTATCTGCAATGGCGGGACACGACCCAAAAGATTCAACCAGCAGCAAACACGACTTTACATGCACCACACCACTGGAACCAATTTTGGGCGACGGCAAGAAATTACGTGTTGGCGTAATCAAAGAATTTAATAACGTTAAAATTTCAGATGATATGAAAACGTTATTTGAAAAACGCATCAGTGACCTGAAAACAATGGGCGCAGAAATAGTAGAAGTTTCAATTCCAAACATCTTGGATGCATTGGCGGCATACTATATCATTGCCCCAGCCGAGGCTTCATCGAATCTCGCCCGTTATGACGGTATGCGTTATGGTCTGCGTGTCGAAGGTTCTGATTTAATCGATACATACAAAAAAACACGTGCCGCTGGCTTCGGGGACGAGGTTAAACGCCGCATGATTATCGGCACCGCCGTATTAAGCAGCCAATCTTATGATGTTTACTTTATGCAGGCCGCACGTGTTCGTCGCATGATATCGGACAGTTTTAATAAAGCATTCACAGAATGTGACTTAATAATATGCCCATCCAGTGCCGGCACAGCGATGCCACTAGATTCTGGATTATCACCACTGGAATTCTATGCATTGGACTTGTTCACAGTTGCGATGAACCTGGCGGGGGTACCGGCATGCAGTGTCCCATGTGGTCTGGCACAAAACGGCCTGCCCCTGGGGATTCAGGTTGTGGGAAATCGCTTTGACGATATGCGTGTTCTACAATTGGCAAAACATATTGAAACTGCGGCCGCAATTGACAACCGCCCAACAACAATTATGGGGAAATAAAAAATGACCGTAAAAACGGCCGCTCTTAGAAAGGAGATGGTGGCTAGGGACGGAATCGAACCGCCGACACAGGGATTTTCAGTCCCTTGCTCTACCAACTGAGCTACCTAGCCAACGCGAGGTCAATAATAAGATACTAAAAATAAAAAAGCAAGGGAAAAAGACAAAATGTTTACAATAAAAGGCAAAACATGTGATTGGGAACTGGTAATTGGACTGGAAACACATATCGAAGTATTGTCCAATTCTAAATTATTCAGTGGCGCATCTGCTGACTATAATCCAACGGTTTCACCAAACACCCAGGTTTCAATGGTTGACGTTGCGATGCCTGGGATGCTGCCAGTATTAAATGAATACTGTGTTGAACAGGCAATCAAGTTCGGTTTGGGGATAAATGCAGAAATATCCCGCACCAGTCGTTTTGCACGTAAACAATATTTTTACCCTGACCTGCCCCAGGGATATCAAATTTCGCAACCTGCTGACGAAGCGCCCGTTGTTGGACGTGGCTGGGTTGAAATTATGGGTGATGACGGCAATCCTAAAAAGATTTTCATCGAACGTGCTCACTTGGAACAAGATGCTGGAAAATTAAAACATGATGTACACCCATCAAAATCATTTGCAGATTATAACCGTACCGGTGTTGCATTGTTGGAAATTGTGACGTTCCTGGACACAAAAAATCCAGAAAACAATTCTTATATCACATCCCCAGATGAAGCCGAACGTTATCTGCGTGAAATTCGTGAAATTGCACGTGCACTGGGGGTATCACGTGCAAACATGGAAGAAGGCTCTATGCGTGCCGATGTCAATGTATCGGTCCGTCCGGTGGGTTCAACCGAATTCCGCACCCGTACCGAAACAAAAAACATGGTATCATTCAAATTCATCAAGTCCGCTATTGAATACGAGGCCCGTCGCCAAATCGAAATTTATGAAAACGGTGGCATCGTCACCCAGGATACAATGCGTTACAACCAGGGCGACGGCACAACATCTGTAATGCGCAGCAAAGAAGACGCACTGGATTATCGTTATTTCCCAGACCCTGATTTATTACCAATTGAAATCGACGACGAAACAATCGAACGCATCCGTCGCACCATGCCAGAATTACCATCTGCGACACGCACACGCTATACGCATGATTTCGGGCTGTCTGAATATGATGCGGCACGTTTGACCGAAACAACTGATATTTCCAAATGGTATGATACAGCCGTAAATGGCAACGCAACACGTGCCAAAGGCATTGCCAATTGGATGATAAGTGAATTATTCGCACATCCAGAAAATTGGGATGTAAAGAACGAAAAATCAGGCATCGTTGATGAAATGCGTATCATCACGCCATCTGATTTGGCCGAACTGGTTGATATGTTGGGCGAAAACACAATCAACGGTAAACAGGCCAAAGAAATATTTATCAAAATGCTGGATGGTGAATCGGGCAGTCCACGTGAAATTGCTGATAAATTTGGCATGAAACAAATGACCGACACCGGCGCAATTGAAAGAATCATCGACGAAGTTATCGCCAACAACCCGTCCCAGGTTGAACAATATAAATCTGGCAAGGTGGGATTGCTGGGCTTCTTTGTCGGCAATGTTATGAAGGCAACCGGCGGCACCGCCAACCCGGCTATTGTAAACGAAATATTGCGCAACAAACTGGCATAACACATGTCTATGACCATACGGGATCTAGGGCTTAAACTGATTGAACAAAGCGAGGTTGAAGTGTATTCAATGTTACACATCTTGAACGAAATGAAAACAGATGAAGCACGCGCCAAGGTACGCTCACGTGAACGTGAATACGCTGCCAAGAACGCTTGGCGCAATTGCAATACACAATATCGCCAAATCCAACACCAATTCAAACATACACATACAAAGAAAATATAACAAAGGAGTATATCATGGCAAAAAAAGACAGAATTAATGTAATTGTTGCAACAACAGACGCAATTTTAGGCACAACATACACAACACAACCTGTTGCTGTTATTCCCGAAGATATTGCAAAGGCACAAAAACAATATACAAAACTTAAAACACAACGAACATTCAAAGCACGCAGCGAACGCACAAAAAAGAAATAAATAATATGAAAAAATTCTATATTCAAACATTTGGTTGCCAGATGAATGTATACGACGGCTGGCGAATCGCTGCGATGTTGGAACATCGTGGTATGACACGCACAGAAAATGTTTCTGATGCAGACATTATTATCTTGAACACATGTGCTGTTCGTGCCAAAGCAACAGACAAAGTTTTTTCTGCACTGGGGCGTATCAGACGCGCCAAAAAGTCATCTGCACTAATGGGAATTGTTGGATGTGTTGCACGTGAATCAGGTGCAGACGCATTTCGTCGTGTTCCCGATTTAAACTTTGTTTTGGGTCCACAATCTTATCACAAACTGCCAGAAATCTTAGAAAACCCAGATGCAAAATTATTGAATATAGATTTAAGCGGTCTTGAAAAATTTGATTCCCTGCCCCAGATGGTAAAATCACCCACCGTCACATACATTCCAATCCAAGAAGGCTGCAATCATTGTTGCACATATTGTATTGTGCCATACACACGTGGTCGTGAAATATCACGCAAATTTGATGATTGCATTCGTGACACAATTCATGCTGCCAAGACTGGTGCCATTGAAATTTGTTTCCTGGGCCAGAATGTAAATGGATATAAATACACAGACGAAAACGGACATACATATCGTCTGTCTGATTTAATACAAGCTGCTGCAAAAATCCCAGAAATCATGCGTATACGTTTCACATCCAGCTATCCAACAGAAATGACAGATGACTTGATTGAAATGTTCAAGACCGAACCAAAACTGTTGCCATTTTTAAACATGCCAATTCAAAGCGGCGCACCAGATGTTTTGCAACGCATGAACCGTCCATATGACTTGGATCAATATATTGGCATAATTAATAAATTACGCAATGCTCGTTCTGACATACAAATATCATCTGATTTCATTGTTGGATTTCCCGGTGAAACCGATTCGGATTTTGAGCAAACTGTCAACATCGCAAAACAGATTGGATATATAAATTCATATTGTTTCAAGTATTCGCCACGTCCACATACAGCCGCCGCCCTGATGCCAAACCAGATTCCAGAAAGCATTAAATCTGCACGTCTGGCAACACTGGATGCAACACTGAACGAAATTCAACGTGATTTCAATGAATCGTGTATCGGGAAAACATTATCATGCCTGTACGAAGGCCCAGACAAAACCGGACGTCACCTGGTATATCGCACACCATACATGCAACAGTGCATTGTTTCACGCCCAGATAACGACACGATGATACCAGCATTGGCTAAAATTGAAATTACCGCTGCAAACAAGGCGTCCCTGCGTGGCAAATTCGTAGAATAAAATTACTAGAATTTAAAATCAACACCGGCGGCGATTTTATATCCCCGCCCTATTTCATTTTCAACACAGCTAACATCTGCATAACCGCCAACCATATCAAATTCAGACATAAATCTGGCGGACGCCCCTATGTATAAACCAGCATCAGATTCGATATTTGCACGCAACGCATAATTATATTTAATTCCCAAAACAGTTACTTCATATCCAACATCAAACCCGATACGCCCCATGTAATCCGATTCGTTTTGATTTAGTATTTCTATATTTTCCACAACAACACCAACATACGTCGACATATAAAAACCATCTTTATAATCAAAGCGATGGCCAACATCTACGCCTGCATAATATGAATAGCCAATCGGATTATCAACAGATGCATCACCATCAAAAACATTAGAAATATCAAACATTGTTAAATTAGCACCCATCAACCCACGCACAAAACCAATTTCAGCATCATATTGTGCATAAGTCCCAACACCCATCATCATACCACTGTATTCATCATATCCATCTGTCCCAGACAAACTATTAACATAGCCACGAACACCAACATCCAAATTCATAAAATCAAAACATGTACCAATTTGTGTACCATAAGAATAAGAATCATCTGAAAACATTCCAAATGCACCCACACCTGTCTTCACATTAAAATCATTCATATCAAACATATTAAGCATACGAACACCGTCCATCAAATTAATCGGCGCTATACGCACTGAATCCGCCATTATTTTATATAAATCTTCTATCGATTGTGCTGAATCCATATGCGACAAGAAATTATTTGCATCCATCTCTTCACGCAAACTGTTCAAATATCTTCCTGTCGCATTATTCATAATTTTAGCATAGTCTGTTTCACGCACCAATTTGACATATAAATCATCTTCTGCCACATATGTTTTTATCGCCATCAGTGGATTATTCACATCCGCATCAACAAACACTTGTAAATCATTATCAACATTTTTCAAAACATATGTTTGCTGAATACGTTCTACATCATTCATAACCAAGAAAACATTTTCATGAAATCTGACACTAGATAAATCTGGATTATCGACATCCATCACAACCCTGGAATTATAAATATCTACATCATGTGCATTTAAAGATAAATTTAATATATCAGAAAAATTAACATTGCTTATATTCATGATTTTGACATCAAATGAATTTAAGCCCGCATCAATTTTAGATAAATGACTTTTATCAGAAACAACCTGTGTTATTTTTGCATTACTTCCACCAACAAATTCTGATTTTATTGTTCCTGTATTAATAATTTCCAGCTGACAGCCATCACAAACAGTAATTTTATCAGCAATTATTGTCCCATGATTTTCAATATACCCACCATTGGTCACCAATATATCTGGCACAGAAACAAAGACTCCATCTTGCACCACAACAGATTTATCAATTACATACTGATATGCATTATAAACATCTGTATCAATATAAATAAAATCTGCTGGTATCACGTTCTTATGCTCCACCCGACCAGGCTAGCACATAAGAAGTTATTCCTAAAAGCAAATAATTAAAAACCCCAGTATTTACTGGGATTTTTTTGATGGGTTATTTTTCCAAAACGCCCCATCCGGCTTTATATCCACCATCACGTTCCAAATAAATTTTTGCACCATTCAACTGTGCTACACTTACCCCTTGAATCATATAAGTTTGATTCAATCTGCGACTTTCACCAGTTTCCAACATTGGGAATTTCACATTGATGGCTGTTTTATTACAGCAACCTGTTTCGCCATATGCACATACGCCACACTTGTACAATTTTACATTATATGGCACTGCTGGGCGTAAATCTTTCAAATCAACAACCATTTTCAGACCATTATCTGTGTCATGAAATTTAATATGCCCCATATGCGATGTACCACCATGACTGCTGCGTGTATACATTTTTGCATAAACCTTGTCAACATCTGCATTTTCATATGTCTGATAAACGACAATAGTATCTGATTCAATCAGTTCAACCGGCTGTGCATTACGTGCAACTTTTTTATGATGCATTGCTTTTTTTTCAGGACAGCCACCAACACATGCACTTAACATTACAGCAGCCCCCAAAACAGATGATAACACAAACATTTTTTTCATAAGTATTCTCCTTTTTTTCTTATGGTTACATAACATATTCTATAATATTTTTTTACAATTTTCGCCAGGTTTGAATACCTAGGATTTCCCAGAAAACATGCGTATAGCGCAAGAATACCGTCCTGTACATTTAACAATAAAAAACTGATATTTTTATTATACATATAACAAACAAAAGGATAAAAAATGTATCAATTATTACAAATGTTAATTGCATTTAAATACGCATGTAAGATTAATCATTGGGCAACAGATAAATACGCATCACATCTGTTATATGATCGTCTTACCGAAGACATCGACACATGGACGGATACCATTGCCGAATCGCATTTTATGGCAAACGACAAAAAGAAAGTCTTTAAATCAGACATACTTAATTCAAAATTAATCGAAAAAAACCTTGTCTTGTTTTGTGAAAAAATTATCAGTTATCTTGAAAAATTACAAAACGACGATGATTTAAACGAGGGCGACTTGTCTCTCCTGGGCGACATAGAATCTGGCTTTTTAAGCAAGCTGGCATTAGCAAAACTGATATAACAATGGCCCCAAATGGGGCCTTTAATCTATTTAGAAACAATAACACTTAAAACAAGTTTTTCTGTATCTGGACAACAAAACACCGACAAAACTGTCGGTGTTTTTATAAACACATAAACGTTTAGAACATAAAGCGAATACCAACATCACCGCCAAAATTATGCAGTCCTGAATTGATATCGACATAGTTATAACGTGCTGCCAAATCAACTGCGAAACGTTTCATATCAAACGATACGCCCATTGTTCCCATTGCAGAAAATCTAGCTTTGCTTTCGCCATGGTGTGGCACCAATGTTCCGCTGCGTGTGACATCTGTGAATGCGACACCTGCCCCCATACCAAAGAATGGACGCACAACTTCATATGGTCCAAATTCCCAATAACCATTCATCAACAATGTCTGCATTTTTGCCTTAACCTGGGCGTCACCAACACTGCCAAAGTTTTCTGTATCTTCTAATTTACCGAATATAGACCATTCGATTTCTGCACGCATTTTATCACAAACTTCTAAACCCAATGCTGCACGTCCCTGCAGAACAGTATCGGTCATAGATTCTTTTTGACCATTATAGCGATAGTTTAGATTTGTATATGATGCACCACCACGCAGTCCAACATATGGATCCATTCCCCACATTGTCCAACTGCTGCCCTGATTCGGGTTCCCTATGCCTGCGAACGCTGGGCATGCCAACAACACCGCCAGTGTTGATACAACTATTTTTTTCATACTCTCTCCTTTTAGGTTTTGTTTTTAAGTTTATACTAGTTTCATGTCAACACTGTAATTCTATCAAGCAAAAACAAATAATTACACAGGTATGAATCCCTGGGAAAATTATCAAATCACCCACAAAAAGCGCATAAAAAACGGTCACTTTCGTGACCGCCTATTTCATGGTGGACGCGCAGGGACTCGAACCCTGGACCCACTGATTAAGAGTCAGTTGCTCTACCAACTGAGCTACGCATCCAGAACCGAATTTTATTCAGAACGGGGCTAATTATAGACTTTTTTATACAAAATGCAAGTTTTTATAACGCACCTTCGCAAACTTGCCTACATCTATATCGCAATTTTATATTTTTTATGTCTTCGACTGTTTGCGCCCCTGCCAACCACATTACACGACGCAAATCATCTTTTAAATAATCAAACAGCGACACAACCCCCATCCATCCGCCCAATGACAATGCATAAATCACAGGCCGCCCAATGGCGACAACATCCGCCCCAGATGCAATTGCCTTAAAGATATGCGTACCATTACGAACACCACTGTCAAATATAATCGGTACACGCTTATTTACACGTGCGGCAATTTCAGGTAAAACCTCAATCGATGCTGGTGCCCCATCTAATTGACGTCCCCCATGATTTGACACCCAAATTGCATCCGCACCTGCATCTATGGCTGCATCTGCATCATCTGGGTGCTCAATCCCCTTAACAATAACAGGTAATTTTGTAAAAGATTTAACATATCGTACAGTATCGGTTGCAAATTGATTCTGTGCCGCTGCAAATATTGCGCCTATCCCCTGACCTTTTGTATCACCAGATTTTTTTGCCATATTTGGTAACCTAAGGGGAAACTTAAAATTATTTCTGGCATCCCTGAATCGATTGCCCCCGATTGGCGCATCAACAGTCAGAACAATTGCACGCATCCCCAAGCTTTCTGCCAACTTTACAATACTACGGTTAAACGCATCATCCTTGCTAAGATATAATTGAAACCATTGTGGTGCACCTGCCCCTGCAATTGCGATATCACGCAGCGAAGAACTTGCATAATTACTGATTGCCATTATTGTACCGGCCACTGCCGCACCACGTGCTGTCCCTGCTTCGGCTGAAACATGTGCCAGACCGTGTGCCGCCGCAGGCGCAACAATTACAGGCAATGAAATATCTATTCCCAATATTGATGTATTTAAATCTGGCGTATCAACACCACGCAGTACACGTGGCACAATATCAACATCATCAAATGCAGATATATTTCGACACAGTGTTTGTTCTGTCTCGGCCCCACCTGCGATATAATCAAATGCCCCCTGTGGAATAACTTGTTTTGCCTGTTCTTCCAGGGAATTTACATCAATAATATTAATCTTATTAATATTTTCTGGTGCTATATATTGTTGTTTTTCCTGTTTGATTCGATTATACCTGTATAATATATATCCAAGCGCAGAACTGAATAAACATATAAACAACACCCAAATAAAAATTCGTTTCATAAAAAATCCCCCTGGTCACTGTTCAGTTTATCACATGCGGGGGATTTAATTTTATACGACTGTATTCTCACGACACTACTTTAAGTGCGCAGTCGGATTATACGCCTTGGTTCCTTTACGAATTTCGAAATGTAATTGTGGTGTATCAACCTTGCCTGTTTCACCAACGGTACCTATTTTCTGACCAACATTAACACGTGTACCACGTCGCACTGCCAACGAATCCATATGGGCATAAACCGTCATCCACCCTGCTGCATGCTGTACAATAATCAGATTTCCCATGCCTTTTACTTCATTCCCAGCATATGCAACAACCCCATTTTCAGCAGCCTTTACTGTTGTACCCTTGGCTGCACCGATATTTATTCCATCGTTAAACAATCCACCAGACTTTGCCCCATAACCAGACAAAATCTTTCCTTTTACTGGCCATGAAAATTTTGACGAAGAACGCGCACTGATTGTTGGCAACTTTTTTGTTGGATCTGACGATATCTTTTTCTGTTCCTGTTTTACTGGCACAGACGCTTTTTCTGTTTGCACCGCAACTTTCTTTTCCGACGCATTCTGTACGACAGTTTTTTTCACATTTGCTTTTGCCAAATCAGGCACCTTTAACTTCTGTCCCACAGACAGCACAAATGGTGCTTTTAAGTTATTTAGAACCGCCAAATCGTTAACCGGCACAGAATATTTACGTGACACAGAATACAATGTGTCCCCCACCCCAATTGTCACTTCTTTCAATGCCACACGTGTTGTTGTCTGAACCCCTGTTGGCTTCTTTGCCGGTACAGCAATTAAATCTGGTGCATCTTTTGATTCTTTTTTTGCAGCTGTCACAATTTCTTTCGCTTCTGCCACCTTCAACCTTTGCCCAACAGACAAGACATACGGCCTCTCCAAAGAATTCATCTTGGCCAATTCATCAACAGACATTTCATATTGTTTGGCCAATGAATACAATGTATCTCCACGTGCCACAACAACAAATTTTTCGTCTGTATTTTTAACAGTTCCATACATTGGCACCTGTAAATAATCGTCCTGATTATCTAACTTATCATCTGGCGATTGATATTCTGCGACGATAACGACCTGTTCTGATTTTTGATTATTTTCTTCTGTAATTTCGGGTTGTCTTTCTTCTGACTGGGGCGGAACAATATAGTCATCCACAGATGCATACATAACATAATCATCATAACTGGACACATCAGACCCATACAAATCAGGCGATGCATATATATCATAATCCGTTGCCGCCGATGCATAAATTTCTGGCTGTGCATTTGGATCTGCCAGCAAGGCTGGATAACGCTGTGAAATAAAATCCCCAACAGAATCCGGCAACGACAAAATTTTTGGTTGCAAATCACAGCCCACGAACACAGGCATCAACAAGATTACAAAAAGCAAACTGAATTTTTTCACAAGACAATTATAGCACAAAATCAATCTTGTCGCATGAATAAAATACTGATTTCAAAAAGCAACCACATTGGAATTGCCAATATTATTTGGCTAACTATATCTGGTGGGGTCAATACCGCCGCAACAATCGCAATCAAGACAATAATATAACGACGTATTTTAACAACATATGAACGTTTTAACACACCGATTCGATTCATCAACACCATCACCAACGGCAACTGAAACGCCAGACCAAAAATTTTCAACAAACCAATCGACATTGTCAAATAATCACGCACCGATGGCACAACAACCGCCGGCACAGGCGAAGACAAATTTAGTTCTACAAAAAACTTAAACACAACTGGCAACAAAACATAGAACGCAAACGCAGCCCCACAAACAAACATAATTGGCGACAAAACCAAGAATGGCCAAATAAAATTCCGCTCTTTATTTTTTAACCCCGGCGCAACGAACGCCCATATATGCCATAAGATAAATGGCAGAACAACCATCAACCCAAACGTCACCCCCAGCGACAAATCAATCATCAGCCCATCAGACAAACCATTGTATAACAGTGCTGCGCTTGGCCACACCATCAACAACGGCTGTGTTAAAAAATTTTGAATCTGTGGTGCGAAATAAAGCCCAACACCAAATGCAATTACAAAGCTTAAGACACACCATAAAATTCTGCGACGCATTTCAGAAAAATGCTGCATCAGGGTCATATTTTTCTTCATTTATTTTTACCCCCTGATTTTTTAGCAGATTTTCTTTTAACCTTATTAATAGGCTCTGAAATTTCAGCCAAGATATCATCTGTTGTTGTTTTGATTAACTGATCTATTGGTGCTTCTCGTTCTATCTGCTCTTTAATTTTTTCTGACGCATCTGTAATACGCCATACAACCCCACGTACAAATTTAACCGCACGTGCCAAGAATCTGGCTACATCTGGCCAATGACGTGCTGGTATCACCAACACAGCCACCAATAAAACGACAAAAAATTCAGCCCAACTGATTCCAAACATTTTAATTAATCATAGTAATCATCGCCACCACTGGTACTAATTGTCTTATGGCGTTCTATCTGGAAATAATCACGTCCAAAATTTGTTTTTGCTTTCAGGTCCTTGAACACCACATCTGTCTTGGCCCCTGTTGCATCGACCACCGACCATGAATTTAATTTAACCGGACTTTTATCAAACACAACTGTCATATAGCCCAGTCCTTCTTGCCCACGCAAATTCATCTTTAGCGAAAAAGTATTTTTATTTTCCAATGTTTCAACAACATTAATATCTGCATTGCGCAGGTCAATATTTTTTCGCACCAATATTCCCGCTGGCGTACTGGTCAATGGTACAGTTGTAATCTGATCCAATGACTTATCAAAGAAATACAAATCATCACCATCAGAAATTAATTGTATTGGCATGTCCGCATAATCCAAACGAACACGCCCTGGACGCAACATTGCAAAATTACCACCTTCGCTGTGTCCATTTGCATTTTGCACAAATTGTCCCGCCAGGCCGGTCACAGAATTCAAATATTTTTCTGCCATACCAACCAAATTCGAATCAACCCCTGCCCTGGCAATGCCACAAAACATTAACACAAACAAGATGAACAGCTTTTTCATATCTACTTTAACTCCCCATGAAATAATTCAATGATTCTGTTACGAACATTTTCAACCGAATCGTTTACAACAGCACCCGCCGCACACATATGCCCACCACCCCCCAGTGCCTCTGCGATATGATTAACCGGCTGTCCACGACTGCGCAACGATATCCCCGTTTGATTTTCTTTTTGTTCTTTCAACAATGCGATATATTCCACACCCTTAATCGAACCTAATAAATTTAATACCGTATCCCCACGCCCATCCAGATATTTATAATCCTTGCGTGGGACAATTGCGATGGCCAATCGCCCTTTAAACAAGAATTCTGCACGTGATGTAACACCGGCCTCCATTACAACAGTTTTACGTGGTTTATTTCGCAAATTCTCGAATAAATGGCGCAATACCACACCACTATCAACCAATTCACCCATAATTTGCATGATACGACCATCACGCACAAATTTAAAATTTCCCGTATCAGTGATAATAGCCGCCGCCAACAAATCTAAAACATCTTTATCAAATTGCCAATTTGCAGATTTCATAATCTCAAAAATTATCTGTCCTGTGGCGGCCGCCATTTCATCATCAATACACAAACTTCCCAGCTTTTCATCATTTTGATGGTGATCAATTTCAACAATGAAACGTGCACTGTCCACAATTGGTTGCGCCCCGCCAATATGATTTGGCGTGCCATAATCCACCAAAACAACCAAATCATATACTTCTGTTAAATCGACACGTTCATAATACTTAATCCACGAACGCAATGGCAGCTCATCCAGATATTCTGGGATATTTCCATCATATATACATGTTGGCCGCAAACCGAAATTCAGTTCTATTAGTTTTGCCAATGCCAACACACTGCAATACGAATCGCCATCAGGATTTTTATGTCCCATAATTGCAATATTTTTTGCATTTTTAATTTTTTCAATAAACGTTTTTATATTTTGTTCCATAACCTATACCGCAATATCTTCGACAATAAATTGTGCCGAAACACGACCATTATATTCATTTTCTTTCAGTTTACCCAACATCAGTATTTTAGCGTCGATATTTCCATCGTCCAGCAAAAAATCCCCAACTGGCGTTCCCACCAGATTAAATCCAACAAAAGCCAAATTTGTACCACTGCTTGTTGCGATTGTTCCACGCAGATGCGATCCATTCCCCATCATTGCCACATGACGCAACATCGCCCCATGCAACACCAGCGTTGGTTCTGGGTTTCCTTGACCAAACGGTTCCAGTGCTTCCAACTTTTTTATCAGTCGCATTGTCGCCCCACCTGCATCCATTTCTGCATCAACAACAACTTCACGTTCTGGCATATGTCCATTCAATTGTTCACGCACTGCTGCTTCTAAAAACTTACAAAAAGCATCTTCGTTTTCTGCCGGTAATGAAAATCCTGCCGCCGCCGCATGTCCGCCCCCCTCAGACACAATACCTGCGGCCAATGCATCATGAATTATTTTTCCCAAATCCACCCCTGGAATAGAACGCCCCGAACCATTAATGACGCCATCTGATTTTGTTGCAACACACGATGGCAAATTATATTTATCCTTGCATCGACCGGCAATAATCCCCATAACACCACCATGCCAGTTTTCACCACACAGGAATAAACTGCAATTTCCTTTTGCACAGCACTGTTCTGCCATTTCTGTTGCCCGCAGCATAATAGCATTTTGTATATCAATACGTTCTTGATTCATCTGATGCAGTTTTTCTGCCAAATCATGTGCGATTAATGGATTGTCTGTTAATAACAAATCCAATGCAGGTGCCGCAGAATCCAGACGTCCTGCTGCATTCAATCGTGGCCCCAGTGCAAAACCTGCTGCATAAACAGATGGCTTTTTTATCCCTGCAATATCCATCAGCACCCGCAGCCCCAAATTCTGGCGCAACCCCATAACCTTTAATCCTGTTGCAACAAATGCACGATTTAATCCAACCAATGGCATCGTGTCACAAATCGTTCCCAACGCCACTAAATCCATATAATTCATCAGATTAATATTTTCCAATTTTGCGGCCACCTCTGATGACACGTTTCGTGTTTTTAGTTCACGATTAACCGCAACCAATGTCAAAAACGCAACCCCAACACCGGCCAAATACTGCAACCCCGATGTATCATCACTGCGCTTTGGGTTAACAACCGCATCTGCATCTGGCAGGACCATATCTGGCGAATGATGATCTGTCACAACCACACGCATACCAGACTGTACCGCATGTGCAACCTCTACATTACCGCTGATACCACAATCAACTGTAATCAACAATTTTGCGCCATTTGCAACAATATCATCCACCGCCGCAATATTCAGACCATATCCTTCGCCTTCACGTGTTGGCAAATGCCAAATAACATCAGCCCCGATTTGTTGCATATACTTTACCAGAATCGCCGTAGATGTAATTCCATCAACATCATAGTCACCATATACAGCAATCTTGTCCCCATTACAAATTGCATCTGCAACGATAACAGCCGCCCTATCCATATCAGTCACAACCGATGGATCTGGCATATATTCCTTGATACTGGGGTTTAGAAATTTTTCTGCATCTTCAATTCCTCGATTAATTAATATTTTACTAATCAAGTCATCTTTTTTTTCTGGCAAAACATTTTCTGTATACACTGGCACCACCCATGCCTGACCCAGCATGGATTTTTCTACTATCTTTCTCACGCGCTTTACTCTTTTTTATTATCACGCATATTATAATCGAAATTTATTCAAATAGCAACGGCAGTATACTGTCCAAGATTTTTCCAGTTGTCGGCACTGCATTCCACGCAGCTGTCTTCCACCCCCAAGAATCCTTGGTTGCCTGGGGTTCATCTAAAATTACCAGAATAGTATACTGTGGTGCATTTGCAGGAAATATACCTACATACGCAGTTAAATTTCTTTTACTGTCAACCTTGCCATTGCTGTACTTTTCAGCTGTTGCAGTTTTACCACCTATTTCAATACCCGCTATACGTGCTTTTTTTCCACTGGTTTCTTCATTCACACGCACCATTATCTGACGCAGTCGTGCCGAAATCTCTTCATCCAGCACCCGTTCACCACGCACAACCCCCAATCCACGTTTTTGCAAGGTTGGATATATATAAATTCCGCCATTTGTCACCGCATTTACACCCAACATCAGATGCATTGGCGTCACACTCATTCCATGTCCATATGACAACGTTGCACGTTCAACAGGTCCCCATTTCTGTGGCATCAAACTGCGTTCTGTGCGTCCGAATTCCAAATCTAGCGCCTCATCAAAGTGTAATTTTTCAAAAAATTCACGTTGTGCACCATCTGGCAAATCCAGCGCAATTTGCGCACTGCCAACATTACATGAATGCACCATAATTTCTTCGATTGTCAAATTTGGTCTTGGTGGTTTAAAACTGTAAATATCCTTTACCCGATGAACCACACGCCCAAATTTATCTTCGATTGGGAAAGGTTCTTTGACATAATATTCCTTGTTTATTCCATTTTGCAGTGCCAACGCAGTATTAAATATTTTAAATATAGACCCCATTTCAAACACACCACGCATTGGCATAAACATACGATTTCGTGCCGGATCCAACGAAATATTTTCCGGATCATAGTCTGGCAAAGACACCATCGCCACAATTTCACCCGTTCGTGAATTCATCAGCATTCCCATGGCCGCCTTGGCCCGATATGTTTGCATTGCAATTGACAATTGGTCATAAAATACGGCTTGAACACGTGCATCCAATGACAACTGCAATGGGTCCTTATTTTCAATCAAATATTTATTATAAACACGTTCTGCTCCTTCCAGGCCACGTCCATCGCCACTAACAAATCCAACAGCATGTGAACACATACGCCCCTTTGGATATTTTCTATCCTGAACAGATTCTACTTCCAACCCACGCAGCTTGGCTTTCTTTACCAAATTGCGCTGATAATCACTGGCATACTTTTTTAAATATATATTTTTACGTGACGAATTAACCAACCCCAACGCATCATTTAAAGAATATTCATACGGGAACACCTGATGAATCATTACTGCGACAGCTTCCTTGTCTTCAACCAGCTTGTTACGTAACACCACATGTCCCGACATAACATTTTTAGCCAAAATGTCACCATTTCGGTCAACGATGTCTGTACGCTGTACTTCCCACGTTCCATCAGAAACACCACGTCTTGTTTTATCACTGCCCGCAAAGCCGTAATATAACGTGCATGCAATAAATGCAACAAACGCCAATCGCAGCCACCAATACACAGTATGCATACGTCCACGACCATCCACGTCACCACGAATGCCTGTAAACCCACGTTTAAAAATATCTTGTCCTACATTAAACATCTGTGTTTTTAGGTTCCCTGTCTGGCAATTCATCAACTGATACAGATTTTTGATAACCAATTGCGGCTGCACGTGGCACAACCCCACCGACTAAATTCCGCAAAACTTCTGGTCGCTTATATCCTTCGAATCGGGTTGCAGCATCTGCAATATCCTGCTGGGTACGAACAATTTGCTGTCTGACATGATTTCTTGTTCTGTTTTGGGTTCTGTAGCACACCTGTAATCCAACCGTCAAAAAGAACATGGCACACACTGCCCAGATTCCAATATGGAACATTTTTTCGTCTTCACCTATCACGCAAACACCCCCAACCTGATTGATTGCATTTTATCATAAATTATGAAAAAAACGAATCATAGAATTCAGACCATTCATTCGCCCCGCCCCCAGATTCAAATTTATCTGACTAAACTCACCTGCTATATCCATCATTTTGATTTGTTCATCTGTTTTTCCACGCACCATTTCAATCAAAACGGCAACAATACCACGCACCAACGCAGAATCTGCAACACCATAAAAGACATTATTTTTACGACATATTTCAACACGTGACGCACACCCAATAATCTCTGTACAAACCGCCCCATCTGGCACAGGTTCCAACATGCGTCCAAAATCCATAACAATTTCTAATTTTTCAACTGGATCAGACACAGCCATTAAAATATTTTTCATCTCATTATATGTCATAAAATTACCACCCCTGTTCTGTTAAATCTAATTCCAGTCGTGCAACATCTGACATTTTTGATAAATCCCAGGGCGGATCCCACACCAATTCTATACGCACCGGCGTTTCACCACAGACCGACTGCACTGCATCTTTCACCTGCAGCATTAATTCTTCCATCATCGGGCATGTTGGACTGGTAAAAGTCATTGTTATAACAACTTCTTTGTCACTAATATCAATATCATAAACCAATCCTAAATCCCATATATTCACAGGAATTTCTGGATCATACACAGTTTTTATTGCATCAATAATACATTCACGACACACCGTCATTTTATAATCCTTTGTACGATATCAACAAAATCATCTATATCTTCAATTGTATTATACGCCCCCACCGACACCCGAACAGACGATTCGATTTGCAATCTTTGATGAATCCATGTGGCACACATATTTCCAACCCGCACACATACACCATGCGCCCCGACCAGTGCCCCAAAATCCATCGCATGCATATTATCAACAACAAAAGTTAACATTGATGCATCACGTGGTGTAAGTATCCTGATATGATTTAATTCTTTTAACTTGTCATACAAATATTTAATCAGATTTAAATCAGGTCTTTTTTCATTAATTTCATCAATTGCCACCCCCATACCTGCTATTTGCGTCAATGGCAATGTACCGGCCTCAAAAACATCTGGTCCATCCCCCAGTTCCACACGTCCATCGGCATAGACCCGATTTACCATTCCGCCACCAAACTTATCTGGCATAAACCGATTCGGATTTTTTATATACATAACCCCAATTCCCGTATCCGCACCAATCTTGTGACCAGACCAAACGACAAAATCTGCATCCCATTTTTGCACATCAATATTTTCATGTACTATATATTGAGCCGCATCCACCACGACAATAACATTTGGATTTTTTTGACGTGCCGCCTTTATAATTTTTTCCACATCTTGTGGCATTCCCATAACATTAGACATCGCCGTCACAACCATAACATCCGCAAATGGGATTCTGGTTGTATCTATATTTAATTTATCATCCAGTGGACACTGCACAATATTTGCCACCGTCATTTGAAATGGCAAACGTGCACTGTGATGATCCAAATCTGACACCGCCACCGTCATATCCGACGAGATATTCAGCATACGAACGATTCGATTAATTGCATCTGTTGTCCCAGATGTAAAAACAATGTTGCGCACATTAGCATTCATACGCATTGCAATTTTTTTTCGAACATCTGCGACCATTTTATCCACATTGCTGGCCCGACCACAAACACCACGCCCAGCATTAGCATATTTATTTCGCAAAAAATCACTTTGTTCTTCGATAACAGCATTACTTTTCAAATAACTTGCTGCGGCATCTAAGTATATGAATTTATTCATTTTGTTTTTCTCTTGCATTTTGCGCTGATTATAATACACTCTCGCTGAATATCAATAATTATAAGGAGAAAAAGATGGCACTAGAACATGCAAATGATACTACATTTGACACATTGATTGGCAATGGTATTACGCTTGTAGACTTTTGGGCATCATGGTGTGGTCCATGCCGAATGTTTGGCCCAATTTTTGAAAATGTTTCTGACAAGGTTCCAGATGTAAAATTTATCAAATTTGAAATTGACGAATCGAATCGACGTACTCCTGCTAAATACGGTATTCGCAGCATTCCATCTGTACTGGCATTTAAAGATGGTCAATTAATTGAAGCACGCAGTGGCCTGATGGACGAAGACACTGTAATTGATTGGATAAAGGAATTACAAAATGGGAACAGTTAATTATAGAACAATTGAATTGGCATCCAATTACAAGCCCAAACTTTCTGAACCATACATGTGTCCAGAACAATTGGCATATTTTTACCACGTACTGAACAGTCAACGTGAAGAATTGATAAGCGAACGCGACGATGTTTTAAATGCTGTACGTCTTGCTGACAAGACCGAAGCAGCTGGTGTCGGCGACGATTCGGATAACGCAGCATACAACCAAGACATCACAATGGATTTACGCATGTCTGAACGCAATAACAAATTACTGCAAAAAATAGATGCTGCCCTGGAACGTATTTCAAATGGTACATACGGTTTCAGTGTTGTATCCGGCGAAGAAATTGGTATTAAACGTATGATGGCCCGTCCATTGGCGACAATGACCGTCGAAGAACAAGAAGAATACGAAAGTCGTAAAAACTAATTGTAATACCAGAAAAAAATCCCCCCATTCCTTCCTGGGGGATTTTTTTATTGGATACCAACATTAAACTCATCAGACCAACCGGCGACTGTCTGACCACCAATTGAACAATTCAAATCTTCAAAACCATCTTCTATTTGGTTTTTCTTTACAACATGACTGGTAATCAATCCACCTGCTGTCCCCAGCACAACCCCAGCAATCGAATCGGACGCCAAGCGTGCTGTATTAAACTTGCCCTGGGCATCACGCCATTTTTTTACATCCAAATCCGACGTCAATGTCTGCAACACAGAAACAGATTCACTAATCTTTGATTGCGCCGTACTAAAACCAATTACAACGACGGTATTATCTTTTTCTGGTTCATCCACACACGTTGTATCAACCACCACTTTCAATTCATCATACAATCGCAAGAAAACATCTTTATCCGGTACAGCTGCACAATATGCTTCCAGCGCACTGATTTGCGTCAAAACATCTGCAAAGTTCACACAGCGATTTTTCCACGACACGACATTTGCCAACAGCATCGCATCACAGATATATTTTTCTGGTTCTGTCACAACAACTGTTTTTGTCTTGCATACCCATTCATTATTTTCCTTAACAAAATCCCCACCATTTACACAAACACACTTATTTACACTTGGCGTCCAGATTGTTTCTGTTCCTGGTTTTGCGCAACATGCCTTACATACCTCAGATGTACATACTGACGGATGACATTTACCAACCACTGGATTTACTGGTTTTACCGGCTTAACCGGATCAACTGGCTTCTTATTATCAACCATCCCTGATTTACACACACCATTTGCATCTGGCGCTAACCCCTCTCTACATTTTGTTGCCAAACAGAAGAATTCGGGTCCCTCCACACACACACCCTTAAATTCAATCCCTGATGGATCAGATAAACGATAACCACTACAATCAACATTTGTCAGTGTTCTGCACCCACCACCTGCATCTGGTACACAATCACCAACTGCCACATCACCAAAACCATTTGTATGACAAATTCCGTCTTCTACAACAACCCATTTATTATTTAAGCCAACTAGATTTTTACATTGATATTTTTGTTCTTTGTTAATAACTTGCCCTTTAAAAACATGCCCTGGCCACATTGTCACAACCGATTGTGGCTTACACCCACTTACATTTTGTCCAGCATCACATTCATACGCCAACCCTGCCCCAGAATTTTTTCGACCTGAATTAATAAAACCCTGTTTAGTTAAATTCCAATCATTTTCATTTTTATACAAAAACTCATCATCTTCTGGATTTTGATTTCCAACATAGCTAACCGTTGTATAGGAATTACATTCTGGCGCAGCCATTGTAACCATTGGCATAACAACAAATATCGCTAACAACAAAAACTTTTTCATTACATTCCCCCATATAACATCAAGTATATTTTACCACAAAACGATACCCCAACAAAACAAAATCTAATAAAAATCCCCCCAGGAAGGATTGGGGGGGGATTTTTTATCTGCACTCTTCAATCAATTGTTGAATCTGTGCACTTAAAACCAAATCTGTTGCTTTTTGCTTTTCAATCTGACGAACCGCATACAATACCGTTGCGTGATCACGTCCACCAACATAATTTCCAATTTCTGCCAAAGACAAACCTGTTGCATTTTTTAATACGACCATCATTGTCTGGCGTGCCAAGACCAAATTACGACTGCGCCCACTGCCACATACTGCATCATATGAAACGCCTAATTTTTCACACATATTTTTTACCATTGCCAATGGTGTCTTGGCACGTTGCAATGTATCTGCCAGCAATCGTGTTGCAACATCCATATCAACAGCTGTGCCCATTAATTCTGTGTATGCCTTGATTTTTGTAGCAACCCCAGCAACCAAATGACCATCATTTGCAATGCGTACTGCCAACTGTTCTGCAACATTTGCATTAACACCTGCACGACGCAGCAATACTGATTTAACATGTGCATTTGGTGCAACAACATCTGCAACCAACCCAGACGCCAACAAAGATTGTGCACGACGATCAAATCCTGTCAAACTATTTGGCGCAACATTCGCAGTCAGAACAACATTTTTACCTGCTGCTTTCAGATCAACAACCAACTGCAAAAATTCATCCATTGTCGCTTTTTTTCCGGCCAAGCTTTGCACATCATCCAAAATAAACGTATCACAATTACGGCAATAATCTTTGAATGCGAACACTGTACGATCATGCAGGCTGCGTGTAAATTCAGCAACAAACTGTCCACCATTCATCATAATAACACGACCATTTGATGCATTTTTAACACATTCCATCAGCAATGATTTCCCACAACCTGCCGCCCCATGAACATACAGTGGTGAAAACGCAGCTGCCCCACTTGCAATTTTTTTACATGCCGACAGCACAAAAATATTATCATCTGTTGCAACAAAAGAATCAAATGCAATTGAATTGTTCGACTGTGCAACAACTGCTGGTGTGAAAGATTGTGTGTTATTATCATTTGCAACCGGTGCAACATTTGCAACAACTGTGCGTTTTGCCGACCCCACAAACAGATTCAATGTCAAACCAAATGTTTCTGCAACACTGCGCAAAACATTACCATACGCAGACATAACATAATTAAAGGAAAACTGATTTTGCACACCACAATTCAACACATCGTTTTCAATTTCAAAATTGATTGGTGCAATCCAAGAAGTAAAACCAGCAGCATCAATTTTTTCGGCAACAGCCCCCTTGATAACATCAACATTTATCATTTGCTTTGTTGCCGTCATCTGCATTCTTTTTCTCCTTTCCTTCCTGTTTTATGCCTGTGCATCCATCACAAATTGATTGCAAAAGACACCCGCACATAAACGCTAAATTCTTCCCTCACACGAAAAAATTTAGTGTTTATGTTGCTTTAACTTCTACTCTCTCGCTTTGGCACTAAACTTTTCACACATATTTGCAGTAAAAAATCCAGTGTCGTTTCTTTTTTTTGTTTTTTGATATTTCTATCGTTTGGATACGTCAAATAATTTATAAGATTAATTTCAATTTACAACCACTTTAAAAGCAATTTTTAACATTTATTTTTTTGACAACGATTCGTTTTTTTGCCCGATTTCTGCACTTTGTATATACACTGTATATACATTTAAAAAATCATGCACGCACATAACCGCCATCAACTTTTCGCACAATTCCCTGCAGTTCCAGGACAACCAATTCACTTTTTATTTCCGAAACCGATTTTTTGACAATTTCTGCCAATACAGATTCGGACACCGGAATTGTTCCTAACTTGTCTACAAGAATATTTTCATGTTGGTTTTTTTTCTCAAAATTTTCTTTTTTAGTATTTTTATTACCTGTTTTGAAAAAATCATCCACACCTGAACATAAAATTGCATCGCCCGACTTAATCAGTGAATTTGGCCCAGATCCCCTGGGATCTGACGGATGCGACGGTATTGCATACACAATTTTATTATATTCTTTTGCGAATCGTGCCGTTGTCATTGAACCAGACTTCATATCCGCTTCCCCCAGAATCAAACAATCACCCAATCCCGCAACGATTCGGTTTCGTTGAACAAAATTTGTCACCACCGGCGTAAAGCCAACTGGCATTTCACTAATAATTGCACCATTTTGCACAATATCCCAATATAACGATTCGTTTTCCAGCGGCCAAATATAATCTGCCCCACCTGCCAACACAGCAATTGTCGTCCCACCATTACGCAAAGCACCACTATGTGCGGCGGTATCTGTTCCTATGGCCATACCAGACACAACAGAAAAACCATTTTGCGCAAATTCCGATGCTAAATCCGACATAAAATTCATTCCTGCTGCTGTTGCATGTCGTGTTCCAACCATTGAAACCATTGGTTTGGTCAACACATCAATATTTCCCCGCACTGTTATTACCGGCGGATGATTTTCAATCGCCTGTAATGATTTTGGATACAATGCGTCTTCATCGGATATATAATGAATCCCCAACTTACTTGCCAAATCCATTTCTCTGCGCACCATATCAACATGCGCAACATCAGACCTTAAACTTTGTGCTGCGGCCTCAACCGATCCAAATTTTTCAACCAGCGCCCTATAACGTGCCGGCCCTATTTTTGGCGTACGCAAAATCAATAACTTATTAAACACGTTCATCATATCCTAATTATAGTGATTATATATATAATGATAAAAGACAAAAATAAAATCCCCATCTGGGGATTTTATTTTTAACACGCCAGCAGGCTCTTATAATCAAACCCACGCATATTTTCTATATCCTCTGGCTTTGGATTGCATGCATCTGGCATTGGATTTTCTTCATCCCATTGCGTTTCTTCACAATATTGTTTTAAGGTTGTCAACGCATCAACAATATCATTATATTTAGAAGACTTTTCTTGTTTTAAAACCTTCATCTGCGAACACAGCAATTCTGTTCCGCTTAATGCAGCCTGTCCTTCGACGGCACCACCAATTAATTTATTACCGAACAATTCCATTGCGCCAACCCCAACTGCTGCGCCACCAACAGCACCACCAACAGTCGCCCATGTGCGTCCCTTCTTTTTGGCATCCAAGATACGATTACGCAACGCATCCTTATCAGCCCATTCACCACACGTAATATTTTCACCCATTATAAAATATTTAGTTGGTACATCAGACACATTTATCCGAGAATCACTTGATTTCAACTCTACCTTTACAAAACAGACATTATTTTCAGGATTTTCAACATCTTCAATCATCGAAGAATAATTTCCAATATTGCTATAACGAGATGCCCAAACAAAAGTCGCCCCTACACCAATATTATTATTAATACATGCCGCCTTTTCACGTTCACGCATATCTTTTTCTGGTACGCCCCCCATATCCGGCTTTACATCTTCAATCTTGTCCGATGGCTCTTGTGGTTTTTGTGCATCACCCGGCTTATTATTATCTTCATTTGTTGCTGCGATATGTTCCAACTGGCGCTTTGACACCGCCGCCCTGGAATCCATCTGATTTGCCATTGATGCGCGACCACGCCCAGATTCTGGAACCGCTGCAAACGCAGACACCGACACAGAAAAGACAGTAAACAATGCCACCAGTAATTTCATAACCTACATCCTTATATAATCTCAGCATATTATACCATAAAAACGCACAAAAATAAAGATATAAAAGAAACAAGGGGGCCCCAGCCCCCAAGATTTTTATTTTTTCCACTTCCACTCTATTTTTGATTCGGTACCTGATACCAGTCTGGAAATATTTGCCCGATGTCGCCACATACACAACAACCCGATACACAAAAATGGCCAACCAACAGAACAACTGATTGCAAACCCCAACACAGGTATTAAGCAAAATACTATTACCGCCCCCAGCGAAGAAATTCCAGATGTCAACGCAACCAACAACCATTCTATTCCACACACCAAGAAAGACACCGGGCTGACCGCCAGCAACACCCCAAACAGCGAAGAAATCCCTTTACCCCCATGAAATTTCAACCACACTGGATAACAGTGCCCAACAATTGCCACAAAACCACACCATGCACCAAATGCCACACCTGCAATTGACCACCCAATCCACACTGCCACTATGGCTTTAAGCATATCCAGAATCCAAACCAGCCCTGCCATACGCAAACCACCGACCCGCATAACATTCGTTGCACCTATATTACCGCTGCCAACTTTGCGCAGATCGTCCTTACCCATTAATTTCGTAAACAACAAGCCCATTGGAATCGAGCCCAGCAAATAAGCAACTATTATTGCAAATACGTAAAATATCATGTTATTTTTCCTTGATTTTATGTTTCTTTTCTATAAAATAACAAAAACATGACGAAAATAAAAGGAAAATAACGTGGCAAATCACAAGTCATCTGAAAAAAGAATTTTGGTATCAGCCAAGAAAAATGCAATTAACACATCACGTCGCAGTGCTGTAAAAACGGCTACTAAGAAAGCATTGGTTGCTGTTGAATCTGGCGACAAAGCGGCGGCAACTGTTGCGGCACGCAACGCAGAAAGCAAAATTATGAAATCTGCTGGCAAAATCATGCCAAAGAAACGTGCAGCACGCAAAATTTCTCGCTTGGCTAAGAAAGTTTCCAAAATGGCTTAATTATACAGAACACAAAAATTTGTGCGCCGTTGGCGCACTTTTTGTCGTTTTCAAACGAAACACACAAACAAAAAAGCACCCCCTTGCGGGGGATTTTTATTTTTTCTTCACCGACTTCTTAGCCGTCGACTTCTTCACAGTCTTTTTCGAATCTGACTTTTTAGTATCTTTCAGTTCCTTTTTAAACACATTGATACCATTCGCCAAATTACGCATCATTCCTGGGATTTTGTTGCTCATAAACAAAATCATGACCAAGATAACGATTAAAATTATTTCAGTCCAACCTAATCTCATATCCATCACCTTTGTTTATTTTGCAACATAACAATCCAATCCATCAGACTTTGCATTGCGGCAGAATCCATTTGCATCATTTGCCGTCTTAAACGCAACACGCAGACGATACGTTGTCGTACCATTCTTTAATTGCGCAGCCAAGATAACGAACTGTTGTCCTTGGAACAAACTTGGATGTGCAGTACGCATTTGACGTTGTGCATTTTCTGCCAGCGCACGTGTACTGTATGATCCAAACTGAACATACCACGCCCCTGCTGGCGCCGCAGCTTGCTTTTTAACCACCGGCTTTGCAGCTGGTTTTGGTTGTGGCTTTGGCTTCGGTTTTACCACTGGCTTTTCCACAGGTTTTGCTGTTGGATTAAATTTAACTTCTTTTCTTTCTTCGACCACACGCACTGGCACACCTGGCGTTGCCTGAACAGGTTGCGCCTGTACAACCGGCTGTGGTTTTGGTTGTGGTTTTGGTTGTGCAACGGGTTGCGGTTGTGGCACAGGTGGCATAACATTCATATCTTCTGCCACTGCCCCATCAACAACAATTGCCGGCGCATCCAAATCAACCTGCATTGATGTCGAAGAATTATCACTAACCGTTCTGATTATCACATACGTTGCCAATATAATGACAGCCAGCCCCACGCTTAACAGCAACCATGGTTTTTTTGGTCTTGGGGCCACAAACGGCGCCGCATCTGGCAGTGTGTCCATCGACGCACCATCATCTAAATCCAATAAATCTAAGTTATCATCGTTCATGGTAAAATCCCCCCATTTAAAAAATCTCTTGTCACATTATATCACAAAAAAAACGAATAACCAAACAGATAGAATAAAAAAAAGAGACATGTCATACATGTCCCCTTTTTACTATTTTGGCATTTGCCCAAAATTCGGTGGCACAATCAGTTTATGATTTTCCGCAACGATTGGTTCAACCTCGCACTGCTTGGCGCATGCTGACAATACACATGGCATAATCAAAACCACCAACAGCATTATTTTTTTCATATCTTCCCCCTGCTTTTACAATGGTAATTTCACTGCATCTTTCATCATTTCGACAAATTCAGCAAGTGGCATTGATTCCTGTTTTTCCACACCCAAACGTCGCAGTGTCACCATTTTGTCAGCTGCTTCTTTTTCACCAACGACGGCAATGATTGGTGTTTTTGCCAACGACAATTCACGAATTTTATAGTTAACCTTTTCATCACGCAAATCAGCACGTGTATTCACACCCACCGCACGCAACGCATCAACTACTTCGTTTGCATAGTCTGCATGTTTTTGTGAAATTGGTGTGACAACAACTGGCTCTGGACTTAACCACAATGGCAAATTACCACCCGTTGATTCCAGCAAGATTCCCATAAAGCGTTCAATCGACCCCAACATTGCACGATGCAACATAATCGGGCGATGCTTTTCTCCATCTTCACCGACATAACTTAAATCGAATCGTTCTGGCAGATTCATATCCAACTGCACCGTACCGCACTGCCATACACGTCCCATCGAATCACGCAGATAGTTATCAATTTTCGGACCATAGAATGCGGCATCACCTTCGGCGATTTCAAATTCGATTCCGTTTGATTCCAGCGCATGTTTCAATGCACCTTCGGCCTTGTCCCAAATTTCATCTGACCCGATACGGAATTCAGATTCCTTGCGTGTAGCCAATTTCATTGTAATTTTTTCAAATCCGAACTTGCCATAAATATCCTTGATAAAGCGCAAGATTTTTACAACTTCTTCTTCCAACTGTTCTTCGGTACAGAAAATATGTGCATCGTCCTGGGTAAATTCACGAACACGCATCAAACCAGACAAACCACCTGCTGCTTCATAGCGATGAACCTTGCCAAATTCGGCCATGTATAATGGTAAATCTTTGTATGAACGCAATCCATGCCCAAACACCAACATCCCCCCTGGGCAAGACATTGGTTTAATACAGAACACCTTGCCATCTTGGGTTTTACCGGAATAATTATGTTCACCATATTTTGCCCAGTGACCTGATCTTTCCCACAGGCATCTGTCCATAACCGCTGGCGTTGAAATTTCCTGGTACCCAGCTATTTCTTGACGCATACGTACATATTCAATCAGGCGACGATATATTTTGTACCCTTTGTCATGCCAGAACACCGACCCCGGTGCATATTCTGGTTCAAAGTGGAACAAATCCATATCTTTACCCAGTTTTCTGTTATCACGTGCAGCGGCTTCTTCCTGCATTTTCAGGAAATTATCCAATTCTTCTTTTGTTGCGAACGCATCGACATAGATACGCTGCAACATTTTATTTTTTGCGTCCCCTTTCCAGTATGCACCGGCAACACTGCGGATTTTGAACGCATCACGTGGCAGGTTTTTAGAGGATTCAACATGTGGCCCACGACACAGATCAACAAAGTCACGGAACGAATAAATTGATAACGCTTCGCCCGCCGCATCATATTCATTCAACCATTCCATTTTATATGGTTGGTCGGCGAAAATTTCTTTGGCTTCGTCCAAGTTGACATTGCGCTGTTCAAATCGCCCATTTGATTTAATCAAATCACGCATTTCTTTTTCGATTTTGGCAAAGTCTTCTTCTGAAAAACGGTATTCTGTATCAAAATCATAATAGAACCCATTTTCAATTGCCGGCCCACCTGCGAATTTAACATCTGGGTGTAATTTTTTTACCGCCGCCGCCATAACATGCGCCAACGAATGACGAATAATTTCAATATCATATGACATAATAACTGTCCCTTAGTGTTTTTTATTATTTTTTGACTGATTGATTATAAAAATTTAAGCGGTTCGCCGCAATACAGAAATTACACCCCCAACGGGGTTGTAGTAGTTGTTGTAAATAAAGACTTAAACAAATTCATGCTTTATATAATATTACTAAAACAAAAAAAATCAACACTTATTAGACATAAAAATCCCCCAAAAAAATGGGGGGTGTAATTTTAATTGGTATAATAACAAGCTGTCGTTGCCTTATAGTATCCATTTTCCCCTACAATATTCGTTGTATTTGTTGGTAAATAGCAATCCGTCACCGCATCGGATCCAGCGGCCGATGTCTGTTTACCAGTACTGTGTGTCGGACATGATGAACATGCATTTGGTAGCGTACCATAATACCCCGCTTTACACACACAACTTGCCGTACTACCATCATGCACACTGTTTGCGCACCCTGTCCCATTTGTATCACACGAAGCCCCACCATACTCCACCGGGCAACCATACAATATAACACCATAACAGTTTGTTGAAGTCGCACTCGGTCGCATCGTCACCGTTGATCTATAATAACAACTGGTGGTTCCAATACAACTATTATTTCCACATACGGACCCTTTCGAACTTGGAGCAGACGGGTTCGTTGATGTTATATCTTCCATTCGCCACGCCTTATAATACTTTGCACCACCACTCCCCAATAGAGCCGCTCCATTATTCAGCAAAGCACAAGGAGAATAGCTATTATATGTTGAAAAACTAGCCCCAAAATCATCCGAATGCAACTTTCCATCACAATCCCAACACACCGTATCAGATCCAACCTTTTCTGTAGCACTTCCATATCCCGATGCACACGCATAAGATTTAGTTTTTCCCTTACATATAGTCGAATGAGAGCTCGGGGACGGATCTGTCACTTCTTCAAAACAATATAAGGAAGCGTTAGCAGAAGTATACGAAGTCGTCACCAGATGATTAGCATTTGTGGTTGATGTTTTTGTACAACTCGGACAAATACAATGCGGTGCTTGCCCACCAGCGGAAACAAGCCCACCGCCACAGCTCTGACATAAACACTTGTTTGTATATGTTGTGCCTCCTAATACAACTGTTCCACATGCAACGCTACCACCACCACAATAATATGTTGCATAATTAGCACAATCTGTTTGAGCCGTAGCGACCGTACAGGCTACCAAACTACCCGAAGATATCCCCCATGCATTATCACACAATATCAATCCCAGAAAGAATATAAATTTTTTCATTATTTCCCCCTGTGTTTTATGATACATATGGACATGATGCCTCGGCATCATATTCACCGGTTGAATCACTGGTTGATGTACCACTTGGTAAATAGCAATCCGTCACCGCATCGGATCCAGCGGCCGATGTCTGTTTACCAGTACTGTGTGTCGGACATGATGAACATGAATTTGCCGCCGTACCATAATACCCCGCTTTACACACACAACTTGTGCCTGATTTTACAGCATATGTACACCCGGTCCCACTGGTGCTGCATGCCGTACTGCCGTACGTATCCGGACACCCCTTTAAAATAATACCTATACAATTTCCGCTGTAATCTTTGGTAACGTTTTTCGACGCATAATAACACGCTGACGTACATGGCGTACAATACGACGTTGATACTGTCGGCGCAGAACTAGTAAACGAACCAGTGTTTAAATTTGCCGCTTTGAACATACCGTTGCCAATAAGATTCGTAGACGGATTACTACAATTGGTTCCTACAAAAGTAACCGGGGTTGTTGTGGCGGTCAAAGTCGAAAAATACAGTCCACCCGTACATGAATAACATTTTGAGGTACTGGTTATACTGGCTGTCGCCGCCCCATATCCCGATGCACAGCTGTATGTCTTGGCCAGACCCGAACAATATGACGATAATGTTTTGGGAGTTGATGATGTTATTGATGGCAAACAATAGGCACTGGACGAACTGGAATACGACGTCGTCACCAAACGTGTCGACGTATTGATTGAATCAGATGACGTGCAATTCGATTTAGCACAACCACACCCCAGAATTTTTCCATCTGTTGATCTTAATTGGGTTGTAATACCACTGCCACACGACACACAATAACACTTGTTTGTATATGTTGTGCCACTGTATGTAAATGATCCACAGGAAACAGCTCCCCCCGAACATGCCTGGGTTGCGAATGTTGCACACGCTGTTGAAACTGTAGCGGTCGTACAAGAAACATTTAAAATTGCATGCGCATCATATGTCCCAAACGCCATACAAACCGCCGAAAAAAAACCGACGTTTTTTTTAGGCAGCAATAAAAAGGGGAAAAAATGCGGATTTCTGGGGATTTTAGAAAAATAAAAATGTCGATTCTAAACGTCCCTTTTTTTTAGGCAGGTATTTTCCCTGTCTATGCCATGCATTCTAACGCATTGCGCCCCTTTTGGCAATACAAATTTTTATAAATCCAGAATACACCCGAACAGCACTGCAAAAAAGAAGCACACACTGCCCCCGATTACAAACAGGTGCCAAACGGCATGCGAAAACTTCATCCGGCGCCATAAATAAAATATCACACCAATCGTATACGCCAATCCTCCCGCCAAAATAAACCACAGGCCACGCACGGGGATACTGCGAATCATTGCCGGCAATATAAACAGCAACGTCCACCCCATCGCAACATACAGGGCCACCATCCATTTTGGCTGCTGCTTTGGATTACGGATTTTCATGTACGACCCGAACAATACAATCCCCCACAGGATTCCAAACACAATCCAACCAATCAGCCCCCGCAAATTCACCAATAAAAACGGCGTATACGTCCCCGCAATCAACGCATAGATTGCAACACTGTCCCAAACCTCAAAAAAACATTCATGTTTTTTACCAATCGTTGCATGACACATTGTTGACCCAAAGTATAATGTTATCATCGTCACACCAAAAATCGCACACGACACAATTGCCCATGCATCACCCTTAATCCCGGCAAACACCACCAACAATGTCAATGCCGCAATGGCCAGACCGATACCAATACCATGGGTTAAAATATTTACAATTTCTTCTGATTTCGTACTTGGTTTTTCCCAGCGAAACAACCCCGTTGCCCGCAAAACTTTTAACAGCTTTGATGCGTGCGCATCTTTTTTTACTGCACGAATTCTTGCCCTTTTTGTTTGTGTCATTTTATCACTCCTTCGATTCGTTTTTGAACCCGTTCCCCACCCATAACCGACATTATTGAATATAAATCCGGTGTATTTGTGCGACCCGATAATGCCACACGCAGGTTCATTGCCACATCACCATTTTTCACACCCACCGATTCGGCAATCGCAACTATTTTCGCCCACCATGTATCCTTGTCATCCGATTCGTTATATGTTTCCAAGAACGCACGCAACACATCCTTATTAAATTCATATTCTGTATTTGAAACAAACAATTCATCCCAGAAAAATGCAACATTTTCCAATGTCTGGGACCAGGTTATAAAGTCCTTGCGTACACGCTTTGGATTATCACGCTCAATCCCCAATACACCCGTCAGATAATCCACATCTGCGACCTGCATTTTGTTTGCGTCCGTACCATATTCATTGGCCCAGGCAACAACACGTGCAACCAATTCTGGCACCGGCAGCGAACCAATAAATTCCTTGGCCCACCATTCTAACTTTCTCATGTCAAACAGCGCACCCGACATTGGGATTTTTTTCGCACGCATTTCATAATCCCAAAAAGATTTCACCTGCCCCTTCATCTTGGCTTCTTCATAGCCCGACGCCGCAATATTCCCCAGGTATTCAATTACCGCCTCAACCGGCCAACCTGCTTCTAAAAAGAACGCAACATTTGCCTCTGGATCTTTGCGCTTTGATAACTTGCGTTGTTTACCTGATTCTTCGTCAATCTTGTCAATGGTTGATGTATGAATATACAACGGCGCATTCCAGCCCATCATACGGAATAATTGTACATGCAACGGCAATGACGGCAACCACTCTTCGCCACGAATAACATGTGTTGTACGCATAAAGTGATCATCACACAAATGCGCAAAATGATATGTTGGCAAACCATCATTTGATTTAATTAAAACAATATCTTCGTTATTTTCTGGGAATCCGATTGATCCACGCACCGCATCTTTACAGAAAATTCTTTGCTCTGGATTACCGGCCGAATACAAACGAATCGACGGAATTTCACCATTATCCAAATGCGCAATAATTTCCGCATCTGTCAAATCACGATCACGCGCAAATTCGCCATATATCCCCGTTGCAAATCCCGCAGCCTTTTGATTTTCACGAATTTTTTCCATATCATCTGCCGTCAAGAAACATGGATACGCCAACCCATTTTCCAATAAATACGCCACCACCGAATGATAAATATCTTTGCGTTTCGATTGATAATACGGCCCATATTTTTCATCGTTATTATAATTCAAACCGAATCGGTCCATTGATTCCTCAATAATTTTAACAGCATCCATAACCTCACGCTTGGTGTCTGTATCTTCGATACGCAACATAAATACACCACCCGATTGCTGGGCCAATTTACAGTCTATCAACGCACCATACAAACCACCGATATGCATATATCCTGTTGGACTGGGGGCAAATCTTGTCACCATTGCACCATCTGGCAAATTGCGTGATGGGAATTTTGCTTCTAATTCATCCAGTGTATATTTTGGTGCATCGCCCAAAACACGCACAATTAAATCCTTTGATAAACCCGTTCTCATCTATATATTCCTTGTGTTTTAACAAAGTCAATTCTATACTAAAACTATGGAAAAACAAGAAATAAGAACATTTGGTCGCCGTCATGGCAAAAAATTATCCACACGTCAACAGACACTGATTGACACTGTTTTACCGACCTTAAAGCCAACCACTGGCGACATTTTGGAAATCGGATTTGGTGCGGGCGAACATGTACGTGACCTGGCACGCAATAACCCGAACAAAATCATAATCGGCGCCGAACCATTTATGAATGGGGTGGCAAGTTTGTTGTCTGCAATAACCGACCAAAATTCGAATCGGATTTTGGATGAATATTCTGGCATCCGTATCTGGGCGGATGATGTGCGTGATTTTTTGCGTGAAACGGATTCAAAATTCGAACAAATCTGGGTCCTGCACCCTGACCCCTGGCCCAAGGCCCGACATGAAAAACGCCGATTACTATCTGCAGATTTTTTAAATTTATTATCAAAATATTTATCCACAAACGGTGAAATAATAATCGGCACAGATCACTGGGAATACTTTGACTGGATTTTAGAGCAAATAAAATCCACAACCCTTATTGCAACAATTCCAGACATGGAAATTATTCAAACACGTTATCAGCATAAAAACAAGGCGGGAACAACCGCCCCAAAATATTTGATTCTTAAAAACGCCTAATAATTCACAAAAAAATGCAGCCCAGATTGCAATTCTGGCCGCACAGATGCCACCAATCGTTGCGCCTGTTCGATTCGTTCTGGTCGATTATCCAATGCGAAATGCAATGCCCCACTAAATTCAGAATCCCACGCATTCAGCATCCCATACACACGCCCAACAAAGTCTGATTTTCTGCCTGTATCCTTTGTCAAAACAAAGCACACCGCCGATGCATTAATTTTTTTCAAGCACTTAAAAACATTACCCCAATCATCCGCATCGATATCACCAATATCCAATCCAATTATCAAATCTCGCTCAAAGAACAAATCATCACGAACGAACGCGACCTGATCTACCATATCGGACAATGTTTTATATCGCACAAACACCTGGGCACCAGACGCCCCATGTTTAAAAGACTGGTTAATTCTGATGGTTAAATCAGACATAACAGTCGTATCAACAACTTCATCATTCAAATAAAAACGCCCCAGTATTTTTATATCTGTATTTTCCAGCCATGGCCATATTACAGACACAGCATCCGGCACAACAGACAAATCAATAATTTTATGTTGCGTTGCGAATTCCACCATGCGTGCCAAATCTGTTCCCTTGATCGCTGCATCACACCACAGTCCAGTTTGCCCACCAACATTCTGCAAAAAAGAATTTAAATCTATCATTGTACTTTCTAGTTTACCACAAATATGATACAATAAAAAACATAATGAACAGAAAAATTGATAATATTTTAATAGGAATCCTGTGGCTGATTGGTATGACACTGGGAACGTGTTTTTGGTTTAATGTCCGATTCGGATTCAACCTGTTTTCAGCCACCCATTGGGGTTATCTTGCAACACAACAGGCCACACGACAACCGGTCAGTTTTTGGTTTTATTTTTCATTTATTGCGGCCACATTTATCACCTTGTTTGGTCTGCATTTATTGATACGCCCACACAAACGCAATATCAAGGTACAATCTGCCACCCATACCAAAACGCCCATTGCGCCAGCACTCACCCCACAACCAATGGCACAAAGACCACAAACAAACACACAGCCATCATACGCCCAGCAAACACAATCTGCCCAACCGATACCTGAGGCAACATCAAGCATTCCTTTATCTCGTCCGCCCAGATTAAACATTGCGCCATCAAACACATTCTCTGCCGCCACCCCCACACCAATTGCGACACAGATGCCCACACAAAGCGTTACCCCATCTGCGCAATCGATATCTGATCAAACCACAGACAAATTACATGAAATCTTTTCATCTGCTGGCTATGTTATAAAACGTGCCCCATACATCAATGGGATTAAGATGACTACACTGGCCATTGGCACGAACGAGGTTTTATACCTTGTCGCCACGAACATAGCCACCCACCAGATGCAATCATGTACCAATAAACTGAACCAGATATTTTCTGACACCCTGGACGGTGTTGAAATTAACGTTCATCCGATTGTTTTACAACCAACAGATACCCAAACACAACAATCAGACATACTAACATTTAATACAATTGACACACTGCGTGAATATATCAGCCAACATCGCAATCCACCATTACCATCTGACGATGACGGAAACTTTGACGCATATTCTGACTATATATCCACTGTTATTGAATACATAGGGAAACTGTAATGCAATTAAATCAATCGATGGCTGAAAAAATATTGTCTGACATGGGTATGGACGACATGCCAACGATTGAATACACCCCCATACCAACAGCACTATCTGCCGATTGGTTCAAGAAATACAAAGACCTGTGCCATACATTTGTATCCAGCCTAACAGATTCTGTCCAAGAACTTGCGTTTATGAATCTAAGCCAGGATGAATTTATGGCATTACTTATGGGTCAACGAATTCCCAGCAACCTATCCTTTCGCTTTCGCATTCCGTTGACCTGGGGCGGCAAATTAGAAATTGACAATATGTTCATGTGCTGGACATTCCCACACAGTCAAAGATTAGATAAATTCATCATGATGCAAGGGGACGCAAGAACAATCTGGTTACCAAATCCAGCAAAAAAGATATATCTGCCCGCCCATACCACTGGCGGCGGCGATGGTGGTAATGCAACCGAAGACCGCTTGGCACAAATGGCTGCTCAACTGGCATCTGGACGCGAATAAAAAGGAACGTCAACAATGACATGCGACGAATTTTTGTCTGTAATATCTGCACGTGGTGCAATACTTGCGCCACCTGTATCCGAATCGGACATTGCCCAAACTAACTCTAATCTCCAGCATATGCGTGCTGCTATATTACCAATGTTTATGATTGATTTATATCGTCACACTGGTGGCATTATGCTGGATACTGGGTATATATTTGGCCCACACGAAATAGAAAACGGTGCCCGCACCCCTGTCCCTGGCATACTGGACATTAATCGTGATATGTCTGTCATACCTGGCATGATTGGCAAAACAATATTTGGGCGCAACGATTTATTTTATTTTGCATTTGACGCATTTGGCACATGCTATATGATGGACAACCTGTCACTGCGCATTCTGCGTAAATACGATGACCCCCACAAGGCCATGATTGATTGCCTAATAGCTGGAAAATTCTAACATGAAAAAAATATCTGTATCTTTATCAGGTCACCAAACCAGTATAACCCTGGAACCAGAATTTATTGATGTATTAAAACGCATTGCAAACGCACGTGGTGTATCTGTTGCATCAATAATCTCTGACATTGACAATACACGCACCCCTGATTCCAACCTGTCATCTGCGATTCGTGTATGGGTCCTGACCCAGGTTATGAAGCATTAATTATTTTCTTTTTTATCAACTGCTGACATTGCAATTGATGACACGCACGCAAATCCCAATATGATTATAAACCACCAATTCATACCAATCATTCTGTATGGCGTCATATGTGCACCCCATACAAAACCATCGATATGTCCCGACACACCAATTGGGATACTGTCAATAATTGTACCATCGGCTGCAATAAATGCACTTATCCCGGAATAGTTTGCCCGCACAATTGGCAGTCCTGCTTCAATTGCATAACGTCGCACCATATCCAGATGTTGATATGTCCCTGGCGTATATCCAAACCAGTTATCATTTGTAATATTAATAATTGCATCTGGCATCAGCCCTGCCCCATCTGGCAACAATGAATCAGAAAAAATTATTTCATAGCATACCGCTGGTGCGAACACAAAATCACGTCCCGACACATTCAGACTTATCAGTTCTGGTCCATCACCTGGGACCAGATTCGCTGGACTTGGCAAAAATCCCAACGGTCTGTATTCTCCAAACGGCACCAGATGAGATTTGCTGTATACGCTAAGAATCCGGCCCAAATCATCTGATACCACCAATGAATTTTGCACCCCAACAGATGGTTTATATGTCGACGCACCAACAACAACATTTGTTCCAAGCGCCGTTGCCAATGGCATTTCATCACCATCGACCAAAACAAATGGATATGCAGTTTCTGGATATATAACTAAATCAGCACGTGATTGTCCCACCCCTAAAAACAATAATTTTCGCAGATTTTCTTCTGCATTTTTCATTGCCTGTTCACGATTATGTGTTGCTTTCTGCACCTGGGAAAAAGCAGGTTGTACCACACGAATCATTTGTGGTTTCATCTCTGCCCCACTGTCAGATTTCATCATATTTTCACGCCCACACGCAACACCAACCAACATCAATAATATAAATACTAACAGCGAACCCAGCACTGCTTTATTTTTTCTGTTTCGCAAAAATTCAACAACCGCCCCAGAAAACCCAACTATTATAAACGTCAGGCCCAACGCCCCCCACAACGACATCGAATTTGCCAACATTGGAAAAGGCATTGCAATATTCGCAATTGGATTCCATGGAAAACCCGTAAACAGCCACTCACGCAGCCACAGCACAACCGTCCACACACCTGCAAAAAAGAACGGACGTGCCCCAGGTTTTACATTAACAATTCTTAATATTGCAAATGGCACACCAAATATTATCACACCTGCCAACCCCAAACCTATTACCCCAGGAATTGTCCAAATTGCATATTGTGCGGTCAATTCCGGCACCACATATATAGAATTCAAGACCCACCAAAACATTGAAATTCCATACATTGCACCAAATGGCGACACACGTAATAACGCCTGCCAGAAACCAACCTTTTTTGTTGTCCGCACTGTCAACCAATATGCCCCCATAAAACATAAAATCGTCATCCACCAAACATTAAAAGGTGCAAACCCAAACGCCGCACATGCACCAAACACTGCGTACAGCGCATATTGCCAAAATCCATCATCACGTATTTTCAGTTTGTTAAAAAACGCAAACACACCTGCCCCAGGACAACAAGATTCATCACCACAGACAAACTCTTGTTCATCATCATACGGATTTTTGATACCAATTTTTTTCAGTGCTTCAATCTCTTTAGATTCCATTTTTTTTGCTTGTCTATCATTTAAATGATCATATCCAATCAAATGCAAAACACCATGCACAACCATATGTGCCGTATGATTTTCCATCGTTATATTTTCTGTTTTTGCCTGTTGCATCACCGTATCAAATGAAATATAAATATCCCCCAACAGAACATCATCCCCCAGTTCAAACGATAAAACATTTGTTGGCATATCTTTGCCACGATATTCACGATTAAGCGCATGAATTTCCGAATCATTTGTTAATATAATCGACACCTCTGATTCGCCATATCCCTTTAAATCCAGCGCAGACACGATTTTTTCAAAATCGATTTTGAATTTTTTCCAGCGTTTATCATGAACATCAACATATACTTTCATTTGCATTCCCATTTTTATTTTTTAACAAAAATTATGCCATTGTTGTCTTATACTCTTGACCATACAGCAACAAATCATTCTTTGCATTTTTCTGATGAATTTGTTTAATTCCTGCATTAAAAGCAATTTTATTTTTTCCACTCTGCTTAATTTTCTCTGCAACACGTGTAATATCTTTTTGCACTTTTCTGTTGCCGTTGGCCAACGCCAGTTTATAGTTTGCCAACGCTTTTTGATAATTTCCCAACTGTTCATACGCAAACCCAGCATTATATTGTGCCGCCCCATATTGAGATTTATCACCGATTCGCTGAACAATCTCGCGTGCCTGGGCAATTGCTTCGTTATACATCCCCAATTTATTATATGTTACAGATAAATCATTACGCAGCAATGCATTATCTGGATACTGCAAAATCATATCATTATATTTTTCAGCTGCTGCTTTATAATCACCTGCCCGATACGATGCCACTGCATCTTCATACAACTGGTCATATCCAATAACATATGTTTTAACTTCAACAGCTTCTTCTTTTTTTATTTTTTTGTCTGATTTTAGAACATTGTCCCAAACAGTTGGCGCACCAATTTCACATTTTCCCTGTGCGCAATGTTGCGCCACATCTTTTGGCAACCAATCAGACACAGGCTGCCACAAACCGCCAACTAATGGATTTCCTTGTCTATCTACTGGATTTTCCAACCACGCATTAAACTTATCCAGTGTTTCATCATTTACGACACGCTGTCCTTGTTCTTCTATGAACCAATTATCTCTTTTGCCACCAACGATTTTATAGAACTCATAGAACCCCCCAACTGGTATTTTCAAGAAAACCTCTGGTGCTATATTTCCTTTTATAACCTGGGCTTCCAACCATCTGCGCCATTTCAACCCATTGCCACCCTTTAAAAAATTTCCCAAACTGTCGGCTATATCTTTTTTATCCCCACCCATCAGCCAAACACTGCCAACGGACGTCATATGTTCTACTGGATATTTGGCGAACACAGCCTTTACCATTTCATTTGTTATCGCATTTCCGTTTTCCGCATGCAGTTTATCCAGTTCTGCAAATCTTTCATGATAATTACGATTTCTTTTTTTTCCTATATACGACGGCTCTATTAAATCCGTCCCCAGATTATATGTTGCCGCCGACAAAGATATTAATTCTGCCGCCTGTTTTATATCAACATCACCGAATGCCACATCATAACAATACAACCTGAACAAAGTCTCGTTTTCCATAATATGCCAGCATGCCAATTCATATGCTTCTTCTGTTGTAATTGGTGGCGTATCTTTGGTTATACTTTTTTTATCTTTTAACATTGTCGAACCAAAACCAATTGTCCAAACGCCCTGTCCATCCTGATATGGTATATGTTCTCCTTTATCATTGGTTTTAACGCCTTCTTTGGCAATCAAGTCTGCAACCAGATACGGCAACACAGGTTTCATTTTATCCAGATATTCTGCATATGTTCCACGCTTTGCCTGCTCTGCTTCACGTTCTGTTTTTACCCGTTCCACCAAATCGGCCAGTTCTATTCCCCCTTTAACCCCACCGATAATCAATGCAATCATCATGTAATAAATAATATGCACCGACAAATTTGGATTTTTTTTCATAAACGCAGACAGCTTTTTATCCTGCTTGTACTTATTTTTTTCAACCTTCATTTCACGCAATGCATTTTCCCCGGCCCGCAACGCATGATTATCCAGCGTCAAATATTTTACAGCCCACGTTAAAAACTGCATCAACCCAGTCATGGTCAACCCCGCCCCCTTGGCGGCTTTTCCATACCACTTATCAGGTTGTAAACTCAGAATCCGCTTTGTCGCCCGACCAAACGCACGATGCGGTGCATTAACAATATTTTCAAAATCTTCAGACATTTACTTTTTTCCCAATCCTGTTTTCTTTGCAATTTTTGATCGTTTACGTGCATAGTTTGGTGCAACAAATGGATAATCAACCGGCAATCCCCACTTTGCCCGATATTCTTCAGGTGTCATATTAAATTTACGCTTAACATATCGGCGCAGCATTACATGCCATGTGCCATCTTCCAGACACTGAATTTTATCTGGCTGAATTGAATCTTCAATCTGTTGTGGTGTCACAGACGCCCCACGTAAAATCTCACGTGCTTGACTGACCGCTACTTCCATTGTCAAAGATGGATTTGCCGCAATTGCCGCCGCCGCCAGGTTTGCCACCGCCAACGCAAATTCTGAACTTTTATTTATATTTACCAATTGATAAAACCCTTTTATTCTAATAGAATAATTATAGCATAAATAAACATCAAATAAAAGCACAGTAAAATGACACGTCCACTTGCCGATTTAATGCGCCCAAACACAATTGACGAAGTTGTTGGTCAAACAACACTTCTTGGCGAAAACGGCTTGGTTCGTCGCATGGTTGACAACAAAAAATTATCTAACCTAATTTTATGGGGGCCGCCAGGATGCGGAAAAACAACGATTGCACGTGCACTGGCAAATTCAGTTGACATGGATTTTGTTCCAATGTCTGCCGTTTTTTCAGGAACAGCCGACATAAAAAAAGCGATGGATGCCGCTCGTATGAATCGTGACATTGGCCGTAACACATTACTGTTCATTGATGAAATACACCGATTTAATAAAACCCAACAAGATACCCTGTTGCCATACCTTGAAGATGGCACTGTTGTGTTTATGGGTGCAACCACAGAAAACCCCAGTTTTAATTTAAACAATGCATTACTGTCACGATGCCACGTTGGTGTATTGCAACCATTGTCCAGCGAAGATTTATTGACATTAATTCAGCGTGCCGAAGATTTCTTGGAAAAAAAATTACCACTGGATGAAAACGCCCGCACACATCTGGCCCAGATGGCGGATGGCGATGCCAGATTTTTATTAAACACTGTTGAATACCTGATTAATGCAAATTTCAAAAAAGATCTGAGCCCCGAAGAATTAGATAACGCTGTCCAGAAGCGTGCACCCTTGTCTGACAAAAGTGGTGACGAGCATTATAACCTGATATCAGCTGTTCATAAATCTTTGCGTGCCAGTGACACTGATGCCGCCCTCTATTGGACGGCACGCATGATGACATCCGGCCAGGATCCAATGTACATATTCCGGCGGCTCACCCGATTTGCTGTCGAAGATGTTGGCTTGGCCGATCCGAACGCACTTCAAATGGCAATTGCTGCATGGTCTGCATACGAAAGATTGGGCAGCCCCGAAGGCGACCTGGCCCTGACACAATTGGTAATATACCTTGGCACTGCCCCAAAAAGCATTGGAAATTACAAGGCACAAAAGGCAGCATATGCCATGGCACGTGAAACCGGCAGCCTGATGCCCCCAAAAAACATTTTAAACGCACCAACCAAAATGATGAAAAATCTGGGATACAACGCTGGATACATCTATGACCCAGACACAGCCACTGGTTTTAGCGGACAAAACTGTTTTCCAGAATCCCTGGGACGGCAAAAGTTTTATTATCCCGTTGAACGTGGTTTTGAACGTGAAATCAAAAAACGCTTAGATTATTGGGAATCCCTGCGCAAGAAAATGAATTCAGATAAATAAATTTATATCTCATAACAAAAAACCGGCAAAAGCCGGTTTTTTAAAACAAAATATTTACCTTGGCACCAATTTGAACATCATCATGCTCAAATTCATAATCAATATGTCCAACATATTGTGTGCGTCCAAATTGGCGAACCAGTTTGCCCCCAATCCACTCTTCATTAAATGAAGGTGTGGTTGCTTTGCGAATAACAGCATTCAGGCCCAAACGCCAATCTGCATCAAATCTAAAATACGCTTCTGGCATAAAATCAATATACGCCATACCACGTTCATCATCAAAAATCCAATTAGACTGGATTGTTCCAGCCAATGTCACACCCGCCCATTGACGCCCAAAACGCCACCCAACATAATATGTTGAATCTGCATAATCAGGTGTTCTTACCTGGCGACTGCCACCAAATTTAAAGCCAGCCAAAACGTCTGAGATAAACGTATCAGACGCACCTGCACGATACACAAAACCTAAATCAGTGCTGGTAAATCCGTCATTTTCCCCGGAAAAATCAATCTGATAATTTACATTTGCCATCACACTAAGTCTGTCATTTAAACCATACGACAGTGTTTCACCGAAACGCAATATATCCCGTCCAAACGTTGCCACCGATTCAGATAAAATTTCCTGCGTTTTCAGCATATACAGCGGATCAGACGTATCATGTTCCAAAATATTTGCATTTGCACCACCAACCAGCACTGTTCCAAACAAAAAAGCAGACAACAACTTATGCATGATTTAAATCCTCTCTCCGATTTATTACAAATCACCGCCCCCATATTCAGGGACGGTGTTATTTTATATTTTTAGAAATGGAATATCGCTTGGACACCTAACGACATTTCAGATACGTTATCTATCTTAGCATCACCAGAATACTCAAGCCCCGTATTCACCGATGGATCATACAAATATGTTTTCAGATTTTTACCATCTGCACTATCATAGATTGAAGATTTTGCATAAAGGTTTAATGCAAACCAATCATTTGGCTGCCAACCTAATGCCGCCTTGACAGATGCCTGGTTATGCCATCCATAGTGACCAAACACACCCTCAACATTTAATGTCCAATCCTGGTTCAAGACGCTAAACACACCCAAACCACCTTCGATATAGAACATATCTTTTACATCTGTATCATATGCAATATAGAATGCGCCACCATTTGATTCTTCGACAATTGCGCCATATGAATTTTCATCTAAATTCAGATACCAACCACGTGCCAACCCATAGATTGTTGAACGTGCAACCTTGTACCCTGCTTTTAATTCCAGAACCAGGTTATTAGAAAAATCTTTCTGATGCTGATAATGTGCCGACGCCATTGCAATCCAATCGGTATTGTCAACCATACGCCATTGACCACCAATGCCAAAGACACTCAGAGAATTATCATCCATTTTACTGTCTGCATCAGTTTCATCAAAATCAAATTTGTATTCTGCCATATCAAATTTAGCCATCGCAACCAATGCGACTGTATCGGTAATACCATAACTAAAATCTTCTTTGATTGAGAAAGTATTTGATTTCCATTCGCCACCTGGTTCTACAAAATAATCCGACAATTCAAAATCGAACGAATTTTGATTATAAGACAAATCTGTTATAGAACCAAAGTTTCCACCCAATGGCTGAAAGAATGGATGTGCCAAATAATATTTACGATTTAATTTTGTGATAACCTTTTCACTGCGTGTTGTACGCACTGTATTCTTTGTTGCCTTGGCCGATGATGAAGATGCCGCATCATACTGTTTGTACAAATCGCTGCGCTTTGATGGTTGTGCATAATACAAATCACCTGCATCAGACTGTTTATACGTACGTGTTGTTGTACGTGTCTGATATTTTTGATAGTTGACATTTTCACGTGTTCTGACCGCTGGCCCACTTGTCAAATCAGCACTGGATGCCCCACGCAACCCCGAATTAGTTGCCCCAAATACAGGCGTCATTCCAAACATAGCGACCGCCCACACAAACAAAGACAATTGCTTCTTCATAAAAAACTCCTTTTGACTAAAATTATAACACAAACAGCAACAATATAAAAGTATTTTTAGCGTTATAAAACTTGACGTTTACCACTGGCATCTGGGGCACTGATAATACCTTCTTGTTCCATACGTTCGATAAATCCAGCCGCCTTGTTATACCCAACCCCCAACCTGCGTTGAACATATGAAATTGTTGGTTTTTTATCACGCAACACCACTTCTTTTGCCTGTTCATACAGGTCGGCATTCTTTTCTGCCTTAACCTCTGCGGCGGATGGTGCAGGCGCCCCACCACCTGCGATTTCTTCGCCTTCTGTGACACCGGCGGCATATTCTGGTGCCCCCTGGGCACGCAGGAAATTACCAATTCGTGTCAATTCATCATCAGCAATAAATGCCCCATGAATACGAACTGGCACACGTCCTGCCTCACTAAACAACATATCACCACATGCCAACAATTGTTCTGCCCCACCTTCACCCAGGGTCGTTGCACTGTCGATACGGCTGCGTGCCTGGAAAGATACACGTGTTGGGAAATTCGCTTTTATCACACCTGTAATGGTGGTTGCGTCTGGTCGCTGTGTCGCCATAACCAGGTGAATTCCCGCTGCACGTGCCTTTTGCGCAATACGCTGAACACACGCTTCAACCTCTTTACGTGCCAGACTCATCAAATCTGCAACCTCGTCAATAATAATGACAATATACGACATATCAGACAAATCTATTTCCTGGGTTTCGAACAACAGTTCCCCAGTTTCTTCGTCTGTACCAACGGCGACCTGCTTGGTCAATTTTTCACCAGCCGCCCTTTTTTGTGCTGCGATTTCATTATAACTTTCAATATTTCGTGCATTCAGAACCTGTAATTGCTTATACCGTTCTTCCATTTCACGCACCGCCCATTTCAGCGCATTAACCGCCGCTGCCGGGTCCAATTTTACAATTGGTGTAATAAGATGTGGAATCTCATCCCAGAACCCAAAATCCACCCCTTTTGGGTCAATAATCATCAGTTTACACTTATCTGGTGTAAAATGATAAACAATAGATGTGATAATAGACTGAACAAAAACAGACTTACCAGATCCCGTACGCCCTGCAATCAACATATGCGGCATCTTTGCCAAATCGAAATACATTGGATTTCCACCAATATCAACCCCCAGTGCCAATGGTATCTTGTATTTTGATTCTATAAACACCTGGTTTTCAATCAGTCCACGATACCGCACCGTCTGGCGATTCAGATTTACCATTTCAACACCAACAAAATTAGTACGTGGAATATGTGCAATACGAATATTTTCTGTTGCCATTGCACGCGTCATATCTTTAACGGTCTTGGTAATATCCACCATACGCATACCACTGTCTGGTTCAAATTCATACAGCGTCACAATTGGCCCAGGCTTAATACCAACAACCCTGCCGCGCACGCCATATTCTGCAAAGTGCACCTCCATATTTTTTGCATTCTGCTTTAATTCTGGCGTCACAACACATTTACCAAAATTAGATTTTTCTAAAAACTTAGGATCTGGCAACGGATAATCACACATTGCAATATTTGAACGCATTGCCACAGCTGCACTGACCGCACGTGTTGCCCGTTTTTTTGCAGTACGTTGTTTTGGCTGCACATCTTTATCATCTGTTTCATCATCTGCATCATCTTCTTGCGCATCTGACTGTGCTTGCTGTTCTTCTTCGCCGAACTTTTTACAACATTCCACCCGACCAGACAAATGGAACGCAGCCAAAATCCAGCACACACAACGCCAAAAATAACGCACAACAACATTTACATGTACCCATTTTATATGCAACAATCGGGCACCAATCAGCACAAATCCCGCAATTAATATCAACCCTGAAACAACGGCCCCAACCGTCCCCAGCAATGGCACCAAATCATTTGCGACAATCGCCCCGGCCAACCCACCAAATGTCGCAGACGGCACCAGTAAACCAAACCCAGACGCCCCAATAAATGTTGCAATAAATCCACGTAAAATATTATATTCTGGTGCGGTATCATCGGTCCATTTTACCATTAATGCCAATCCGCCACGTATCATGCACAAAAAGACAAACAATGTCGGCATAAAGCCAATCGCATATCGTAAAAAACCAACAATTTGCCCAATCCAAGACTGATTACCAAACGTGCTGGCGGCGGCAAACCCATCCAGGTATGGATTGTGAAAAAACAGTCCCCACACCAAACACAGTCCCAACAACATTAAACATGCGCCAAACACACGCCACGCCATACTTTTCAGCGCCCCAGACATACGTTCTGGCAAAAATCTTGAATTATTACTCATGCGATGCATTTTATCATAATTTTTAGTAAAAAAACAGGCGATAAATTTATCGCCATGCAAAATTATTTACATCATTATGCTTTTGCAAGCTTTTTCATAAACAGCCATTTTACAATATCTGCCACAACCATACCAATAAAAGCCCCTAAAATCACATCACTGAACCAGTGTGCCCCAATACAAATTCGTGACAACCCGACAATCACAGCCAATGTCCATGTAAATGGTTTATATCGTGGTGCCAACATTCCAATCATAACTAAGCCCGCAAACGTGACCGTTGTATGCCCAGATGGCATTGAATGCCATGCCCACGCAAAACGATCAAATTCTGGAATCTGCCCAGACATTACAAAAACAGGTCGCAAACGTGCAAATATCACTTTTAACACCCAAACCAACACACTGGCACAAAATACGCTACTAAATATTAAAAACGCATTACTTGTCTTTGTTTTTACATAAGTTTCCTTTAAAATATCCATAAACCTAAACTGAATTTTTCGGTTTTTAATTGATTCTATTGTTTTTACGAATCTTTTTAAACCATATACCGCAAAAACAATCGCCGTCACCAGCAACCAAAGTTTAGCATCAAAAACCTGCCCCAAAATTCGCCATAAATTCCAGTCGTTAACATTAGCTGTCAGCATATAGATGCGTTCATCCAAACAGCAAATACCAATCAAAACCAAACACAATGTGACCAGTGTCCCCCACCCCATACGTCGCCACAAAATATTATTATCTGTTGTTAAGAACATAATTTTCACCTATTTTATTCTGCCACCAGTCGATTATACACCTTGGTATCTGTCAATATCTTCGCCGCCACAGCCGCCACCAGCGCATCTTCATCTGCGCCACTGACAATCACTGGACACCCCTTACGTATAACATCTGGATTAACTGTCACATCCTTATTGAAATCTTGTGCATGAAAATCATTATTTAACACATTCAAGAAAAAAGCATTCTGTTGCTGTGACGACCTAATATTAGATAAGCATACAATTGGAAAGACCCCACGCCCATCTAATTTTCGTCCGTTTCCTGTCTTAATCGATTTGTTCAGCAATTCCAATGCCCCACCATTACTCAGGTTTATACGTGATGCAATGCGTGCATTCCCAGCAGTTGGTGTACCAATTAAAACCCCACGTTCATTTTCGTATATCGCCGCCACCAATGCTTCTGCGGTGCCACGTGTCATATTAGACATAACAACCACCATTGGTACATTTGTAATTGCATCACCACCCGGTACAACTTCTACTTCTTCCATTGCTGTTTCTTGGATACGCATAACAGGTTTTTGCCCAATAAACAGCCCTGCCAATTTTGCTGCAGCCCGTTCATCATCACCCGTCGCAGCCCGCAAATCCAATATAATACCTGTTATATCTGGATATTTTGCCAACGCTTCATTAATAATCGCCACTGAATTATCGCTAAGCTTATGAACAATTATTTCCAAAATTCCGCCAGTATCCTGGGCCGAACGATGAATAATATCTGCATCTGCCAAGACCACCGTTGCCCGGCGCAGCACAACATCACGCCCCCCCCTTTCAGACAGTACATGCACCTTGGACGTCCCCGAATTGAAACCCGACATCGCAGCAGCAATTTGTACATCCGACATATTTGCAACCGCCACGCCATTTATCTTTGTAATTAAATCATTGGCACGAATTCCTGCAACATCTGCTGGCGCCCCTTTGAACACCCCTGTCACACGAAAATTTCCACGATTATCACGTCCACCTTCCAATCCAACACTGGTCAAGATACGCCCATCTTCTGTAATTTCTGCATCCCTGGAATAAATATACCGCCCCTGTTCATCAATTCCTTGCATCAGGCTATCTACAACCACCTGATACATTGCATTTTCAGACAAACCACGCAAATAAGGGTCAACCCCACGCAGCTTTAAAATCAAAGCCGTTGTTATTTCACCAAATCCATTCCAATCTGCCACTGCTGGGCGTGGATAATTTGCAATAATATCATCCTGCCACACTAACACGACTCGTTCATCTGTTGCTGCAACATGCGCAGATTTATTTAAATTTTCCAGGCTTTCAATTGCAATATTAATATTTTTCCCGGCCCAGTTGATATCATTTAATTTTTCATAAATTTCTGCAAAATTTTTTGAGACATCAAAAACCCTAATTCCATCCTGAACAGGTTCATCTTCAAAGAACAAGCTTTCTGCATGTGCGCCACAACCGGCCCCAATTAAGGCAAAAAACATCGTGAATTTTATCAGCATTCTCATCATTGATTTCCCCCTTGGCCGATTGTGACACATATAAATATGTATTATTTTTTACTTTCCCCACGCAAATCAAAGTTCATCAATACCACATTTGAAATATAGATACTGGTAAAAGTACCCATAATGATACTGAATGTCATTGCGATTGCAAAATCCCGCAGCACTTCACCACTGAACAAATACAGCCCCAACATTGCCAGCAATGTAGATACACTGGTCATCATAGTACGACGAAACATTTCATTAATTGATAAGTCAATCAAATCCGGCAACGGCATTTTGTGGTACTTTTTGATATTCTCTTCTATACGGTCATAGTTTACAACCTTGTCATTAATAGAATACCCAATACCCGTTAAAATAACCGCAATTGCTGTCTGATTAAATTCCAGACCTGTAATTGAAAAGAACCCAAACATTAAAATAAAATCCAAGAACAATGACACCAGCGCACCAACCGCATACCCCCCACGATAGCGCACCCATACATACACAGCCATCATCAAGAACGCAAACAAAATTGCCAAGATACCACCACGTACCAATTCGCCACCAATCTTGGGTCCAACGATTTGTACCTGGGAATACTGCACATCATCACCTAAAATATTTTTTATCTGTGCGACACGTTCGTTTTGCTGTACATCTGTCACCCCTTTGGGCAAACCAACCCTGATTAAAATTGATTTGCCATCAATTTGTTGTAATTCCGGACTAAATTCAGACAATTCTGAACGCATTTTATCAATGGTCATAGATTCTACAACCGGCGTCACTTCCATTGAAATACCACCAGAAAAATCAATACCATAATTAAAACCACGTATCAAAATAGACAACACTGACAATACCAACAGTGTCCCCGAAATAATATACGATAACTTACGATATTTCATAAAATGCAGTTTCATAACATTTCCCCTTTGCATTTATTATTTAACAAAACCAATCTTTTTATTTTTGCCATTCATGTACCAGTCGATTAGTACCTTGGCCAACCAAACACATGTAAACAATGTTGTCAAAATACCAATAGACAAAGTGACTGCAAATCCACGAATTGGCCCTGCTCCGAACTGGAACAACACTAATCCACAAATCAATGTAGTCAAATTTCCGTCCAAAACAGTTTTCAAAGACCGATCAAATCCCATATTTACCGCACGCAACGTCGGAACACCGGCCTTAACCTCGTCCCTGATACGTTCAAACGGCAAGATATTTGCGTCCACCGCCATCCCCAGTGTCAACACAATACCTGCGATACCTGGCAATGTCAGTGTCGCCCCAAACAACGCTGTCAACCCGACAATCATCCCCAGGTTTATCATCAACGTCACACTGGCCAGCACACCAAACATACGATATGCAAATATCAAGAATATAAAGATAAATATAACACCAACGACTGCGCCAATTTTACCACGTTCAATCGTATCTGCCCCCAGCCCTGCACCAACTGTACGTTCTTCGATTACTGTCAACGGTGCTGGCAACGCCCCGGAACGCAACAACACTGCTAAATCTTTGGCGCCCTGCAATGAAAAACCACCTGAAATTTGACCACGCCCCCCAGGAATTGGTTCACGAATTGTCGGTGCGGACAAAACCTTGCCGTCCAAAACAATTGCAAAACGTTCATTTACATGTTCTGTTGTCAAGCGTGCAAATTTACGTGCCCCGGTCGCATCAAATACAGTTGTCACAACCGGCATATTATTTTGATCATAATCCGCCTGAGAATCTTTCAAGGATTCACCCGACACTTCTACACGTGAATATACCGGCACTTTCTGTTCTGGCATATCCATATATGGCAGAAATTCCGTACCATTTGGTGCACGCCCAGACATTAACTGATCTGGTGAAACATTTTCATTTACCAAATGAAATGTCATTTTTGCTGTCTGACCAATCAGTTGCTTAATATGTTCTGGGTTATCAACGCCAGGCAACTGAACCATAATATATTTACCACCCTGGCTTTGAATAGATGGCTCCTTGGTTCCCAACGCATCAATACGACGACGAACAATTTCGATGCTTCGTGCCAATGCATCTTTGGTCATTTCTTCTTTTTGCGCTTCTGAATAAGACAGCGTTATTGTTTTTCCATCAGATGCGATATCTACCGTATTACCAAATGTGCTTTTTAATCTTCCCTTGGCATCGGCCACCTGATCTTGTTCACGCACCACCAGCGACACAACACCATCATGATTTCTCAGGTTAGAAAAACGAATAACCCCTTTATCACGATTAATCAGTGCACTGCGTGTTTCTTCATACAACTGTTCTGCCTTTTCTTGGAACATAGTAGCTGTATCAACCTCCAGCAACAGCTGGGCACCACCTTTCAAGTCCAACCCCAGTGGCACAGGTTCAATCCATTTTGGAAAATACGGTGCCAGATTTGGCGCCATTGTCGGCACAGCCAACAGAACACAAAACACTGCTGTAAAAATAATAGCCAGTTTTTTAAACATACCACACTTCCTTTACTTATTCGACAGACGCCACTGCATTTTTATTTACTTCAATAACAACGCCCTTTGCGACTTCCAGTTCGATTGATTTTTCATTGATTTTTTTAATAGTGCCATAAATACCAGCCGCCATTACACGATTACCAACCTGTAATGAATCAAGCATTTTCTGATATTCTGCCATACGCTTTTTATTTGGGCGTACCATAAACAAATAGATAATCCCAAACACAACAACCAGATACAAAACCATACCCCACACACTGCCCTGTTGGGCAACATCGGCGGTCTGTACCGCATTATCAACAACAACTGCTGCTTGTTCCATATAAATTCTCCTTACTTTAATACTGGCACAATAGTAAAAAAACCTAGAAAAGTAAAGGACAAATACTATCTTTCAAACCAACTATCAATTTCTGTTATTGGAAAGAATTTATAAACAGGACGCCCATGATTACACTGTCCCCCACGTTCGGTATTTTCAATATCACGCAACAGCGCATCCATTTGATGTATGTCCAATTTTTGTCCCGCCCGCACAGAATGATGACACGCATAGTTTGCCAGTTTTAAATGCAACTTTTCACCCAATCCCGATGAATGACCATTGGCACGAACCTCTTCTGCAACAGATTTTACTAATTTTCCCCAATCAAAATCCCAATCCGCAGGCTTTTCGAAAATCGCAATTGCATCATCACCAAATGCATCAATATGCACACCCGACGCACGCATTTCATCTGAAACAGACAAAATTGCAGCCACATCTTCTTCACGCAAATTAATCACAATCGGGGTTAACAACGGCTGGCTTTTAATTGCATGATTACGCAACTTTTCATACGTAATACGCTCATGCGCAGCATGCTGATCGATAACAACCATCGAATCTGCGGTCTGTGCAATAATATATTTATTACCAACCTGCCCGACAACACGCCCCAGCGGCATATCATCAAACACATGAACATTATTATCAACTTGCGCTTGTTCAAAATCGGTCTTTACGCATGATTCTGTGGCTTGTGGCATTTTTTGACACGCTGGCGCCGCAACCATAAAAGCCCCCGGAATCAACCCAAAATCAAATCTTTCTGGCGCCACCCCCTGTGGTTTAAATCCCCCATTGTTTACACCACGATTTACGTTATGCGTTTCACCTGTCTGATTTTTCGCAACCACCGGTTGTTGCATTGTTTGTGCCAATCTGTCACGCAAATTCTTGATAATAAACGCTCTTACATGCGCTGGTTCCAGAAAATGCACCTCTGTCTTGGCTGGCGAAACATTGACGTCAACCGCATGTGAATCCAAGGTCAAATACAACGCACACAAAGGAAATTCACGTGCATGCATAACATCCATATACGCTGCCCGTAACGCAGTCACTAAAACCTTGTCCTTAACCGGTCTGCCATTTACAAATAAATACTGGTCAACACTGGACGCCCGACGCAATGTCGGCTCAGACACAAATCCAGTAATCTTCAAATTTGATCCGGACAAAGATTTTGCATCTATTTCCAACATACGCCCACGAACATCATCGCCCATAACCGCCGCAATCCGCTCAACCAAATCCTGATTTTTCGGGAACCGCCACTTATTATTCAAAACGAAACCAACATCTGTACGTGCCATCGCCAGACGCTTAACAACATCTAATACAGACATCAATTCTGCCCGATCTGCCCGCAAAAACTTTAAACGTGCTGGCGTCCGTCCAAACAAGTTTCGCACCCGTATACGTGTCCCCGAATCCCAATCAGACGGTTTTACCTGCATTGTATTGCAATCCAAATGCCAACCATTTGCATCCACCCCATTACACGTGTCAATTTCCATATCAGATACCGATGCAATTGATGGCAACGCTTCGCCACGAAACCCCATAAAGTTAATATTTAACAAATCATCCGTTGGCAATTTAGACGTCGCATGCCGCATGACCGCTGTTTTCAAATCATCACACGACATACCAGCCCCATTATCAATAACACTGATAAGGGTACGTCCACCATCAACAACATCTATGACAATTTGGTCTGCCCCTGCGTCCAGCGCATTTTCAACCAACTCCTTTACCACACTGGCTGGACGCTCAACAACCTCGCCGGCGGCAATTTGGTTAATCAAAAAATCAGGCAACACACGTACAGACATTACTTTAACTTATTGATTTAATCCTTGAATTTAACTTCTAAAATTTCATATTCTTTTTCGCCACTGGGCAATTTTACAATGCACGTATCACCAACACATCGGCCAATCATCGCACGCCCAACTGGGGACGTACATGAAATAACCGTACGACCATCTGATTCTATATCAGACAATATACGACATTGCATCAAATTACCATCTTCATCTTCGGCGGTTACACGTGCCCCAAAAACAACCCTGTTTCCAGACAGACTGTCTATATCAATAATAGCTGCATTTTCTATAACCCCTTCGATAAACTGAATTCGCTTATCAATTTGGCGTTGTTTTTCTTTGGCAGCGCTGTAATCTGCATTTTCAGACAAATCCCCCAACGAACGTGCCCACTGGACCGTTTTCAAGATTTCTGGACGCTGAACTTCTTTTAAATCCTTTAATTCTTTGATTAAATTATCAAATCCCGTACGTGATATTGGTCTTTTTTCCATAACCTGTTTCCTATTGTTTTTCACATCTGATTATAAGAATTCATTTTAATTTTGCAATTAGGAAATAAGCAAGCTATAATTCACATATTATGTTAAAAATGAATATCTTAACCAGATTTTTAATGCGTCGCTTTTTTAGTGGCTTTGGCTTGGTTATGTTGGTCGTATGCGGAATCATATTGGCTGTCACGTTCGTGGAACGTCTGCCATCTAATCCCGACGCAATAAGTGCGCTTTATGAATCTTGGGTACGCTTATTGGAATATGTCCCCCTGTTTTTACCATTGGCGGTATTTATGGGCACATTACTGGCGTCATACAACCTGACTAAATCCAGCGAAGGCATCATTGTATCCAGCGCTGGCATGTCACCATATCAATCATCACGCCCATTTTTTATTGGTGCCGCCCTGATTGGCATAATCGCAACAACATTAGTTAACCCATATTCCGTCAGCATAAGTGCCAACAACATAACCCCAGACCACTTAAAATTAATCGACCACCAAATTTGGCTGCGTGAGGCATCAGACACCAATATCATCACCATGAACGCAGATGCGATGCACAAATCTGGCAATATGTTGATATTTGAGAACACAACAATATTTATACAAAACCCATCATTTAAACTTACAGAACGTGTAATCGCCGAAACAATGCGTCTATCGGACGAAGGCCTTAGTGCCAGCAATGCCACCATCTGGGACAGCAATGGCAATAAAACAGAATCCGAATGGCACACAAAAACCCTACTAACCCCACAAACTGTTCTGGACAGATATTTACAGCCCGATCAGATTTCATTTTGGCAACTGCCTAAATTTATAGAAAAAATGTCCAACATTGGCGTTCCCGTACGTGGTCACCTGGTACAGTTTTGGACACTATTATTTTTACCAATAACAATGATTGCAATGGCAACACTGGGCGTTGCATTTTCCCAAACAAAACAGCGCCGTAATTACAGTTTTGGCATTAAATTCAGCATCGGCATAATCACATGTTTTGCAGTATATTTTTTAACAAATATGTTCAACGCCCTGGGGGCAACTGGGGTATTGCCACCACTGTTGGCCATAATTGCCCCACCCCTTATAATAATTGCAGGCGCTGGCATTTTCATAACCAGTTTCGACACAATATAACTAATCAAGGTACCAAAACATGCCACTTAAAAGAAAGAAAAAGCCAACATTCCGCAACATAGTTATATGGCTGTTGATATTATCTGTTTTAGCATTAATGATAATATCATTTGCCCCCGTACAACATATGAATGAAATCGTTGTATACCCATGAAATATATAGAAGTATTCTTAGAAGCAATGGCCGCCGAACGTGGTCGCAGTCAAAAAACCTTGGCTGCATACAATTCGGACTTGACCCATGCAGATGCTGCATTAAGCGGCGGTTTGATAAATGCGGATTCCGTTGCGATACAACAATATCTGTCTAATCTGCCAGACAAGGCATCTTCTGTCGCACGCAAGGCTTCTGCCCTGCGCAGTTTTTATAAATTTTTAATGCTGGAAAAAATAATAACCCACAACCCAACAACAAATCTAGAGCTACCAAAACGTACACGCACACTGCCTAAATTTTTATCAATGTCCGAAATAGATCTGTTGATATCGTCTGCTGGTGACATAAAGACATCGGTACGTCTGCGTGCAATGATTGAATTATTATACGCATCTGGCCTGCGTGTATCTGAATTATGCGAATTACCAATGACGGCAATTCTGGGCGACAAATTACTGATACATGGCAAAGGCGCCAAAGAACGAATTGTCCCCATGCATGATGGCGCAATTGACGCATTAAACAAATGGCTAAGAACACGTGGCGACATTGAATCAAAGTACGTATTTCCATCAAACGGGAAATCGGGCCATATAACACGTGATGGATTTTTCAAGATTCTAAAAAAATGCGCTGTTTTATCGGGCATTTCCCCCGATCGTGTATCACCACACGTGCTGCGCCATTCATTTGCGTCACACCTGTTGGCTGGTGGGGCAAATTTGCGTGCAATACAAACAATGTTGGGGCACGAAGACATATCAACAACCCAAATATACACGCATGTTATGCCCGAACAACTGCAAGAAACAATTGAAAAACATCATCCATTATCAAAGTCTAAGGAAGAATAAAAAATGATAAAAAAATGCGACAAACCAGGATGTACCAAGGCTGGCACATGTCGTGCCCCAAAAACACGTGATTTAAAAGACTATTGGTTTTTCTGCCCTGAACACGCCGCCGAATATAACAAAAACTGGAATTACTATGCGGATATGAGTCCCGACGAAATCGAAGCCGACTGGGAAAGTCAGACATTTGGTGCACCACTAAAAGACAAACAAACCGCCAACACAGACGCAACAGATTATGCTAAATTTATAAATGATTTTATCACAGGTCGGTCAAAATTCGACAGAATTCCTGCAAAAAGCAAACTGCCAACCAATGTTGTATCTTCGCTTAAGGTTTTCGATCTGGGAATATCTGCCACCTGGCGCGAGGTTGGCGTAAAATACCGCACACTTGCAAAAAAATACCACCCAGATACCGCCACAGACAAAAAGAATGCTGCTACTGAATTTGCCAGAATATCTGCAGCGTACGAAATATTAAAAAAACATTTTGGCAAGAAATAAAAAACGCCCCAAAGGGGCATTTTTTTATTGTTTATTCAGAAACGCAACGCAATCCATTGCCGCTGTGCACCCTGTTCCAACAGCGGTTGCAATCTGCATTTTTATATCGCTGTGAACATCACCTGCAACGAACATACCATTCGGCAACACATCTGGTGCCAAACGCCCCATTGAATCACGTTTAATATCTTCGGTCAGATAATCTGTATTAGCTTCGTGACCGATTGCCACAAAAACGCCATCAACCACCAACTGCTGACCATCTGTGGTTGTCACGATTAATTCACCCTCTTCTGAATCTGGTTTTGCTTCTATTTTTTCCAAATCAGTGTTAAATAAGCATTCTATATTTTCCCGTCCAGCGACACGTTCACGCAACACTGCCTCTGCCCGGAAAAATTCAGATTTTCTGTATACAATTTTAACAGTTTTTGCCAAATCCGCTAAATACAACGCATCATTCAGTGCACTGTTTCCACCCCCCAGCACAATGACTGTACGCCCACTGTAAAAGAATCCGTCACACGTTGCACAATAAGACACACCACGCCCCATAAATTCACGTGCACCTGCAATTTCCAGTTTTCTTGGTGACGCACCTGTTGCAACAATAACACTGCGTCCTGAATACTCTTGACCATTATCACCCATCACCACAAAGCCATTTTCTGCATCACCACTGATATTTTTAGCAGACACAAATTCAATCTTGGCCCCAAATGATTCCGCCTGATTTTTCATAAATTCAGCCAATGCCATACCCGAACCGTTCCAGCCTGGATAATTTTCCAATTGTGCGATTCCGGCCATCTGCCCACCCAATCTGTCGCCACCCAACACGATTGTATTTTTATTTGCACGTGCTGTATACAGTGCCGACGTCAAACCAGCGGGACCAGATCCTAATATAATGACATCATACATAATAACCTTCCTTGTTCCTAATTTCTGGGCTCAGCATACACAATAAAACAATCCTATGCAAACAAAATCCGCACACACGATTATATTGATTTTATATGTAAAAGTTTATATAATCATCTTTGTCATGATAAGAATTTTTAATTTTTTCAGTTCATCTTCATCCCCGTTGGGGGAATAATTTAATTGTGTACATTTTCATAATTTTTCATACAATATAAATCAAAATAACAAATCCATAAGGAATAATACATGTTGGACATAAAATTTATACGTGAAAACCCAGATGCTGTTAAGCGTGCATGCGAATTAAAGGGCATCGATGACAGAACCGATGAAATATTGGCATTGGACACACGTGTGCGTGAATTAAAGACCATCACCCAGTCTAAGACAGCTGAAAAAAACAAAATCACACGTGAAATCCCCACTGCTACAGACAAAGCACCATTAATTGCACGCAGCAAAGAAATTGCAAACGAAATTGCATCTGACATGGCCGAATTGGCGACCAAAGAAGCCGAATTGGATGATTTATTGCATCGTGTTCCACAAATTCCGGCACCAACTGTACCATTTGGTCACGACGACAAAGATAATGTAGAAGTACGTCGTATCGGCACACCACGTGAATTTGATTTCACCCCACGCCCACAGTGGGATTTGCTGGAAATGAATGGCTGGTGGAAACCAGAAAAAATTGCATCAATTTGTGGGACACGCACATATGCACTGTTTGGCGAAGCCGCTGAACTGGAACTGGCAATACAAACATACGTTTTGCAAAAATTGATGTCCAAGGGATTTACATTTGTAAACTGTCCATCAATTACCAAACCACAAACAATATTTAACGCTGGTCACTTTATGGGTTCGGACCCAGCTGTCATGAATAACGATGTATTTATGCTGACCGATACAGATCGCTGTCTGGCTGGAACCGCTGAAATCATCTTAAATTCTTTGCACAGCGACGAGGTTTTAAACGAAAAAGACCTGCCAATCAAATACGCTGGTTTTTCACCATGTTTCCGCAAAGAAGCGGGCGCTGCTGGTCGTGACACACGTGGAATTGTGCGTATACATCAATTTAACAAGGTTGAACAATACATATACTGCACCCCAGAACAATCAGACAAAATGCACGAACATCTGTTGAACAACCTGTGCGAAGTCATGGAAGATTTAGAATTACCATATCGTGTAATCGAAGCATGCACCGGCGACATGGGATTTAACAAGGTAAAGATGCACGACGTCGAAGCATGGTTCCCCAGCGAAAACGCATATCGTGAACTGGGTTCTTGTTCATCGATTGGTCAATTCCAGGCACGCCGTACAAACACTCGTTTTCGTGCATCCGACGGCAGTTTGCAGTTCTGTGCAACCTTAAACAACACTGGTATTGCCCTGCCACGTGCAATTGTACCTGTAATTGAAAATCACCAGAATCCAGACGGTTCGGTAAACATTCCAAAAAAATTACAGGCTCTTATGGGCGGCCGCACAAAAATAGGTGGCAAACACTAAAAAAAAATCCCCAATATTTTGGGGATTTTTTTATCCACAAAAGAAAACGGTCCTAAAAAAACATAGATTTTTATATTTTATCCATATAAAATGAATATATATAACCCAAGGATATTTTATGCCTTCACACATTACAAATACAAAAAAACACTTCTGGCCAAATCTTCTGACATCAATTATTCCAGTCCGCCACATCCGTCGCAACGCACGTGGAATTTTAACAATGGGATTCAGGGAATATCGAAAACAATTACACAATGACAAACAGACAAAATTTGAAAACGAATTGTCTATTGTTGCGATTATGAAAAACGAAGGGCCATACATTAAAGAATGGTTGGATTATCATATCCTGGTTGGGGTAAATAAATTTTACCTTTATGACAATGAATCAACCGATAACACAACTGAAATATTAAAACCATATATTGAACGTGGTATTGTTGATTACACATATTTCCCAGGTCGTGCAAAACAACGTCCTGCATATTATGACGCAATCGAACGACACGCCGATGCAACACGCTGGATGGCACTGATTGACTTAGATGAATTTTTGGTTCCCGTACACCACAAAACATTACCAGAATTTTTACATACCCTGCCCCGTTTCAGCCAGTTAATTGTCAGCTGGGTTGACTATGGTTCAAATGGCCACGAAACAAAGCCAGACGGATTGGTTATCGAAAATTATACAAAACATGCACGTGATAATTGGGGCGTAAAATCTATTATAAATCCACGCTTAATAACATTCCTTGGTAATCCGCATTACAATTATGTTGCCGGTCCAACAATTGATGAAAACGGCAAAAGGATTGGGAAACTTAACCAAGAAAAGAACCCTACAACAATAAATAAAATAAGATGCAATCATTACATAACCAAATCACATGCTGAATACATGGCCCGTTGCAATCTTGGGGACGCTGGCAGTGGCGCCAAGGTAAAAACATTTGGTCGTGATCCTGAAACAAATTTCCGCCGTTTCAACAAGAACGATGTTTATGACCCAATAATGAAAAAATATGTAACAAAATTAAAGAAGTTAAAATGAAGAAACGTCTATTTTTATTCGCCGGCTATGACAAAAATGGCATTATTGACGCATCATTGATTATGTATATAACTGCATTGTCCAAACTGGGCGATGTTGTTGTTTGCATGGATTCAGACTGTCCTAAATCCGAATTGAACAAGCTAAAAAAGATAACCATACATGCCATGGCCACCCGTCACAGCGAATACGACTTTGGCTCTTACAAGCGTGCATACAATTGGGCACAAGAAAACCTGGACACAGCCGAATACGAATTTGTATATCTGATAAACGATTCTGTATATGGCCCATTATTTGATTTAAATCCATACCTGAACACAATGGAATCACAGAATCTTGATGCATTTGGTCTGGTCAAGAATCCACACAAACGCTCGCCCCATATTCAGTCTTGGTTTATTGGCATGCGTGCACCTGTATTTACATCAAAATGGTTTAATGATTTATTACAATCCGTACGCCATCACGATGACAAGGGTATGATTACCGCCTTGTACGAACATGGATTTACAAAACGCTTGATTGAAAACAATATGTCATGGGATGCGCTATATTCTGCCCCAGGCCGTTCAATATATAATCGTGTAAAATATTTTTATAAGCGCAAAATGCCATTTATCAAAAAGATGGCTTTTTCACGCCACTATGGTGCCCTGGGACGACAGCTGTTATATGTTTTGAACCACATCCCAAAATCTGTACGCACCCCAATAATGGACAATGCAAATCGTGTATATGGCAAGCAATATGTATCAAAAATGTTAACACACAACCCATTTACAATTATGTGGCGTAATATCAGATACGTTATTCACAAACTAAGGAACGAAGGGCTATGAAACAAAAAAATTTAAAACGCATTGCCGCCATTACAATGGCCCGCAACGATGAATTTTTTCTGTCACGCTGGATAAAATATTACGGCGATGAATTAGGGTATGAAAACCTGTATATTTACCTTGATGGAACCGACCAGATTGTTCCTGAAAATGCGGGTGCTGCGCACATCACCAAATTACCCCACACAGATATGTCACGTGCTGCTGGCGACAAATATCGCATTGGATTAATGTCTGAATTGGCAAAAAAACTGTTCAACGAATACGACATAGTAATCGGATGTGATTGCGATGAATTTTTAATTGTCGACCCAGACGTAAAAATGGGACTGCGCGAATATTTATCTGACAAAACGTTCAACACAACATTATCTGGCCTGGGTCTGGACGTGGGCCAACACATGAAATATGAAACACCCCTGGACACCACCAAACCATTTCTGAGCCAACGTGGGTATGCATTTTTATCAACACGATATACCAAACCTGTCGTACTGAATAAACCAGTATCATGGGGCTCTGGCTTTCATCGTGTAAAGAATCATAATTTTCACATTGATAACAACCTGTATTTACTACATTTTGGCGCAGTTGACATGGACATGCTAATTGCCAAGGCCGCCAAGCGTGGCACCGATTGGGTAAACCACCTGAAACGTCGTGGCAATGGCACAATTAATGAGATAACAAATCGTTTCGCCCATGGTGAAAAGTGGATAAAAATTGCCCGCACGATACAACGCTATGTACGTGCACCATACGCATGGAATAAACCCAACATGTGTGGAATCAAGATGGTTGTAAAAATTCCGGGACGATTTAAGAAATCTAACGTTTAATTTTTTTTACAACATCTTTTACAATTTGTGCTGCATCAAAACGTACCAGCGATTTTGTTGCAGCATCTTTCATTTTTTCAATTTCGACAGTCCTGTTATATACCCTGTCCATATGCATCGCTAAATCTTCGGCATTACCGGGTGCAAACAACAATCCCGCATCCCCATCCAACAAAATTTCACGTGGTCCATTTTTACAATCTGATGAAATATTTAACGTACCAGCCAACATAGATTCCACCAACACAACCCCCATTCCCTCGCTATGGCTGGACAGAATATGTGCCAACGCCCCACGCATAAAACCAAAAGGATTTTTTTGCGGTCCAACAAAAACAATCTTATCACGCGCAACAAAAGTATCTGCGATTGTGCGATACTTATTCACATCCCCACCGCCAACAAACACCATATAAGTATCAGGACAATTATTTTTTTGCCAAAACATATCAAATGCCCGCAGAATCGTTTCTATATCTTTATCCCCAGACAATCGTGCAACACTAACAAAATATTTTCCATAGTGTGGGATTACAGCCGCATCAATTCTGCGACGGCAGTCTTCTAAATCCACCGGGTTATAGATACGAACGATTTTCTTTTTATATTTTGGCCAGCGTTGTCTAAATTCTTCTACAAATCCATCTGTCAACGTGACAAACAAATCATAGTATTTTACATAGTTTATATAACTGGCCCTGTCCAAAAATTTATTAATAGACGAATGCCACCATGCAATTTTTTTGGCCCGCACACGCCTTAATTCCTTGCGAAAACCAAAATCATAGTAATCCACCACCACATCTGCATTATGCAAAATATGATGTTTAAAGAACATGCGACGCACCCCACGATACGCATCACGTGCTGCATAATCCGCACCAAGAAAAAATGTTTTAATCTTGTCCCCAACCACGAACATGGATATAAGACATATCTTTTAACTTCTGGATGCGCATTAAACCATTCTGCATAAATCTGTTCTGTAATTTTCACATACGATACAAACGAAATTTCCAAATCATCACGTTTAATCAATTGTTCCAAGACTCGAATCAAAACCGATTCCACCCCACCCAATTGCATATCACGCAGACAAAAAACAACCTTTAATTTTTTCTTGCGTCGCATTTTGATTATTTTCCTATAAATTTCATAATTTCGTCATGTGTTTGAACAGCCCACTTATAGGGCGGATTTGACAGTGCCCCCATCTGATTCAATTCAGAAAAACACTTACGTGCTGCTGCAAAATCTGCATCTGATTCAAGATACTTAATCTTTCTGAACGCCCAGCGTATAAAATACCACTTAAAATTAGAATTCCATTTTTCCATTTGGTAATCTGTTGCATTTTCCACATATGCCCCATACGCATCAGCAATCCCAGCACACAGACTTTGCATAATGCGCAATTGCTTGGCACTTAACACAATACCACCAAAGTTTGGAATATAAAAATACAATGGCAATGGTGCAATCGTCACACGTGGATTACGCAACATAACCCTGCTCCACCATGGGAAATCTTCGAACAACAAACCTTTAATAAACGGAATATCTGCAATTAATTCACGCTTGTATAAATTTTTCCAAACCTGACAATGTTTAATCAGCCATTTACGTTTCGGATTAAATTTATTGTGTGTACGTTCTGTTGCATATTCAAAAACATCATCTGTCACACGTGTTTTAATTTTTGATATATCATACTTTTTATGTAAACGTCGTGGGATTACATTATCTGTATCCAACCCCAACTTGTACCGCACCATTAATTGTGGTCGATAAATTCGGTCATAAGTAAACGACACAATATCAGACCCATCACGCACCGCCAATGAATATGCAATTTCCATTGTCTGTGGATGAATAAAATCATCACTGTCCAGATACAGTATATAATCCCCTGTTGCATGTTTCATCCCGACATTTCGGGCATCTGACAACCCCCCATTCTCCTTAGAAACAACGACAATTCTTGAATCTTTTTTTGCATACTCTTCCAAAATGGCGGCACTGTTATCAGGACTGCCATCATTCACACATATTGCCTGCCAATCCTGAAAAGTCTGATTTAAAACACTGTCCAGACATCTGCGCAGATACTTTTCAACATTATAGATTGGGATGATAATAGAAATCGCTGGCATTATAAATCCTTACATTTTAATCATTTCATCAGCAAACGAACCCGGAATTGGATTTTTAGCCTGTTGATACGTTGTCTTTTGAAAGAATGCCCCACTTGTCACATCATCAAAAGTCTTTTTATCGAATGGCTTGTCATGATAATCCCACCATAATGCGTGTGTTGGATCTTGGTCAACATGTGGCATTTCGGCGAAATATTTTTTAGCACGTGGATCATTTTCCACCATTGTCTTGAACAACAACTGATGCATAAAGTAATCAAAGTTTGAATTTTCATGCATCCAGTAATCTAAAATCATCGCCCGCCACGCATCCAACAAATAGGCACCTTTTCGTGAACGAATAAAACAATTTTGCATAAATGAATACGGACTGCCAACCTTTTGTCCCGCCATATAGACAAAGAAGTCTTGGTCACTTATCCATTTTGGAATTGGTGCGGTTGCGAACCCGGTTGAATCCAACCAGTACCCACCATGATTGTATAATAATTCCACACGACAAATGTCGGCAAAATGCGCATGTCCAATTTTTCCACGTTTATACTTATCCACAATTTCTTGTGGCAACGTGATATAATCAAACACAGAATCTAAATCCAACACAACCAATTCTTGTTTACAGTTTTTTCTGATATTTCTGAAACAAGCTTTAACCAATGGTGGCGCCTTGTCTTCGCCCTGTAACCACAATGTAAAAATCTTGTCATTTTTATCATTATTTTCGACCTGTCTTTCAACAACTGCGGCGGCAGCTGGCAAATAACGCTTAAAATATTGTGGAATAATTTTTGAAATAACATCACTGCGCACAGCACGACGCTGTTCACGCGAACGCCATGGCCAATTTAGTATATGCCCAAACACCGCAATTTTCGTCATTGCCCACGCTCTTGAAATATTCATAACACATCCCTTTTTGTTCTATATTATTTTACAATTAATCCCCAGCACGCAACCGCCAACTGGGGATAAATCTTTACCATTCATCTGATTCTTTTTTTATTTTTCTGTAAATATATTCTGTTTCACGCATATTCTACTCCTTTTGCTTACCCATCAATATCGTTTTTCATGGGCCACTAATTATCATTAGCCAGTAAAATCATCTGAATAAATATTTTTCATTGCGCTCTCCTTTGGTTGGTTATTCTTCGACTTCCGCCATTGGTTCATCATCATCGATTGGACCCGTTGTCATTTCTTCGGCAATACCCGATGCACGTGCCATAATTTTATCAAGTAATTCCTGCTGTGCTTCTGGATGGTCTTTTAACCATTGACGTGCGTTGGCCTCGCCCTGGCCCATACGTTCACTGTTATAAGAATAGAAGCTACCGGCTTTTTCAATCAGGTCATATTTCACACCCATATCCAAGATTTCACTAATACGACTAATACCTTCGCCATACATAATTTTGAAATCAACCGTACGGAATGGTGGTGCAACCTTATTCTTAACAACCTTGACCCGGGTTTCATTACCGATAATATTTTCTTTATCCTTAATCTGACCTGTACGGCGGATATCCAGACGTACAGACGCATAGAATTTCAACGCATTACCACCAGATGTTGTTTCTGGATTACCAAACATAACACCAATCTTCATACGGATCTGATTAATAAAGATAAGCAATGTATTACTGCGTGACACCGACCCCGCCAGTTTTTTCAAAGATTGACTCATCAAACGTGCGGTTGTACCAACAAACGAATCCCCGATATTACCTTCTAATTCAGCCTTGGGCACCAGTGCCGCCACAGAATCAATTACCACAACATCAACCGCCCCAGACTTAATCAATGTATCTGCGATTTCCAATGCCTGTTCACCAGAATCTGGTTGTGAAATAATTAAATTTGCGACATCAACCCCCAACTTTTTTGCATAACTTGGGTCCAGTGCATTTTCCGCATCAATATATGCACACGTACCACCCTTTTTCTGGGATTCAGCCACCGCATGCAATGCCAGCGTTGTTTTACCAGAACTTTCTGGTCCATATATTTCAACAATACGTCCCTTGGGATAACCACCAATACCCAACGCAATATCCAACCCCAATGATCCAGAAGAAATCGCCTCAATATTTTGCTGGGAACCATCACCCATTTTCATAATTGCTTCTTTACCGAATTGCTTTTGAATTTGTGCCAACGCAGATTCCAACGCCGGATTTTTTGCGGCCACTGCATCTTTTGCAACATCTTTTTTCGCCATAAATTTTCCCCTTTATTTTCTTACTAAAATCATAGCGGGGATACACATAAAAAGCAAGGAATTCTTATCTTTTTTCTGCCAATAAAATGACTGTTGCCAAAACACCAACCATGGCTGATATCCACCACACAGCAGACGTCACACCAGCCACTGAAATCACCCCTGCTGCCAACGCCGGCACGATTACACTTGGCAAATTTGCACTGGTTCTGAACACACCATAAAATTTTGTCTGTTGTGTTTTTTTCACATTATCAAAGAACAATAAATCATGCACAGATTCCATCAGTGCGCCCGATACCTGCCACGCAATAAATATCACCAGCAAGGAATATCCAGTCGCCATCGTCGCCATTGCGGCCAAGCCTGCAAACGACAAAAAACCAATCGTCAGCCACAATTTGTTTCCATAATTTTTGGCCAATCGTCCCATTGTCTCACTCAGCAACAGATATGGCACAATCCCCAGTGTCAGCACCCATCCCAATGTATCTTTGGAAAAACCTGCTTCTATAACCAGAATCGGCACATATAACACCCGCAACGCACGCAAAGAATAATAGCCAAAATTCACCAAATACGCACGTGTCATACCATCTGTTTGGAAAAAAGCGACTGTATTTTTCCACAATGCACGAAATGTCCGTCGTGGATTAACCGGCTTAATTTTTTTATCCTGTTGAACAATGGCAAAGTACTTAAACATCCCCCACCCTGCCAGATATATCATCGCCGACGCCATAAACGCAGACCGATTGGTACCAAAATAATCAGCAATCGCCACCGCCACCATTGGTGCAAACAACGCCCCAATATTCAGCCACAAATGATACCTGGCGTTCAGGCGTGCCATACCAATATTTCTTGAAAAATCAGACATAAACAATGGTATCAACATACCAACCAGTGTTGCTGCAATACCACTGGTATAATCCAGTATAATAAACGTGCGTGGTAATACAGAAAAACTCATCATCGCATAACACGCCGCCATCATTAACATAACAAAATAAAACACACGCACTTTTGAAAAACGTCTGAATACTTCATTTGCAAACAATCCAACAAACAAACAGAACGCAGAATATAATGCAACATACAAACCAACCGTTGCCGACGATCTGAAAATATCTAAAATAACCAACGAATAAACGGCATTATAAATACCATCTGCAAAACCTGTAAACAGCCCCAGATTTGCAAACGAAAACCCACTGACCTTATTACTTACTGAAATATATTTATCTTTTGCCATAGGTTAAATTATATCACACACACCACCCGCAACAAAACATAATTCTCTTCTATTTTATAAACTGAACCATATTCGTATGTGCCAACGCAATTGCGATTGCATCCGCTTCATCTGGTGTCTTTGGGTGGGCATTTGGCAACAAAATCTGAACCATTTTATCAACTGCTGATTTATCAGCATGCCCCACCCCTGTCAGGGCTTTTTTTATTTTATTTGGCTCATATTCAAAGATTGGTATATCCTGATTTGCAACTGCAACAACTGCCGCCGAACGTGCGTGCCCCAAAATCAATGTTGTTTTTGGATTTTTATTAACAAAAATAATTTCGATACTACACTCATCAGGCTTAAAAGTTTCACAGATTCTTGTTAATTCACGAAAAATAGTCACCAATCGTTCACTCATTTCCATTTTTGGTTTTGGCAAAATCACACCACTGGCAACATATTTACGTGACTGCCCTGCGGTATCAACGACCGCCCAACCTGTATGCAACAAACCTGGGTCAATTCCCAACACACGCTTTGTCATTTTCTAAAACTTATTTTTCCCACTGCATCATAACCAAAGTATTTATTTATACGTTTTGTAATATCATCTGCCATATAAGACAATTGTAATGTATACGCTGGATTTGTTGGTCTGATTACGATATTAAATTTATCATCACGCATTTTTTTTATGGCCGCCAATGTTGCCACCGCTGAAATATCAGCCCCCATAATCTCTGCCCAGCGGGCCGCCAGATCTGAATCAGACGCACGCATTCCGAACATTTTTAAAAATCCCCCCATAACCCCAGCCATTGTCTGTGGTCGTGCGGCTCTTTTTAAAAACTTGTCATCATTATTGTGGTTTGACATAACTGTAAACTTTCGGCATCAGTATAAACATTTGTCCCTGGGCATGTTGTCCCTGGGCCAACTTATAGGCCTCATCACCCGACCCAAAGAAAATATCTGCACGAATCCAGCCACGAATTGCACTGCCAGTATCCTGGGCAATCATCAATCGACGGAACGGACGTCCATCTGACAGATTTGTGTTAATATAAACCGGCAACCCCAACGTATACAAATCATCATCCATTGCGATACTGCGAATCTTAGACAACGGCGTTCCCAATTTACCAACTACATCTGCTGGCTTTGATTCATAGAAATACACATAACGTGGATTAGTATAAATCACATCACGTGCCAATTTTGGATTTTGTTTTAAATGCATCCATACTGCATCTGCTGAATACCCACCGGCGGGTCTAATCCCACGACGACGCAGTTCTTCGCCAATTGATTTAAACGGCATATCATTAACAGCGGCAAAATTTAACTTAACATTCGTACCATCATCCAACCGCAACACCCCAGATCCCTGAATCTGAATATTTTGTACATCGACAACATTAGCCCAATATAAAACACGTCCAATTTGCTTTTCTACAATATCCTTCTTTGCCACCCCCTTGTAATTACGACCATCTGTTGGGATTCCCATCAGCGGTTCATTACATTGCGCCGTCTTTGTTCTGCACCCCGGGATAACAGGTGAATAATATCCCGTATACGTTCCTTTATCACCACCATTATCATTATAGATTTGATATGGCTGAAAATGGGATTCGAACCATGCCCGCACAGTCTTTATATCTGCTGACGCACTGGGCAGCATGCGACATTTTTCTGCGAATAGTTCTTTATCAGGGATAACACGCCCAACATACTGAATTTTTGCCCGACAAGAATTACGAAACGCCTGCAACGCATAGCGCACATCATCATCACGCCACCCTGGCATCTGTGAATAAGACACCTTTTTAAAATTAGCCGGCAACACAGAATTATCAGATGACGATGTCGGCGTTGACAAATCACAAGACGCCAGCACAAACACAGCACACACCGCCAAAAACGCACGCACAACTAAATTTCTCATTTTTTACCCATCCCCCACTTGTAAAATAAATTTATAATGTTATATTATCATAAAAGGCAAACCTAAGTCCAGTGTCTTGAACCGCCAGAAAAGGAGATAAAATAATGGCAAAATTCAATATTATTTCACAGTTTTTAAAAGACATTTCTTTTGAAAGCCCTAATGTTCCAGAACTGTTTTTTAAACAAGAAAACAACCAAGCTAAGATGGAAATAAATATCGACCTTCAGGTTAAGGGCGCAGAAAACAATCTGTTCATGGTTGATTTGATTGTAAAGGTTCATTCAAAACTGAACGAAGGCGACAAATCAATATTCTTGATTGAATCAACATATTCTGGTCTGGTTCAAATGGAAGAAGAAAAAGACGACGAAGTTAAAAAGCGCACATTACTGATTGATGTTCCAACATTGTTGTTCCCAGCAGTGCGTGGCCTGATTACACGTTTAACAAGTGAATCTGGCTTTCCTGCATTTTCTATGCAACCTGTTGACTTTGCGCAACTGTATGAACAAAAACAAGCAAAATAAAAAAACCGCCATTTGGCGGTTTTTTTATTTACCCAAACACAACTGACCAAACGTCATATCCAGTATTTCATCCGCACTGATTGTTCCTAATATCTTTCCAATCGCATCCGCTGCACACCGCACATGTTCCGCCAAGATATCGTAATTATCCCCTGCTGCAATTGCATTTGCCAACTCGCCATATGCGGTTTCCAGCAACACCTTGGTACGTGCATTTATCGACAAATCTGATTCACGCCCATCAAAAATTTCATGAATTTTTTGACAGATTTTATCCATCAACAGATCCATACCTTCACCTGTTTTTGCAGATGTATAAATTACGTTTTTTATATCTTGCGATTTTATGGTATCTGACTTGTTTATAACAATAATTTCATTCGCACCCGAACCAGTCTGTCCTATGTTTTCCGGCGTATAGACAGAAATTATAATATCTGCATTTTCAATTTCATTTTTTGTTCTTTCTATACCAATCGATTCAATTTTATCTGTTGTTTCACGAATACCAGCGGTATCCGACAGATTCACCATATATCCATCAATATCAATCATCGACGACACCACATCACGTGTGGTACCGGCAACATCTGACACAATTGCACGATTTGATCCAACCAAGTGATTAAATATAGAAGATTTACCAACATTTGTTTGACCAACCAGCGCAATATTCACCCCACCACGAATTGCACGTGATGTACGATATTCACCCAACGCTGCGCCAATTTCTTCATATAATTTTTTCACACGTTTTTTTATCGTTTCATCAATATTAGCCGGCAAATCATCTGGACTGTAATCCAGCATTGCCGCCGCATACGCAGATATTTCAACCATCTGGCTGCGCCAATTATTATATATTTCGCTGTCCCGTCCCATCATAGATTGCAATGCGTGCTTACGCTGTTTATCAGTCTGGGCATCCAGCAACGCCGCCAATCCATCAACATCCGCCAAATCCATCTTATTATTATAGAACGCACGACGTGAAAACTCACCTGGTGTTGCCATACGCATATTTAACGACGACAAATATTCAAACACCGCATTAATAACCGCTGGCGCACCATGTGTGTGTAATTCAATTACATCTTCGCCGGTAAAACTGTGTGGGGCCGGAAAATAAATTGCCAAACATTGGTCAATTAAATCACCCCCATTATCACACAGGTTTGTAAAATATGCGTGGCGTGGTTTAATGTCCGTTTTATTCACAAATCGTGCAAACACATCCCCCAATTTTTCACCCGATATGCGTATAACCGCAACACCAGATTTCCCATGCCCACTGGATAATGCAAAGATTGTATCACCGTTATTCATCAATCATTTTCCTTTGCTAATCTCTTTTAACGCCATAGGGACCAATGCCGACACATCTGCAGCTGGATTGGCGGCAACTAGATTTTGTGCCATTTCCAAGATGTCCAGACGGCGATACCCCAGTGCCTCAAGCGCCATCAATAAATCCGGCAATGCAGCGCCTGCGCCCGCCGTATCCGCATCCGGCGCAAACAGGTTTGCCGACACACCTCCAACCTTATTCTTTAATTCAACAATAATTTTTTCGGCGACCTTTTTGCCAACACCTGGGGCGGTGGCAATTGTTTTTGCGTCCCCCGTTGCGATGGCCGACATTAACATATCTGTATTGATTGTCCCCAGAATTGCCATTGCAACTTTAGGTCCGACGCCCGACACACCAGTCAGCATATTAAATAAATTTTGTGCAATTAATGTTGTAAAACCAAACAATCGAATTGAATCTTCACGCACAACTGTTTCAATCCACAATTCAACAGTCGATTTATGGCTTAGATATTCTGCCGTATACACCTTGTACCCGACGCCATGCGTCAATAAAATCACAAATCCATCACCAATATAGTCAACTATGCCTTGCAATTTGCCAATCATCTGTTATCCTTTTGGGGTAATTTTAATCTAATTAAATAAAAAGGTCAAATTATGAGTGGACACAGTAAATGGCATAATATTCAACACAAGAAAGGCGCAGCCGACGCCGCACGCAGTGGATTGTTTACAAAATTGGCACGTGAAATCACAATGGCGGCGAAACTGGGCGATAAAAACCCAGACAACAACCCACGTTTGCGCTTGGCTATTTTGACAGCCCGTAAAAATTCAATGCCAAACGACAACATAAAACGTGCAATCGACAAGGCATCAGGTGCAAACACTGAAAATTACGAATCCGTTCGCTACGAAGGATACGGCCCAGGCGCAGTACCTGTTATTGTTGAAGCCTTGACCGACAATCCACGCCGGACTGTTCCAGAAATCCGCAATATTTTTGCAAAAAATGGTGGCAACATGGGCGAAGAAGGCAGCGTCGTATTTATGTTCACACGTGCTGGTCAAATCATGTACCCTGCATCAATCGGCAAAACCGAAGATGAAATGATGGAAATCATCATGGATGCAAATGCCGACAACCTGGAAACAAGTGAAGAAGGTTTTATCATCACCACAAAACCAGAAGATTTTATCACTGCCCAGAAATTTTTAGCAGACAAACTTGGTGAACCGGAACAGGCTGAATTGACATGGATTCCAAACATGCCAATGGATTTGGATGACGAAGCATATGCAAAAATCGAAAAACTGGTTGATGCGTTGGATGCGAATGACGACGTACAAAAGGTTTTCACCGCCGCCGCATAACTAATAAAAGCAACAAAAAATCCCCACTTTGGGGATTTTTATTTTAACGACAACACCAAACCACAATGATCTGTTGGCTTTTCTGCCAATCTTGGTTCCATATCTACTTCACAAAACTTTACCATTTCCATTGCTGTTTTATTGCACAAGAAATAATCCAAACGCAATCCCTGCCTATTACCAACTGTATCACGTCCACGATATCCATACCATGTATAATCTATTTCATCTGGGTGCAATGCACGCCATGCGTCCACCCACCCCATATCCAGCCAACGTTGCATTATCTCGCGCGCTTGTGGTGCTGCGATTGCAATCCCCTCATAGTTTTTAGGCTTCCAAATATCTCTATCTTCTATTGCGACATTAAAATCCCCACCGATAATAACAGCCTCTTGTGAATTTACATATTGCGATATATATTCTGTGAATGCATTCATCCATTCCAATTTATACGGAAACTTTGGCGACATAACCGTATCACCATTTGGCATATACACATTAATTATACGCACATGCCCATCAATCACACATTCAATAAAACGTGCATTAACATCTGGATAATTTGGCATACCGCAAACAACGTCTTCTATTGAATACCTAGAAAACACCGCAACCCCATTCCAAGACTTTTGTCCGAACACCTTGATATTATAACCAAATTCATCAAACAGATTATATGGGAATGCTGCATTCTCAACCTTCAGTTCTTGAACCATAATAACATCATATTCCCCTGCCCTTAAAATATCGATAAAACTCTGCGCATGCGCACGAATACTGTTTATATTTAATGTAAGTATTTTCATATTTGATTTCCTACCTTTCTTAGGTATAATAACGTCAGTCCAATATAAAAACAACAAGGAATTTTTTAACATGAATATGTATAAATTACTGGAACAAACGGCATCTAAGTACCCAGACAATTTATATCTGGTACGTGAAAACGTTACATACAAAGACTTTATAAATTTGGTTAAGGCACGTGCTGCATCCCTGGACAAAGCGGGCATAAAAAAGGGCGATATTGTTGGTATCTTGTCACACAATATTCCTGAATTCCCAACAACAATGTTCGCATTGTGGTATCTGGGTGCAACCGTATTGTTGCTGGACACAAACCTGACACCATTTGAATATGACAACATGGCAGAAATCACAAAATGCAAAATGGTTTGTGCAGAAAAGTCTTTTGTTTATAAAACAGATAAATTTAAATTTTATGACATTACAAAAAAAGATGGCAAGGCAAATCCAGATTTAAAACCAGCTTCTGTTGAAACACTGGATGTTGCAACAATGTCATTTACATCTGGCTCAACCGGCACCCCAAAGGTTGTACCATTAACACACTTTAACCTGACAGAATGTGCCAATTCACTGGAAGACATGGCAAATTGGTTCAAACCGGGTGATTATCTGTATGGATTTTTGCCAATGTACCACGTATTTGGTTTTGCTGTTGAAGTCTTGGCCACACTACATTTTGGTGCTGGCGTTATTTTACAACCAACTGTTAACCCAAAAGAAATCATGGCAGATTTCAAAAAATTCCGTCCCCAGGTTATTCCTGCGGTTCCACGTTTGTGGGAAGTATTCCGTAACAAAATCATTGATAATGTAAAAGCCCAGAAAAAATGGTGGCTGGTATCATTTATTTTGAAATACGGTAAAACAATGGAAAAAATTGGTTTGGGTGCCCTTGTGCGCAAGGTGCAAAAGCCAATACTGGATGTATTTGGTGGGCGTGCACGTCTGCTGGTTGCTGGTGGTGCCGCAACCAAGCCAGAGGTTGAAACATTCTATGAACGCCTTGGCTTAACATTCATCCAGGGTTATGGATTGACAGAAACAGTTGGTCCAATCTGTATTTCCAAACCAACCAAGAAACGTTTTCCATTTGCATTTGGTGGTCCAACATCAAACAACGAATGTGAAATTCGTGACAAAAACGAAGAAGGCGTTGGCGTATTGTGGGTACGTGGCCACCAGGTTTTTGGTGGATACATGAACAACCCCGGTGTTAACGCCGAAGTTTTTGATGATCGTGGATTCTTTAATACAGGCGACATGGTATCAATGGATAAAAACGGTGAATTGCACTTTGCTGGACGCAAGAAACAAGTCATTGTTTTAGACAGCGGTAAAAATGTTTATCCAGACGAACTGGAAGGAATGTTTATCACAATCCCAGGCGTCAAAAACGTTGCCGTCTTTGAACACAAGGTCAAAGATAAAACCGTCACATACGCTGTATTCAGTGTCGAACCAAATATGACAATGGAACAACTGGCTGCGGCTGTATCTGCTGCAAACAAAAAAGTTGCCAGCTATAAATGGGTGACCCATTTTGCAATGACAACCGAAGATTTACCATTAACCAGCACACAAAAGGTAAAACACCACGTTGTGCGTCAAAACTTGATTGATGGCAAATATCCAGATAGACATGAATAAAAAAAATCCCCCGGTTGGGGGATTTTTTAATCTTTCACACGTGCCAAATCATCATATTGTTTGTATTTATCATCACCTGTTTCACGATATTCATACGCAGCACCCCCAGCAGTATATATATTAAATAATTCTGTTATTTTTGAAATCGATGCATCTATCATCATCTGTGTTGTTTCTGCATCATACACAATATTTTGCACTGCTCCATTTTTCATCTGCAAGAAAGACATGATTGGGGTTTTGCTCACACTAACATCTGGTGGCAAATCAAATCCACCTGATTGTAATATAAATGCTTCCATTGGCAATTGCGGCATATTCCCCTGACTTAGTTGGGACTTATTTGGCGGTGTACCTGTTTTAAAATCCATAACGCCATCTGCCCAAACCATATCTGCACGTGCCCGAACAACACGTCCAGACTTTCCAATTGGAATTTTTATTCGACCATTGATTTCATGATATCTTTCTGGAATCTGTCCTAAAACATTTGCGACGACTGGCGCAATTTCCATAAAACGCTTGTGCCAAAAGTGGAACAATGCCCCACCTGTCCCCAATATTTCACGTGCCCGCATATCCATCTGTGCGACCAATACATCTGGCCGTAAATCAGTTGCTTTTTCTATTACATCATGAACCAGATTTCCAAACGCCCTTGCGTCCACAGGCGCCCACCAATCATCTTTGACGCGCAATTTCAAAATATGCTTAACATAGAAAGAAAATGGGTTATGTATCAAGTGTTCCAGTTCTGTGACATAAACATCGCTCCAATCTGGTCCCGCAACCGGCGCAGAATAATCCAAACCATTTGGTGCTAACTTATCCTGTTGTGCCACACTGTTATTTATAATTTTCCCCTGATCCACATCAAACTTTCCACGACGTGCAATCACACGTGATAAAAATCTAGATTCTGTTGTCTGCACACCACCAGACACACCACTGCGTAACCAATACACTTCTTTACCACATGACAAATTCATAAAATCCAACGCCTGCAAAGACACTTTTCTGTTTGCAGACGGCAATCCAATTTGCTGTGCTATTTTACGTGGCAACCATGCGTTTTCATATCCACGTGATGGAAACATTCCATCATTCAAGCCTGTTAAAATTACCACATCTGCTGTTTGCATACGAGACTCGATTGTACCAATCACAGAAACACACGCATCTGCACGTGGTATATTTCGCACAGACACACCACCCAAAACATCTGATATAAATGCACGTGCATCACGTAAATTTAATTCTATACCCACATTGTTTAAGACATTCGATAAATCTCTAATTGCCCCCCACACCTGGACAGCACTGTCATCTGTCGCATCAAATTGTGGCGCAAAAACATCACGATATTTATTTACAATATCTGCAATTGTATCAAATAAATCTTTATTATTATTTGCATATATCTTATCAAAAGTATCTGTCCCAGAATCTATCCATTCATCCATCAGGTTTAATATTGCCCGTCCCGCTGGTGTTAACGCCCCTGACATGCCACCTGAAAAATCTGCCACAATTGCACGCTTTGCCATTGCCACTGCGATACGTTGGTTTGCGGCTGCATCTGGTGTTATAACCAAAACTGACTTATTTTGCCCAATTGCATCCGCAGCAATTTCAGCAACCGCACAAGATTCGATTGCTTCTGTTTTACATTCAACCAGATGACAGTGGGATAAATCTTTATTACCACTATATTCATCTGTTTCATTTCCAAAACAATAATTCAAAAAATCAATTGCACTGTTTCCTACATCAATCTTTTGAACATCAGATGCACTGCACCCAATACGTTTTAAAAATTTAAACTCAGAATTATATGGATTTGTGTCCAATTCAAAATCAGATTCTTGTCCATCTATTTTTCCAGACAAAATAATACGACCATTGTCTGCATTTGCAACAGCCACCATTAAATCCGCAGTTGGCGGCACACTGGCGGTTGAACCACAAACAATAACCAGTTTATATTTATCTAAAATCCCTGTCCACGCACGAATATCTGCGTTTCTTTTTTGTACTGATGTGACACGTCCGCTTCCAATTTCACCCATAACAGACGCCATTATATTCAGCATTTTTGCCTTGTCCTGGAAATGCGTTGCATATTTTTCATCAACCAAATTCATCCAGTCTATATCTGTAGGCTTTACACCTTCGTTTTCCATATAGTCACACATACGAACCAAATCATGTGCAATCGGCAGTGCCGTTGATAAATTTTTGATATTTGCATCTGCTGTTAACAGTCGTGCCGCCACCACTACACGTTCCAGATTTGAGACAACATCATTATCTGTCCCGTCACTGTCAGCCTCTATTTCATCCACCCCTTCGCCCAGCGCAACCAAGTGTGGCAAAATCAACGCACGTCCCACCCGATTAACTAATGCCATTTCAACACTGCGCACAGCACGACGACTGGGTAAAAATATCAACATATCTTGCAAATCTACCCCAGACGAATCCATCAACCACATCAGTGCATCTGTCATTCTGGCTGGATTTGTTGCATAAAAAATATTTTTATTTAATGCCAAGTATTTGCCTTATAGGTTCCAGACCTGTTTTCTTTTCTGCGGACGTTTCCAGAATTTCAGGAACCATTGCCCCATGATCTGTATGAGTTAACTTAATTTGTTGTGTTTCACGAACTTTTTTATCTTTTTTTGTATAAACGATTTGATATCCAATTGCATTTGCGTCACAAAAATCCATCAAATCCAAATCAGAATCCCGCACCCCAACACGAGAATCAATCAATATAAACAGCCTTTTTAGTTGCCGACGTGTTAACAAATATTCTTCCAATCTTTGCAACCAGCGCATTGCATCAGCCTTTGACACCTTGGCATATCCATATCCTGGCAAATCAACAACCATGATTCTGTCATCTATATTAAACAAATTCAGACTTTGTGTTCGACCAGGTGTATTTGACGTACGTGCAATTGGCATTCCAACAATTGCATTTATCAACGATGATTTACCAACATTACTGCGCCCAATAAACGCATATTCTGCAAACTGTGTGCGTGGCAAAGATTTCACTGTTTCAAAACTGCCGACAAACTTAATCATTTGCCCCTCCCTGTTCCAGCAAACGTTTATATGCTTCCTTCTTAGATATTCCACTGCGTGCCGCCAACTGTGCTGCTGCACTTTTTGTACGTCCGCCAACAATATCATTTACAATATCTGAAATTTCACTATCTGTCATTTTTTTATCTGGTGCCGGCTCCACAACAATGACAATTTCACCACGTGGCGGATCGATACGCATCAAATCAGCCGGATATCCAATTATTGTTTCTTCATGAATTTTTGTAATTTCACGCACGATTGCAATTCGACGTTCTGGCATAACACGTGCAAAATCCGCAATTGTTTTCATGATACGATTTGGACTCTCATAATAAACAATCGTATGACGAATTTTATTATCATCACGCAATTTTTTTTCATCAAAAAAGCCACAGAATGTAAATCTGTCTGTTGGGAATCCAGACAATACCAGCGCACTGATTACTGCTGTTGGTCCTGGCACAACGAACACATCGACACCAGCCTCTCTTGCTGCACGCACAGCCCTGAACCCTGGATCACTAACCCCTGGCATCCCAGCATCACTGACAATCGCAACAGATTTACCACCTTGAATTTTTTCGATTAAATCATCTACAACATCACGTTCATTATGCTCATGACACGATATACGCTGTGTTTTTATATCGAAATGCGATGCCAGTTTACCAAACACACGTGTATCTTCTGCAGCGACAACATCAACATTACGCAAAACATCTATTGCCCGCTGTGACATATCCCCCAGATTTCCGATTGGTGTACCAACAATATAAAGCCCTGATTGCATTCAAAATCCTTTTATAGTAAAATGATACAAAATAAAATGGATTTTTCAATGTATATGAACAGATTTTTAAAGATTTTTAGTTTGATTTTAATTTTATCTGGCTGTGCCCCAACGGTACCAGATTCCACAGATTGGTTTGATGGATACGACGCATCAAATGTGGGCACCCCCACAACAATGCAATACGGCACCCCAGATGACGGTTATGGCACAACAACTGTTGACAATGAAACGCAACATCGTATTGCGGTATTGCTGCCAACAAACGGCAAGAATGCCACCATTGGCAAAATAATCAGAACATCTGTTGAAACAGCGGTATTACAACAAAATCGTCCTAATTTATCGGTATCATTTTTTGACACATCGGACAATCCATCCGATGCAATTGAGCACGCCTTGGCCACATCCCCAGAAATAATTATAGGCCCCGTTTTTGCAGATAACGCCCGCCTTTTGCGCGACACAAAACCGTCATCGATTCCTGCACTGTCATTTACATCCGATGCAGCAGCGGTTGGAAACGGCCTTATGACAATGGCCCTGATGCCAACCAACAGTGTTGAAACCATAATTAACCAGATATCTGCGGACGGAAAAAAATCAGTTATCATAATTGCCCCAGACACAAATTCTGGTAAATTAATGGCCACAACTGCAAAAAACGCCCTAGACGATAAAGAAATCAATTTAAATGGTGTATTTTACTATCAGGAAAACAATCCTGAATCTATCAAGGACACATCAAAACAAGCATCTATGAATAACGCACGTGTCGCCGCTAATACACGTGCACGTGAAATATTGTCGGACATTCTTACAAACGAGGCACTAAACATACTGGAAAAATCCGATTTAACCATGCAATTGGAACAAATTTCTCGCACAGACACATTGGGCAACATTCCGTATGACGCAATATTATTCTTGGGCAACGCAGATGACACAACCAAACTAGCATCATTTTTACGCTATTATGGGGTCAGCACACGTGATGCTTCATACTATGGCTCAGCTTTATGGGATGGCACAAACATATCTTCTGACATAACAATGTCTGGTGCAAAATATGCGACATTGCCCGCAATAAACGAAAATTTTGCAACACTGTATTCACAAATTTCTGGCATGCCACCATCACGCCTGGCCACAATTGGATATGATGCAACAAACATGGCAATTGGCATGATATATTCTGACAAATCAGATGCAGCATACCTGTTAGACCCCAGTGGATACATCGGCACAGACGGCTTGTTCAGATTAAAACCAACGGGTGACAACGAACGTGCATTGCGCATTGTTCGCATAAACGGTGACGGCACAACCCAAACGCTAAAGAACGCCCCATCCAGTTTTATCACCCCAATATATACAATATCCAAACACAGCAACAAACCTGTCGATGCCATGGAATTACAAACCCCTGGTATAAACCCGAATAAATACATCCAAATCCCGGAACGTTTTTCTGAAAAGTACAAATCAAAAACATACGGAACAAACATAACCCAACCTGTCACTGTTCAGCATTCTGATACAATAACAGTTCTGCCCGAAGATGATCGTGACCCAGTAACAGTATCTGAATTTACACCTGTAAAACTAGAAACTGTTAATCGCTCATACATTGACGAAATCGAAATTGAAGAATAATTATACAAAATGCGATTTTGTTCCTTTTGCCATACAGCTACATTCTGTTTTAGAATAAAATTGGCATGCAAAATCGCATTTTTATTATTTTTGCTATTATAATACTGTCACGTACAATATACGCTTCCGAAAGCATCACATCATATATTGATACGGTTCGCAAAAATCCATCCAATTGGGATGCACGATATGAATTAGCAAAACTATATTTCGACACAAATCAATATTCCGCAGCCCAGTACAATTTTGAATTTGCCACCGCCCAATGTGACGCACCCGCTGATATAAATAAATACATATCGGATATTCGTCGATTAAAAAAATGGGATATTGAATTTGGCATCGGCACCATCCCCGACAGCAGTATTAATTTCGCCCCATCCAATCGCCATGAATGTACACAAACCCCATCTGGCCCCGCTTGTTCCGAACTAGAACAAGATTCATCTGGATTTGGCCTAAACATAAATGGCGCAGTAAACTATTACACAAATATATATAAAAATTTTGGATTACGCACCACATTTGGTGGTGCAATTTTAAATACATCAAACGATATCCCAACTGATTATTCTGCTCGATTTGCTATTGGTCCAAGATATATATTTTCCTATGGCGACATATTTATTCAACCATCTTTTGGCACACGCTTTTATAACAATCACCTTTACAATACAACGTATGGCACGCGCATTGGTGGCACATTGCAATTTCCATCCAGATTATTTACAAACATTGCCCTGGATATTCAAAGGAACCATTATCATAGCGAAAAAATAAATGATATTCTGTCTGGATTTGATTGGACGTTCTATGTACACCCAAAATATTACCTGAACAATCACAGTTTTATTTCATTTACCGCAGCCATATCACATAATGACACAGCCCTTTCCGCACTGGGATTTGACACAGGACGGCTGGCTATTGGATATTTTTACAAGATTCCATATGGATTTAATTTCTATATAAACGCCATGTATTCACATAACACATACCACACGTCTGGCACATTTATCCTGGACAACACATTTCATCATGCCACCAGACGTGATAACACATACCAAATATACACCCGAATTTATAACAGTTACATAAACCTGTATAATTTTATTCCCGCATTCAGTTACACATACGCATATCAAGATTCCAACATCCCGACATACGACCGCCACACGCACCAAGCAATGCTTGAAATCGTACGTATGTTTTAATAAAAAACCCACACAAGGTGGGTTGTTTTAATGGTGGGAGTATGCTTGCATTAATCGAGCAGATAATAAACAACGGTTTGCTGATTTAATACAACAGGTAAAAGAGTTTAAAGATAAATTGCTAATTTCACCCGAAGGTGAAAATTGAATATTTGTTGAATTTATGATATTATTTTATAGAAAACAAAGGTTCTAAGATGAGAACAAATTTGCAAGATAAAATTAAAACATTTATTGCATTAAAACTTCAGAGAAAACGAAATTTTTTAAAGAAATCTAATCAGTACAGATGGAATTCTCCTGTTTATTTGTTTACTAATGAAAATATTCATGATTATTTAATACAACTTGATAATTTAAAGAATAAAAAGGTTTTATGCGTTGCTGGCGGTGGTGACCATGTATTTGAATCTATTCTGGCAGGTTCGAAATATATTGATTGTTTCGATATAAATTATTTGCAAAAACATATAATTGAATTGAAATCAAAAATGATAATTGCCTTACCGTATAATGAATTTATGGCTTTTTTCTTTGATAAAAAAGAATTTATGAATAAAAAGATTATCGCTCCTATTTTTCACACTTTTTCATCAGGCTTGCAACAATTTCTAAACATGTATTACAAAAGCAATAACTTAGATTATTTTGAATACCGTGGCCCAACAATACCAAGATACGATATAAAAAAAATTTCATATATAAGAAATGTACGACAATATAATAAATTGAAAAAATTGTTGCCAACCACACAAATCAATTTTATTAATTCTAATTGCAAAAACATAATAAATAAAACAAACCAAACATACGATGTAGTGCTGTTATCAAATATATTCGACACTCGTTTTACGCGAAATAATATTAAATATAAACTATTTGATTTTTATAATAAATTTGTTCAACCGATATTTATACAATGTTTGAATCCTAACGGCAAAATTTGTTTTGCCTATATTTACGATGACAAACTGTATAATTCTTGTCTGAAACAGTCTATTAAAAATTTAATTTTACAAAAAAACACAAAAATATCTTCCATCATAGTAGACAGTATAAATAAGGGGAACGATTCAAATATAGTTCTTTATTGTAAAAAGAAGCTTTAGAATCGGCAATCTCTGTTCGAAGATTGGTAAAAATCAGTGTTTTTTGGATATGCTATTTTCGAACCACCCGAATAATATAAAATCCAAAGAAAAACCGCACTTTAAAAGTGCGGTGTATCTTCTGGTGGGAGTGGCTGGATTGTAATTCCCATATTCGCTGTCGCTCTATGGGCCCCTTTCGCCTGCGGCTCGAACCTGCAATCTTATGATTGCGTGTTTCAAATCCATAAACCACATTCACCAAAAATAAAACCACCCCACACGGGGGTGATTTTATTTCTGGTGGGAGTGGCTGGATTCGAACCAGCTCAGGCTTAAGCCAACAGATTTACAGTCTGCCCCGGCTCTCCAACTCCGGCGCACGCCCAATCTTAATCGCCACTACTTTCGTGGCTTGCCACACAAAGCCTTGGCGAAGTGTGGTGCGGGCAGCGGGAATCGAACCCGCATTTCAAGCTTGGAAGGCTTGCATACTAGCCTTTGTACTATGCCCGCAACAAATTGAAAGCTTTTCGATTATATATTATTTAGACACAAAATCAAGTGTTTATTTATTCACGTTTTAACAAACTTTGTACTGCCAATGGAAAATCAGTACTTTTTGCCAGATACGAACCACTGACCAACAAATCTGCCCCTGCCCCCCAGCATAATTGGGCTGTTTTGTCATTTATTCCGCCATCAACAGATATTAAAAATTTCAATCCATATTTTTTTCGTGTCGCCGCCAGCACAGAAATCTTGTGCAGACAAGCCGGTTGAAATTCTTGTGCGGCGGCCCCTGGTGCCACTGTCATAACCATAACTTCATCAATTTCACGCAAAACATCTTTTAAAATTCTTACCGAAGAATCTGGATTCAATGCAATTCCAACACGACGCCCTGCTGCATGAACTGTACGAATTGCTTCACGCACCCCCGATGTGTTTGTTGACAGTATAACTGTATCTGCCCCTGCTGCGACTGCATCCGTTGCCCAGACATTTGGGCTTTCTGTCATTAAATGAACATGTAAATGTGCATCTGTATGTGATTTTATAAACTTAATCAAATTAATACCACCGGCCACTTTATCTACATAAAAACCATCCATAACATCAACATGAATCATTGATATACCACCGGCTTTAAACATTGAATACGTTTCTGGTCGGCGCATATCAAAACACAGCGTACTTGGCAATACTGGTACAAATTTTGATTTAACCTTTTTCTTTTTTGGTTTAAAGATACCTGTCACAGAATCAATAAAAGCATGTATTTTTTCACGACGTGCCAAATACGCATTGCGTTTATTTGCAAACATTGCCCAAACATGTGCCGACAACGCCCGCACTGTCGCATCACTGTGCATTGCATCTGTTGGTACGACGAACGTATTTTCAATCAGGTCACGTACGCCCCCCATTTCTGCGCCACCACCTGTTATAACTATCTTAGACGGTCTGTACTTTTCAATAACATTGTTCCCAGAATCTCGAATTTGCCCAATAACATCAACCATTATCGGCAAAACAATATCATTAATATCACCACGTGAAAATCCATACAATGTATCCGCTGGCGTAAATCGATCCATCTCTTTTGGAATCAAGTTTGCAACCGCCCGCTTAATCCGTTCAGCTTCATCAAAATCAATTGATAGTTTTTCAGAAATCTCCTGGGTTATTTTTGTTCCACCAACTGGTACTTTTACATGCCACACTGGCCCACGATCCGTCCAAACCGATGCAGATGTAAATTCAGCACCAAAATCTATAAACATCGTATTTTGCTTTTTTGCACGAAATGCTGAATTTTGCAGATATTGTGGATCAAAAAATGCAATTGGCTGAATATACGTATGCCGCATCAAAGAATACACATTATCCAGCATGTCATTTCTATAGAATATCGCCCCAAAAATAGCCGCTAATTGTCTATCAACACTGCCCACCGGGTTCATCATATCCCTGGCCCCAGGCCGACTGTATGCCAATGGTACAACATGAATTGGCTGATATTCTTCTGGTGAAACAATCTGGGCAATCAGGCTTTTAACATCAGCATTTACAATCTTGTGTTCACCCGACCAAGTTATACTTTTCACCATAGCCATATATTTTGATGGACCAAAATTACCTGTAATATATGCAGAATCTAAATTACGCCCAATTTGATGTTCCAGTTCATTTATAACTGACTTTATCGCAAATACAGTATCAAAACTGTCCACTGAAAAAATAGCAGATTTTGCAATACGCCCTGATTTTACATGATGCGCAATCCCACGTACCCCCGACGTGCCAATATCCAGACATAAAAAACAAGAATCCAGCATATTCATGTTCAATCAACCTGTCAGATTTATTTTACCAATATACGTGCATCATCACGCATATCAATAACAGAAATCTTTTTTTCTAAAATATTATGTGTCTTATCCAAAGAAATCAATGTACTTACCGCAGCGATTGGATTTTGTTCTGGCAACATAACTGTTATTCCACCATTTGTCACCATATTCCAGCGACGGTTTTCAATCCACTCCATATACGCTACATCTTCTACCATATTTCGTGCAGCAGCTGTTATATCAGAAATATCACTTGGAATCGGCCCAACAAAAACAACCGCCCCAGGATCCCTGGCATCACTTGGTTGATTTACCACCGTACCATCTGCAGACAATGGGAAAAAGCTTTCGCCATCAGACCATTGGGCAACTGCCTTGTACATATCTGCCTGAACGGCCAGATTTCCATTTGGCAACCGCCGTACAGCCGATTTTTTCACACCCGGCACCGCCCCGATACGTTCATTTAACGCTGTTAAATCCACTTCATATGTATTTCTGACCAATCCACCCGCCGCTGCACGCATTGCATCCATATCTGCATCTTTAGAATCTGTGACAATTGATATATTATTAACCAGCGCAAGATTACCCTGTCCCATTGCCACCATAATCGTACGCACAGCAAAATACACCGCCATAACAATAGCAACAACAAAACACAGCCAAAACCAGATGGAACGTTTCATAGGCACAATTATATCATAAAAACAAAAGACATGAAACTTAAATCATGTCTTTTTTATTACATTGCACGCAATAAATACCCACGCCTGAACATACATCTGCGATACGCCCCGATTGTCCTTGACGTTTTATTTCTTGGTACAGACAGCAATGACCGCTGTCCGACATCCTTGTATTCATTTGATTGAAATGTCACCCACAGCCCATCCCAATCTGGCATATTTGCGCTTTGATTTGGGGACAACAGCTTTGAAATACGTGATCGTGGCAAATAAGACGGCTTATCAATTCCCAAACAAGACCTATGATCCCGGACAAATTGTTCCATCGTCACTGCTTCGTTTTCCCAGTTTAAAATCGTTGCATCATCAATACTGCCCTGATTAGGTGACGCACACCCAACCAGTATAAAAAGCATAAAAAAAGCCCCCAGGAATTTTATTCTCATGATTCTATTATAATTTATTTGCGTTTGTGGGGCAATAGTTTTTATAATAGCACAAAAGGGACAAAGGAATCTTCACATGGCAATAACGGTTCAGAACTTTATTAAGCTGGCCAATTACTATAACCAAACGACAATGTTGATGTCTGCAATCTGCGTACAAAAGGGTGGCATTGCAATGGAAAACTATGTTGGCCGTTTTTATGCAGCCGATATTCTTGAATATGTTTCAGAATATGGTCGCCGTTTATTACAATCTGGTGCACCACTGTCGCCTGAGATAAAATCACTAATAGACAGATTTACCAAACAGTTCGAACGTGTACGTGGTCTTGCGACCCCAACACAAAAACCAATTCACGAAATGACATTGTCAGAATTCGAAAAACTTATGAATATTTAGTTCACACCCCCAGGGAGATACAGATATGAGAAATATTAGCAATAAAATAAAAAAAATAACACTGTACCTGTTATGCATAACACTAATATTTGGTTGCAGTAAAAAGAACGAAACCCCTGTCGACCAACAACAACCATTATATGACAATATAACTGTTGTTGACACAATGGTTATTAACGAGAATTCTGTTCCTATTTTTCCTAAAAAGGCCGCACTAACAACAGATACTGCACGCCGTTTTTCTATCGACCTCCCCAAACGTTGCAGTGTCAATTGGGACAGCCAAAACATCGTATCCATTGTCCCCGAAGAAAAAATTGAAATTATACGACTGGAAACTGGCGACAAATTACCTGATTTAAAGGTATCAGATTATGAATTTAAAAAACTAAGCGTGAAACAAGCACTGGACAAATTGCTGAACGGCACAGATATTTCTGTCGTTGAAGATGGCGAAATGATAGAACGCATAACTGGCACAATATCTTCTGGCAGCCTGTCAGACGCCGTTGAATTAATGGCAAAAATGGGCCACGCATATTATTCATATGATTCTGCATCCGGTGAAATCCACCTGACCCATCGTGGAAAATGGTTAATCAACATGCCTAAAAACGAAAGTATTATCATGGCATTACTGGACGCCATGCATGGGGCAGATATGCGAAATCTGTTGGTTAACTGGGATGACAAAACCGTCGTATTCGAAGGCAACTATCAAACTGAACGCGAAGTTGCCCGAATAATATCTGACATCGCATCCAAGAAATACATGATTGGATGGGACATCGATATTTATCGTGTATACCCACGCACAGACAACCCAATTATATGGATGAATTTATTGCCTGCATTTGGCGATAAAAACATAAAAATGTCTATCCCTGGTGTTGTTGGTCGTGCCCTGGTCACCAGTTCTGAAATCAACACAAAAACATTACAGGAATTTTTATCACAACAGGCAAACGTTGTTTTAATTTCCCAGGGACAATTTGTAATTCCAAATGGCTGGCAGTCACGCTTTGACATTGGCCAGTGCAGCAAAGAAGAACGCCTTGAAACAGACCTTGTTATTGGCGCAACTGCAACATACGGTGACTATGCAGGCCGCAAAAAAATCGATGCAAAAATAGTACTGCGCACCAGTAATGGCGAACTGTCGTCATTTGACATTCCATCCAGTGTTGGTGACAACTATGTAATCGTCGGCATACCAACACATTCATTTGTGACGACCCCAGAAACATTGATAAGTCCTTTTGCAGAACTGGTTGTATTTATGTCACCACGCTTGATATCTATTGTTGACGCTGCGACAATTCCAGATAACGCATTAACACCATTGGCTGGCGATGCATTGCGTGCGTTTCTAAGTGAATAATGATAAAGGTACAGGTAAAAATGTTTTCAAAATTGGAACGAAAAATAGCATTCAGATACCTTGGCGCAAAGCGTCGTGGTTTTGGTTCTGTAATATCATGGGTATCATTGATTGGTATAATGCTGGGTGTTGCAACACTGATTGTTGTAATGTCTGTTATGGGCGGATTTCACGACACATTACTGGGGCGCATAATCGGAATGAATGGCCACGTTGTCGTATATCACCAAGACGGCGCCATATCAGACTTTGACTTTTTAATAGATAAAATGAATCAAAACAAGGTTGTCGCCACACATACAACATCAATTGTCCCCATCGCCGAAGGCCAGGTTATGGCCACCGCTGGCGGTAATAATACAGGCGCAATGATACGTGGAATCCGTATGTCTGATTTACAGAAAAAAACAAATACTGGCACACGCATTTATGGAAAACCACTGGACGCAATTCGTGATGGCGAATTAGTCGCTGGCGCATCACTAACCAGAAATCTGCGTGTGACAATGGGTGACAATATTTCATTGGTATCGGCAAACGCAGCGACACCAACACCTTTTGGTTCAATGCCACGCATTATGTCATATCCAGTTATGTCATCATTCTTTATGGGGATGTATGAATATGATTCTGGCTATATATTCATGCCATTGGAAACAGCACAAAAATACCTTAACATTGGCAATGCTGTCACACACATTGATTTATTCTTAAAAGATCCCGAAGACACAACCGCTGTACAAGAATCACTGCTTGAATTATTACCAGATGGATTTGTTGTACGTGATTGGCGTGAATTAAATCGTGGTTTTGTTGGCGCACTCCAGGTTGAATCCAATGTAATGTTTTTAATTTTAATGCTGATTGTGATTGTTGCGGCATTTAATATTATCTCGTCCCTGGTTATGCTGGTCAAAGATAAAAACAAAGACATTGCTGTTTTGCGCACATTTGGTGTTTCACGCAAATCAATGATGCGGATATTTATCCTGTCGGGAACATCGATTGGTGTAATTGGAACATTTTTTGGAACGATATTTGGCGTACTGATTGCAATCTATATTGAACCCATCCGCCAGTTTATACAAATGTTGACTGGTCGTGATTTGTTCCCAGCAGAATTATATTATCTTTCAGAATTACCATCGAAACTTGAACTTTCAAGTGTTGCCGGCATTGCGATTTTGGCAATTGCATTATCATTTTTAGCAACGCTTTACCCTGCATGGAAAGCCGCCAACACCGACCCAGTCGAGGTATTAAGGAATGAATAAATGAGCAGTATATTAAATTCTTTATCGAAAATAAAAACCGGCGACATTGTTATGTCGGTACGTGATATTAAAAAAACTTTTATAGAAGGTGGCCAACCCCTGCACATTTTGCGTGGGGGTGGATTTGATTTGCATCGTGGCGAAATTATCGCATTGGTTGGCGCATCGGGTTCTGGTAAATCAACATTGCTGCAATGTGTGGGATTACTGGATCGTCCCACATCTGGCAGTATTATGATATCTGGCGCATCGGTCCAGAAAATGGATGAAGACATGCGCACACAAATTCGTCGTAAAAAACTTGGGTTCGTATATCAAAAACACAACCTGCTGTCTGATTTTACAGCACTGGAAAATGTAATATTGCCGATGTTGGCCAATGATATTTCTGAAACAGACGCACGCACACGTGCAATGAAATTACTGCGTTCTGCAAACGTTGCGCATCGTGCATCCCACCTGCCTGGCCAGATGTCTGGTGGTGAACAACAGCGTACCGCCGTCGCACGTGCATTGGCAAACAATCCAGATATTTTACTGGCTGATGAACCAACAGGAAACTTGGATCCAAATCATGCAATGGCTGTATTTGACCTGTTGCTGGATTTGGTTCGTAAAAACAAGATGGCTATGCTGTTTGTGACACACGATATGACATTGGCCCAGCGTGCCGATAAAATCATTACAATCCAAGATGGAATTGTGGCATAATATAGATAATAAATACATGGAGAGAGATATGAAAAAACAGACCAAACAAACCAGAAACAAATCAGTAAAACAATATCAAATTGTGCACACACCTGCCCAGCGTTTTTGGGGCACAATGGCATTTATTGCGTTATTTATATGTGGCATAATGGTTGGAATCAGCATCAGCAGCAACACACCTGTACCACAATCACCACAGACATCAACAGAACCGGTCACACAAGAATCCGTAAATCTGACACAAAAAACATGCACATTGATTGAAGAATCATTATTAATCCGTTTGCCCGACGCTGACGCAACAACAGGTTCCTATGACCGAATTGAACGTGCAAAAATCTATGCCAATTTATCAGAACGTGGTTGTCCTGAAAACCAGCAACAATACCAAGCCATGGCAACCCAGGAATTAGAAATCGCACGTGCTTTACAAGACGATGAATTTGCCCCAGATGCGACAATCGATGTTGTTGAAACATACAAACGCCTGAACATGCAGGCCGCAGCCGAAGAAATTTTTGAAACTGCAAAAAAATTAACCAACCCAGCCATTGATTTTATCCTGGAAGTAGAAAGAATAATAAACGAGCAATAAATGAAAAACATATACAAAATTGCTATCATATCATTGCTTTTTGGATTTGCAACCGGGGCACTTGCCACCCCAGAATCTGATACAGACGTTATTGAAACACAAACATCAGAAACAATATCTGCAACTGTATCAGAACGCAAATCGTGTGATGACATCGCTGCTGAAATTGCTGAATTATCCGCAATCGAAGACCCAGACACAGAAACACTGAACACACTGGAAAAATTAAAAACCAAGCAACGCAGCATATGCAACAAAGACGCCGGTGCACGTTCTGGGCGCAGTGCAACAAAAATGCGCTCTCGCAGTCCAAAATCACCATCCAGAATCAGACCAACAGAACAAGATTCCGCATCACAAACAACTGATTCAGAAACTAAAACCAATCAAACATGTGATACACCCGACCAAAATGGCTGTTGCCCTGGGGAAAAATACACAGACATGGGTGAACTGGGATTTAATTGCTGTCCAGAAACGGGTGGCGATTGCTTTCCACCGATAACCACCCCAGAAGAAACAACCCCTGAACAAGAAACAATTTCAGATACCCAACCAACACCAGATGTTGTCACAGAAACAGAATCAGAACCCATGTTATCTGAACAGCCACCTGCCCCAGAATCTGAAACAGACGAAATTGCAAAAAATATTGAACAGGGCCTGTGTGCAGACGGATCAACGCCAAACAAGTTTGGATGCTGCAACGACGAAGTATTCAAAGAAGTTGAAAATCTGACATTTGCATGCTGTCCACCTGATGGTGGTGATTGCTTTCCACCGATAAAATAAAAATCCCGCAAATGCGGGATTTTTTTAGGGATGTGGGTTCGGAAACATAAAAATCATTTATTCGTATCCGCCACACACATTATTCACCACGCATGACAAATACACCACAGGCACGTTTTCTTATTTCAAAACAACCTTACGTCCACTCTCATATTGAGTTATAAAAATATGAATTGTATTTTCTGGCAAAAAATCTTTTGCAATTTCCGGCCATTCAATTAATGTAATATCGTTTTCAATTGCATGTGACAATCCCACTTCTACCAATTCAGATTCATCTTCAATACGATACAAATCAAAATGAGAAATCCCATCATACGATTGCACAATTGTAAATGTCGGACTGGGGACAACGGTATCTGTCCCACGCAAGGTTTGAATAATCGTACGTGCTATTTCAGATTTTCCCATACCTAAATCACCATGCAACGCAACAACACATGGCGCAGACAAAGTTTTTGCAAAATTGCCTGCCCACTGACGCATCTGTTCAACATTTTCCAGTATATATTCTTTCATATTCTACTCCACCAGCAACAAATCATCTTCCAGTTTATGAATTTGGTCACGAATTTCCGCCGCCAATTCAAATTCCAGATCTTCTGCCGCACTGCGCATTTTCTTGGTCAGTTTTGTAATTTCACGACGAATTGATTCTGCATCCATAACCCCACCAGATTTATCATACACGAAACGGCGTGCTTTATCTGTTTTTTCTTGTTTTTCACCAACCTCTGCAAATACTGCTTTTACCACTGTCTGTGGTGTAATATTGTTTGCTTGGTTATATGCCATTTGCTTTTCACGACGTCGCATTGTTTCATCCAGCGCATATTGCATAGAATCAGTAATTTTATCTGCATACAATATAACCCGTCCATTTGCATTACGTGCCGCACGCCCAATTGTCTGAATCAAAGACCGCCCAGAACGCAAGAACCCTTCTTTGTCGGCATCCATAATTGCGACCAATTCACATTCTGGCACATCCAACCCTTCACGCAGCAAGTTAATACCAACCAACACATCAAATTTTCCCAATCTCAAATCACGCAGCAATTCGATACGTTCCAGCGTTTCAATATCGCTGTGCAGATATTTTGCTTGCACCCCATTTTCATTTAAATAATCCGTCAGCTGTTCTGCCATACGTTTGGTCAACGTCGTCACCAACACACGTCCAGATGTATTTTTTATCTGTTCCAGCAAATCATCAACTTGATGCTGTGTCGGACGCACATCACATATCGGATCCAATAACCCTGTTGGTCTTATAACCTGTTCAGATACAATTCCACCCGATTGTTCCAATTCCCACATTGCAGGGGTCGCAGACACAAAAATCGTTTGCGGGCGCAAATTATCCCATTCATCAAATGTCAATGGTCTGTTATCGATACATGCAGGCAACCTGAATCCATATTGCGACAAAGTTTCTTTACGTGCCCGGTCACCACGACTCATTGCGCCAATCTGCGGGACGGTCACATGACTTTCATCAATAAACAACACCGCATCTTTTGGCAAATATTCAAACAACGTTGGTGGTGGCATTCCTGGTGCCCGCCCAGACAAATATCGTGAATAATTTTCCACCCCACGACACGTACCTGTACTTTCCATCATTTCTATATCAAAGTTCACACGCTCTCTTAAACGTTGTTCTTCGATATACTTCATATTTTCGTGAAAATATTCTAAACGCTCTTTCAAATCTTTTTTTATCTCTCCGATTGCTTGCAGAACACTGGGCATTGGCGTTGCATAGTGTGTATTTGGATAAATTGCAATCCTGTCCAGTTTTTGCAATTTTCCACCTGTCAGCGTATCAAATTCCCAGATTTCTTCGATTTCATCACCAAAGAAAGATAACTTCCACGCCCTGTCTTGGGCATGCGATGGAAATATATCCAACGTATCACCACGCACACGAAATTCGCCACGTTCAAAAGACATATCATTGCGCTTATATTGAATATCAACCAACGCATGCATAACATCCCGCATTGATATATTATCACCAGAACGCAAAACCAATTTCATACCTGCATATTGTTCTGGTGACCCCATACCATAGATAGACGACACACTTGATACAACGATAACATCACGTTCTTCCAACATTGCACGTGTTGCACTGTGCCGCATACGATCCAATTGCTCGTTAATTGATGCGTCTTTGTCAATATATGTGTCTGTTGTTGGCATATATGCTTCTGGCTGATAATAATCATAGTACGACACAAAATATTCAACATGATTGTTTGGAAAAAAAGACTTCATTTCCGTATATAACTGCGCTGCCAGAATCTTATTTGGTGCCATAATCAGTGCTGGCCGGCCCAGTTCTGCAATAACATTTGCCATTGTAAATGTTTTACCAGATCCTGTCACCCCCAGCAACACCTGGGATCGACGACCAGAATTAACCCCAGCCACCAATTCAGATATGGCTGTGGGCTGATCCCCCATTGGCTTGTAATTACTTTCAAGATTAAATATTTTTTTGTTCACAATGAATAGTATAATTCATTATAATCAAAATACAAGGGAACCGGAGAGATTTAGATAATGGCATTAAAACCCAGATACAAACGCAGAATCACATGGTCAATTGTGTCCGTCATTGCAGCATTAATCTTGGCAATTATTATTTTGCCATCTGTAATAACATTGAATAAATTCAAGCCAATGATTGAAAACGCAATTGCGACCCAAACAAATGTTCCTGCGAAATTAAATGGCGATTTAAATTTCAGTTTACTGTCTGGTGCAACGATTGTTGCCCATGATGTTCATGTACCCACCGCCAAAATTGGTGCAGTAATGCTGTCTATTCCATTCAGCAGTTTGTTTAACCTTAGCAATCCTACCTTGGAAAACACAGTTGTAATATATGACGCTGATATAAGTATTGATAAACTAGAACCTGCAGTATTTAATCATAATATTGAAATATATGATTCTGACATTCACTTTATGGGTCGTGATTTCCACATCATCAGCGCCCAGATGGTCAACAATAAATTCTCAGGCATCATACGTACCCAAAATCATAAATACGAAGTCGAATTTTCCGGTGACACATTTCATATCACAAACAAAAACAATAAACTAGATATCATCGGTCAATTTTTTGATAACGGTTCAATACGTGGTCACATGTCCCTGGAAACAAACGATATAAATGGCTGGCTTAATATTCCAGAACCCAAGATAACAGAAACCGTAAACATAACCATGAATTTTGAATGGGACGGTGGTAATGGCTTTAAATATACAAATATCGAAGCTGGTAAATTTTCAGGAAACATAGAAATAAAACCAAATGGCGATAAAATAATTCAATTAAAAGCCAATAATTTAACATATGATTTCTCATTTATTTTAAACCCAGGACACATTCCAACCCATACACAATACAACTTGGATTTTTCTGGTGATTTAAAATTTATGGAATTACACTTTAAGCATATAAAAATAAATGCAATATCTGCCAACAACCAGGTTCAGATTACAAATATTGTTGCAGATAACATTGCATTTACTGGCGGCTATATAAACTCTAATGGTGCACATAACATAATGATAAACATGCCGTTCAAGGGAACAGAATCCACATGTATGTTTTCTGGCACACCAGAAAACTGGCGATGCACCCCATATTCATACGGCGACATCAGCGGTAATTTGTCTGTAAACAATCAATCATTTGACATGACAATAAAATCAGAAAACAAAATGCCCAAAGATGGCATTTTAAGCGAGCAAATAAAAAAACTGGGTTCGCATGGGAAAATCAAATTTCAATTCAGTGATGTCGCTGGCACATACCATATTAATGGTGACAAAACAGATGCCTCATTTACATATGCACACGACAAACAATTACACTGGGCCAATATAAACCTGCCATTTTTACCAAGTTTTATGAACAACGACATTGGTGATTTTGTATGGCGTGGTAACATGATGGATTTCACACCACACAACAACAAATGGCGTCTTCAAATAACGGATAAAGAATTTATTTTATCTGGTTCTTCTGCCCACACATGGTTGCCTGGCATTGATTTACGTGCAATAAACGATATGCCATATACAATATCTGGAACATACGACAACGGAAAAATATCAAACCTAACAATTGATATCGCCGACACCAAATTCCATGGTTCTTATAACGATAAAACCCTTACCCTGCATACAGACAAACTTGATATAAACAAATTTATATCACGTGACTTTTTATCCAGATATGCAGAACTTGAATTTTTAACAAATTCCCCAATATTAATCCCATTTGGCATAAACCTGAACATATCACTGTCTGCAGACAAACTGGTTTACGACAACAATGAATTTGCAAACTTTGTGTACTCGTTAAAGAATAATGCACAGATATTTTCTATAACAGATAATTCACGTGGAAATTTATTATCTACGATTGAAAAAGACAAAAACAACTATGAAATATTCATCCAGTTAAACAAGTTCTTAATAAATGGATATTTGTTAAACAAATCTATGCCGTTAAACGTTCGTGACACAATGATAACCGCCGAAATTCATATGAATACAAACGGTCAAATTGCGCATGACATATGGTATAACCTGGTGGGTGACATGGATATATCATTTGACGGCGGATATATATCTGGGTTGTCATTTGATGAATTCTATGCATCTGCAGATAAAATCAACACATTAAATCTTGAATTTGCATTATCCAATGCCATGGGCAGTGGCGAAACCAGATTAAAAAACATGCGCATTGTTGGTAAATATAATAATGGTAATTTTAAAACAACCCAGCCATTATCTATATCCATGTATCACGTTGATGGCACTGGCACCGTCGAGATAGAAAACAACGAAATGTACACCACCCTTGATTTAACAATGCGTGGCACATCACCTGCACCATCTGTAATACAGCTAAACGTATTACCAAATGGCGTTCGTCAATATTCATTATCAGAAATAATGATAAACTTTGACAGTGGATATTTATCAGAATTTATAAGAACACACGATAAATTCTAGCGTTCTGTTTTGCGCAAAAATTGTTCACGTGAAATATTATGCCCCATTGCATCGGCATAGTATTTATATCGTCCAACCTGAACACAATGATATCCATCATTGCAAAATTTCACATTGCGTACATTTTTTACCAACATCTTATTTTGCCCGATTAAATCAGCCGGCACACCACGCAATATCTTTAAAAAATACGAAAGCACACCCTGCGGCATATACGGCACATAAACCACACCGCCACGTTTTTCCAGTCTGCCGATATTATACTTATCTGCATTATTTTTCAGGATTTCTGCCTGATATGGCGTTAAACGCAATGACAATGTCAGTTTATCAATATAATCGTGCATAATAAAATCTCCTGACACGAATTATATTGATAATTATGTTTTTTCCCACAGGTATGAAATCATAATAACATTGATAAAAAAATCGGGCATCTAATTCCAGACACCCGATTTATTTTTTTAGTTTTTCTTGCGAACTTGAATATGAACATCACGCAATTGCTGTTCTGTCACCTCGTTCGGGCTGCCCATCAACAAATCCTGTCCACGTTGATTGGCTGGGAACGCAACCACTTCACGCACACTGTCGCCGAATCCGGTAATTTCAGATACCAATCGATCAATACCGAATGCACAACCACCATGTGGTGGGGCGCCATATTGGAACGCAGTATACAGACCACTAAAATTCTTTTCAACTGCTTCGATTGGATAACCTGCAATTTCAAAACATTTTTTCATAATGTCTGGATTATAGTTACGCAATCCCCCACTGCAGATTTCTAAACCATTCAACACCATATCAAACTGGGCCGCCTTTATATCAAATGGATTTTTTGTATCCAATTCTTCCAATGTTGCCATCGGGAACGAGAACGGATTATGTGTAAACTTTGGTGCACCTGCTCTGTCTTCGTCTGGTTCAAAGAACGGGAATGATTCAACCCAACAGAACGCAAAGTCACGTGGGTTTACCAAACCTAAATCTGCCCCCAACTTATTACGCAGTTTTCCTGCTGCCTTGGACGCTGGTTCGGCCATATCACAAACAAAGAACAGCGACGAATTATCGCCTGCGATTTCACGCAATTTTTCGATACGTGCTGCGTCTAATTTCTTGGCAACAGGTCCCTTGGCTTCATCGGCAAATACAATATATCCCAATCCGCCCAGTCCCAATTCTTTGACTGCATATTCACCCAGTTTATCAAACCAAGAACGTGGTTTATCTGATGAATTTGGTGCTGGGATTGCACGAACGACACTGCCATTTTCAACAGCATTTGCAAATATGCCAAAATCAGATCCACGAAATACTTCTGTCACATCATGGATAATGATTGGGTTGCGCAAATCCGGTTTATCAGAACCATATTTCAACATTGCTTCATCAAATGTGATATGTGGAATTTCTGGATAAACATTTGCATCCTTTGCAAATTCACGAACCAGGTTTGGCATAATTTCATCACCAACGGCCTGAATATCTGCCAAATCCACAAACGACATTTCCATATCTAATTGATAGAATTCCAGCAATCTGTCTGAACGCAAATCTTCATCACGAAAACATGGTGCAATTTGGAAATAACGATCAAACCCAGAAACCTGCAACAACTGTTTAAACATCTGTGGTGCCTGTGGCAACGCATAGAATTTTCCATGATGCAAACGAGATGGCACAATAAAATCACGTGCGCCTTCTGGACTGGATGCTGTCAAAACCGGCGTCTGGAATTCTGAGAATCCCAAATCCCACATTTTATCACGCAACCACTTCATCATCTTATTACGTGTCAAAATAGTATTGTGTAATTTTTCACGACGCAAATCCAAGAAACGATATTTATATCGTAATTCTTCACCTACTTCATCTTCGCCGAATACCTGGAATGGCAGCACTTCTGAATTTGTCAGTACTTCGAATGATTGCGCCTGAATTTCGATACCCCCTGTTGGGATTTTATCATTAACCGCTGCTGCATCACGTGCAACCACCTGGCCTGTTATTTTAATAACAGATTCCGGACGCACTTTTTCCAGTGTTTCATCACCACCATCAAAAACAATCTGCGTCACCCCGTAATTATCACGCAAATCAACGAATAACAATGCGCCATGGTCACGTTTACGATGAACCCAACCAGACAAAGTGACAACTTCGCCAACATTTTTTGTGGTCAATTCTCCACACGTATGCGTTCTAAACTTTGATTTCAAAGATAACATTTTGGTCCCTTTTTTATTTCGGGCATCGAAAAAGATTTGGATTTTCCGGCACCCAATTTATTGTTAAAACATCAGGGGCGCTGGATATTTCCGGCGCGGTGCCACCCTGGCTTATAACTTATCAATCAGACATGCCCACTCTGTGTTTGTCAGGCACTTCATCGTGCAACACATCTAAATTTCCAGACAAATTATAAATTTATTATTATATATTTCAAGGAATTTATTTAAAAACTGTACGTTATTCCCATTCCATAAAACGCATAAGAATTATTTTCATCTGCGGTATTACCGTTCGAGAAATGCTGCATAAACAATTCTACTGCTGTACATTCAGTCAACCGATACCCCGCCCCAAGTTTAAACCCAAACACCAGCTTTGATCCAATACGTTCATTTTGTTGCGCCTGCATACCGACCCCCAGACCGGCAAACGTGTACCAATCGCAACCATACCAAAAACTAATATCTTCGCTTAACACTGCCATTGGTATTGTATATTTATCCCAATGCCATCCATATTTTGATCCATGACCCAACGTTTGAACAATATTTAAAGATTGCCTTGCAGGCATCCTAAAGAATGTTGTTGGCTGTGAATATTGCACATGCATCATATTAAAAGGCACAAATTGCGTTGGTGGCGGCAACAAGAACCCACTGTTCACCCCGAAACCGAAATTAAAAGCGACCTGATTTTCATATCCATCAAAGAACGGATTAAACCCATTGGCCGCCAGATTCCCTGTTGCCAACATGAACACAGACAAAGCACATATGATTTTTTTCATACCGCGCATAATAACCAAATTAAAAAATTAATTCAAGACAATTTATTAAAATTTTTAATATTTTAAAACAAGAATGAATTCTTATAATTTTTGTTGCTTGCAATCCTAAAAAAGTCTGTTATAATGCTGTTCGCTTGGCAGCGTAGCTCAGTGGTAGAGCAGAGGAATCATAATCCTTTGGTCGGGGGTCCGAATCCCTCCGCTGCTACCAAAATTCAAACCGGGTTTATCCCGGTTTTAATTTTGGTTAGTAAAGGACGATAAGGACCCCAAGGTCCGACAAAAAAGCAGGTTTTGCAAGTGCAACGCAGCGAAACCGTTGCGATTTGGAAAGGGGCCCGCACACGAAGTGTGTGGGAATACACAATCGACTCCGCTGCTACCAGAATAAACAAACGACCCGATGGGTCGTTTTTTTATTCTGTGCGTCGGGGTGGTGATGGACACCCAGAAGGGGGGTCCGACCCGCAGGCAAAAGGCAGACGGGCGTATGCCGGTCCCCCGAAGTTTTAACGAAGGGGGATTTGCCCAGGGGAATGAAGCGCAGCGGAATCAATCCCTCGGGCAGCTACCAAAATTCAAACCGCCCAGGTGGGGCGGTATGATTATTTTTCACGTGCTTTTACGACATCACGAATTTGTTGTTTGAATTTCTGCTGATATGCCGTTGGAAAAGTCAGGCATTCGTGTGTTTTGCCGTCTGGGAATCGTTTGCGTGCGGTTTGTAATAAAACACCCACACGTGCCGCACCATCAATCAGGGCCTGTTTTTTGCCCCGCTTGGGCAGGACGGCCATGTATTCAACCGCCTGTGATGCACGACCTGCGGGCGCACCGTCGGGAAACGCATCAAAATAACCATAGTCTTCCACTAAATTTTCTAAATCATTTTTGTTCATTGTATGACTCCATGTTTAACCTGGTATTTTCCTTTTTCTTGTTTTTTCTTTTTTCAATAAAGTTAAAAGTCTGAAAAGAATTCCTCTACTTTACTTTGGCAAATGTCATCAAAAACAACACTATATGTTATATCGCCAATCGCACAGGTTACGGTATCGTCTTTTCCAATACTGCTAATTCCACTTTTACAATCACCACTACATTTAATCTTAGAAGAATCAACAAAATTATAACAAAATCCAATAAGTCTGTCTTTTGCTTTTTCATATGCTTCTGTCGGTGTTTCTGTGTAAAGGTGTGTCAAATCGTCTGTCTTACCATTAAATCCTTTAATTTGGTTGATACACCTAACTGCTTTATCTAACTGTTGTTTGTTGTATTCCAAGTTACTGGTGTTTTTATCTTTATATTCGAGTAGCTTATCTGTAAGGGCAGCTATCTCCTCTAGTTCTTCATATCTTTCCCAGGAAGTTTCTGTAAGATTAGTTGTTTCCCATTTTTTTACTGCATTTTCTGCATTAGCTACTATTTGGGTAAGGCTGTCTATCCTATCTCTCTGCAGGTATTTCTCTACATCATTAGGTGAGATATGGGGAACGGTGTTCAATATACTTTTTATTTTTGAAATTCTAGTTTGTACAGAATCTAAGACATCGATGTAATTATCTACTATATTGTAGAATTCCCATGATTCACCAGCCCCCGTACCGCAATCACTATGGTGCCATATTTCAAAGCTTCCTTGCAAAGCATATTTACCTATAGCACACAATTGATTCGTCCAGCCCGCACAACCCTCACCTTCTATGTATAATAAAGCAACCGGTTTATTATTTTGCGCTTCATAAACAACGACGGCGCCATAAGCATAATCAGGTTCTTCAAATGTGCATATATGAGAATATTTTGATGTTATTGTTGGACCTGTTTCTTTGTCATATTGGGTATGATCAATTACTGCATAAAACTGTTTGTCAGATGAAAATACTTTAGTTGTACCATCTTTCTGTACAAAAACTAATCCGTTATCGCTTAATGATATTGCACCTGTTTTGGTATATTCATTATTCACACTAACCAATGTATCGGCAAAGCCACTGCACAATTCTGGGCATTTTTTGCCCGATGCGCCACGACCATTTTTCAGAAAGTCCGACATATTACATTTGTCCAAACACACACGTGTCGCATCACGAACGGAAAAAGATTCCATTTTTAATAATTCCGCCAATATGCGTTCATGGGTCACGCGCACATCCCAGTGTGCATCAGATGACCCCAGGAATCCAGATTTATTTAATGCCCGTTCCACAACATTTGAATTCCATTTTATTGACGTATCAAAGTCAATTGTTTTCGCAATTGCGATACCGGACGTTAAAAATATTGCACCTGCAAATAATAAACTTTTCTTCATTTTATTTCAGCGCCCCCTCGCATTCATCGGCAACGGTTGCCGCACGTTTAATTGCACTTATTTGTGTTGCGTTAAATATTGTTGCGGACAAACTTGCCGCCGTTGTGCCACCCGCCAGTACATTTGCCGCGGTATTCAGGTTCTGTTCTTTTTGTTTATCATCACCATTGCGAACACCATCTGAATTTGCAGATGCAGATGTTATTGTGCCGGCCAGACCCAACCCCGCACCAATACCCGATGACACGGTTGCGCCCTTGGAACGATTGTTGATTGGCGTAATATCAACCGTGGACCATGCGTCGCATGCACGAATTATATTTTCCACACGTGCCAAATCGGTGTCATTTGCACTGCCGTCTATGCGTGCCTGCATGCGGACATTTGATAATGTTTTAACCGATGTCAAGCATTCGTCAATTTGTTGTTTCAAATCGCCCTTTACCCGATTTGTGCCAGACATAACCGCACCTGCGATATTTGTTGCTGTGGCCGCCGCCATTGTTCCCGTACGAACATTGCCCAGTTGTTTTGATTTCTTTTCTGCGGCGGATAATTCTTGCGCTTTTGTCTGATAAGACTCAATAAACTCAGCCACCTGGTGTTCGAACAAGGCTTCATCTTCTATTTGCAAATGTTCAACCGGCACATCACCGCGTTCCGCCTTTAAACGTGCGATTTGGGCTTCTAATTCTTCTATTTCTTTATCGACATTTGCCTTGGCCAAACCGGTTCCAAGTGCTATACCACCGGCGACTGTGCCACCCCCCGTTACCGCAGTGGTAATACCCGCCATTTTTTTCATGTCTGATAATTCTGCACTGATGTTTCCGCATGTGGTACGGACATTTTCAATCGCCGCGGTCAGGTCGGTGTTTGCATGTGCCGCCCCCACCATCAGCGATATTAAAATCCCAAATGTTAATCGCATATTTGTATTCCCTTGTGTTAAAAATAACCGTCACATAAGCGGACGGTTGGAGGTTCATAACTATCATTTTCGGAAAATAGCGTGCTTATTCAATATATTCGCAACCCTCCAACCAAAATAAAGTTGGAGGTATTTTTTGTCCCCACAGACACCGAAAATAACGAGGTTATGACGCCCCAACACAGTCGCCTGTGTCATGGGGATTATACCATATTTATATAATTTGTTTAAGTAGTTTTTGTGTATTCTTGCACTGTTGACTTTTTTTTAGATATTCTCTAATATGTACACGATATAGACGAAAGGGGAAATTTATGCGAAAATTGATTGCATTTTTATGTGCAACACTGCCGTTAAAAGCATTTGCAAATCCGGCATGTCCAATCTGTACGGTTGCGATTGGGGCCGGTCTTGATATTGCACGTCGCCTGGGCGTTCCAGACAGTGTTGTCGGTTTGTGGGCTGGTGCCTTGCTGACACTGGTTGGATATTGGACATTAAAATTTATGGATAAAAAGAACTGGCATTTTCGTGGTCGTGACACAATTGTGATACTGTTATCTGTTGCGATGGTGGGGTTTGCATACCTGGGGCCTGTTAAATATAATCCAACATCTATTTGTGGCATGTTTACCATCGACCCTGTTTTGTTTGGCACAATCTGTGGCGCATTAATATTTATTGGCACTGGCAAACTGTACCAATGGATGAAAAACAAGAACAACGGCCATGCACACTTTCCATTTGAAAAGGTTGTATTACCAATCGCTGCATTGGCATTGGCCAGCTGGGCAATGATGATCTGTTTTTAATACAAGGGGTGATATAAATGAAAAAAATAGAATCAGTTCAAGAATTTGTTGAAAAATTAGACGCTGCCAAAAAAGTAAATCCAAAAGATTTATCATCTGACCAGGATTTAACAATTGGCATTATGAATCTGATTTCAATTGAAGAACACCTGATGTTTTCTGGCGCAAAAACTGGCAAACATCAATTCTATGATATGATTAACGAAATACGTGAAATGCGTAAAAATGCGATGTTAAAAATCATCCCATCATACGAAGGCGAAGTATGGTGCATATCAAAGCATTTGCTGGCCGCATCCATGCGTGTATTTGAGGTTGGAACCAAGGCCCTGGCCGCTGGCGACAAAAAAACAGCATACGAATTATTTGACCAGTCTTATGAACTGTATTGTATATTCTGGGGCTTAAACATGGGAATTATAAACAGCGAAGAATCAGATTCAAAACAAACAAAATCTGTAAAAAAAACCGCTGCACCACAACCTGTTGCCGCCACCACAGCCAAAGATGAAAAATCTGGCAAAATGTCAAAATTAAAAAGCTGGGTTCGTAATGCAGTTAACTGTTGCATTGAATAAAAAAAACACAATCAAAAGCAGACCCTAACAATTTTGGGTCTGTTTTTTTATCCTTGATTTTTATATATATGCCCGTATAATAAGACCAGTTTTATCGCCCTAATAGTCTAGTGGTAAAACACGTCCTTGGTAAGGACGAGTCGCAAGTCCGATTCTTGCTTAGGGCACCATCCGCTTTCGCTTACGCTACAGCGAGATTGGTTTCGCAGAAAGCAAGCGAAGATGTAGAGTTAGAGAAACGGATGTCACGCTGTAATGAACGTAGTGAATGAAAGCGGACTTCTGATGTTTTATGTGTATATTCTACAAAGTATAAATTTTCCAGAACATTTTTATGTTGGTTGCACTAATGATTTAAAAAGACGCTTAAAAGAACATAATAACGGTAATTCTGTTCATACAAACAAATTTAAACCTTGGGATTTACGTGGATATATTGCTTTTGACAGTGAGGAAAAAGCACAAATTTTTGAAAAATTTCTTAAGACTGGTAATGGCAGAATTTTTCAGAAAAAATATTTTTGATGATTGTTCCTGTTCTGATAATTTCTTCACAAAATTCTTGCCATTCGGATAAAAGGGCTATAAAATCTTCAACAGTTGCTTTGGAGTCCGTTGAGTTTTGGCTCTGGGGCTCCAGAAATAAATCCCGCTGATTTGCGGGATTTTTTTTACCATTCTATTGGATTTTTTCCATTATCTGCCAAATACTTGTTTGCTTGACTAAAATGTTTACAACCAAAAAATCCACGATACGCAGACAAAGGCGACGGGTGCACACTTTTTAAAATCAGGTTTTTATTTGAATTAACAAATGCTGCCTTTTTTTGCGCATACGATCCCCACAGCATATAAACAATATTATCACGCTGTGCAACCGCCCGAATAACCGCATCTGTAAATTCTTCCCATCCACGCCCTGCATGCGATGCAGCGGCATGTGCCCGAACCGTCAGTGTTGAATTCAATAATAAAACACCTTGGTTTGCCCAGTGCGTTAAATCACCATTTGTGACAGATTTATGTCCCAAATCAGATTCTATTTCTTTATAAATATTCACCAATGATGGTGGGATTATTGTCGGAGGCAAAACAGAAAAACACAATCCATGTGCCTGCCCTGGTTCGTGATACGGATCCTGGCCGATAATTACAACCTTAACATTATCGATTGGACACAAATTAAATGCATTAAAAATATTTTTAGGTTCTGGATATACTGTTTTTCCAGACAAATATTCCCCACGCACAAAATCAGTTAACTTAATAAAATAATCTTTATCAAATTCTGCGCTTAATACATCTTTCCAAGATTGTTCTATTTTCACATTCATAATTTTATCAACCCCTGTTGCAAAGCCTTCCACAACACCACATCTATATACCCACGTGGTAAATTTGTTTCACGAACCAAATGTGCAAACATTTCATCACACGCTTTTTTTATTTCCGGTGATAATTTTGAATTATCAATTGGTAAATTTTTTCCCACAAACACACGCCCCAGACGTTGAATCCATATATCATATTTAACCAAATCTTCCCCCAGATTTCGTGCCAAATGATGCGCTGTTATTTTTCCAATATGTGGCAAAGTTTCTAAATATTTTATACGTGAATCTGTATCCTTACACACATAATACGCTTCACACATCGCACCACGATTTTCCCAGATTTTACACACCGCATTAATTTTGTTTTTATTATTAAATGATTTTATAAGCACATCAAAATCCGCCCCACACTGGGACAAAATTTCCATAATTTTCGCATGAATTTTTTTTGCTGTCTTTTGTGAGAAACCACCTGCCAGAATAACATACACTGCATGCCATGCAAATTCATCCGGCGAACAAATTTTTTTTGATTCTAGATTTCTTAGTATTTCATCAAAACTTTGCGCATCACTGTCCAATCCTTGTTCACGCAATTGTTTATCCAATGCAAAAAACCAGTCTTTTGAAAAATCCATTATTCCCTGTCACCTGACATTTGTGTCATCATTGCATTATTCATATTAGCTGTATTAACAACATTTTGCTTACCCATCGCAAAAGAATTCTTTTTATCTTTTCTTTTTGCGATAACCTCTTCCAGTTGTTTTTTTTGTGATTGTTTGAATGCAAATTCAGATGACGAATAACGTTCTGGATATTTTAATTCTTCGTTCAGTTGATTCAATTGCCGCTGCCAAACAGCCAATTCAGAATTGTCAAACACCCTGTCATTATCCGCCATCTGTTATTTCCTTTGATTAAATATCCAGGTTTGCATCCAATGCATTTTCAACGATAAAGTCACGACGTGGTTCCACAATATCACCCATCAACATTGAAACAACCTCATCTGCCTTGGCTGCATCATCAATTCTGACCTGGAACAAAGAGCGATTATTTGGATCCATTGTTGTTTCCCACAACTGTTCTGCGTTCATTTCCCCCAAACCTTTGTATCGCTGAATCTTCAGGCCTGTTTTCGCATATTCAAACGCAGTTTCCAACAATGTTAATGCCCCCCAGATTTTTTGGGATTTTGATTTTACACGCAATGTTGTTGGCTTTCCGAACGTTTCAATTAATTCTGCACGTCCATCCATACGTTGCCACGCACGTATTTCTGGCCCTGTAATTTTATCTCTGGGCAGTGTATGTGTTTCTGTCACACTGCGCAACGTACGTGTAATATGAATACCAAATGCATCAGATGTTATTTTCCATCCACGTTCGAATTCCAGTTCCTGTGAATCCAACATTTTTTCTGCTGCCCCAAAAGCATCTGCGCTTTCAGTTTCAAACACATTATTCAGTGCCAACGCCTCTACAAAACGCAGTGGAATTATATGATTTAATCCCTGCAGGGTATTGCGCATATTTAACACCAACCCCAACAAACGTTTTAAATCTGCCCCACTTATCTGTATACCATTAGACGTTTCAACAACACCATCTGTTGCCAACTGTTCCATCAGGTAATCATCCATTTCACGTTGGTTTTGCAAATAAATCTGCTGTTTACCACGTGTGACACCATAAAGTGGTGGTTTTGCAACATAAATATATCCACGTTCAATTGCCTGTGGCATATGACGATAAAAGAACGTCATCAACAACGTCTGAATATGTTGACCGTCAACGTCCGCATCGGTCATGATAATAACTTTGTGATATCTCATTTTTTCGATATCAAATTCATCTTTACCGATACCTGTTCCCATTGTTGTAATCAATGCACCAATGGTATCAGATCCCAACATTTTATCAAAACGCACACGTTCAACATTCAAAATCTTACCACGCAGCGGCAATATAGCCTGGGTTTTACGGTCACGTCCTTGCTTTGCGGTACCACCAGCCGAATCCCCCTCAACAATAAACAGTTCGCATTTTGCTGGATCACGTTCACTGCACCCTGCCAATTTACCCGGCAGACCACCTAATTCTGGGCCTGTTTTCTTGCGTGATAATTCACGTGCTTTACGTGCTGCCTCTCTTGCGGTGGCAGCTTCTATAATCTTATCAATAATAGTTTTTGCAATTGCTGGATTTTCATCCAAGAATTCATACAGCATTTCAGACACTGTACTTTCGACAATTGGACGAACCTCGCTGGATACCAGTTTATCTTTGGTCTGTGAACCAAATTTTGGATCTGGGATTTTAACACTTACAATACTGGTCAACCCCTCTCTAAAATCTTCGCCCGACAGGTTTATATCTTTCTTGGTTCCTTTTTCCCCAATATATTTGTTAATTGCACGTGTCAACCCCGCACGAAATCCCGCCAAATGCGTTCCACCATCACGATTTGGGATATTATTTGTAAAACATAGTGATGTTTCTGTATACGCTGTTGTCCACTGTAAAACAATTTCAATATAATTATCATCAGATTGTTTAATCATCTGAATTGGTTCTTTGTTTAACAGTTCCTTAGACTTATCCAAATAGGTTGCAAACCCTTTTAACCCATCAACAGAATGAAATTCACGTTCTTTCTTTTCTGCACCACGTAAATCTTCCAGAATAATACGAACATTTGCATTCAAGAAAGACTGTTCACGCAACCATGTTTCCAACGTATCAAAACTAAATTCAGTACCTGTAAATGTATCTGGTGACGGTTTAAATGTCACCTCTGTACCATGTTCATTTCCAGATTTATTTTCGACTATTTTCAAATCACAAGTTGGCACACCATCTGCGAATGACATAAATGCTTCTTTATCACCACGCCACACACGCACTTCCAGCCACGTAGACAAAGCATTTACCACAGACACACCAACACCATGCAAACCGCCCGATACCTTGTACGCACCATTACTTTCATTATCAAATTTACCACCTGCGTGCAGTTCACACATAATTAATTCCAGCGCACTACGCCCTGTTTCATGATTAATATCAAATGGCATACCACGTCCGTTATCACGAATTGTTGCACTGCCGTCTGGATTCAAAGAAACATATACTGTATCTGCATATCCGGCCATTGCTTCGTCAATAGAATTATTAACAACTTCATAAATCATATGATGCAGACCACTGCCACCTTCACCGACGTCACCGATATACATACCTGGACGTTTTTTAACAGCTTCCAGTCCCTTTAAAACCTTAATCGAATCACCGGTATATTCATTATTAACAGACATATAAAAATCCTTTCGTTTTTTCAGTGTAAAACATAGCAATTTCTGCTATAATTATCAAGAAAAAAGGACAAAAAACATGGCAAATACATCATCAAATTTTACAAAAGAAGATTTCCTTAACGCAACTGATTTGGTCAAAATATTAAATGAACAATACGGCAAAGAATACGACCTAGACACTGTAAAAAAAACAATGGAATCTGAATTTCGTAAAAAAACACTAATAAAAACAAAACACAACAAAACTCAATTAATTTATGACGCAAAATGGAACCACCGCAAAGCGTTACGTCTACACCCATTAGGTTTAGATACATTCAAAGAAATTTTAGAAAAAGGTAAATAATATGAAGTTTAAATTACTTTATTTTGGTGATATTTTAATAAACCCAAAAAAACGTGCACAACACATTGCAGACATCCGTATGCAATTTCATCCACAGCTAAAAAAACTGGTTGAACACAGTCCATGGAATAATCTGACCCAATACATGGTACCAAACCCAACCAAAAGTCCAATTACCACACGACATATTGGCGGTATCGACTGGAATCCAATTATCACACCAAATCTAAAGTTAATTGCAGAACTGGATATACAATTATTACATCCTGAAATTGTTGGTGTACCACGTTCAGATATTGATAATCGTGTCAAAACAATTATGGACGGTCTGCGGTGTCCACAAAACGAACATGAAATTGGTTCAAACACACCACGTGATATCGGCCCAATATATACATTACTGGACGACGATCACTTGATAACAAAATTATCAGTAAACACCAGTCACTTACTGGATTCTGATATATTCTCTGAAAAAATCCAACGTTCACCAGATTCTATATTTATGTTAATCGACGTAAATGTCAGGGTCGCAGAAGGCACACTTGAAAACCTGCCATTTATGGTATAGTCCCCCTTTTTTCACAACGGTTTAAAAACAAATCGGGAATCGTAGTGTACAGACACTACATAAGGTTCCCGATTTGCTTTTTATATTAAACTTTTAAGATAACGCCATTGTGATTTGATCCTGCATTTGGAACGTACCCAACACGACCCACGCAACAATTGCAGATACTAATAAAATCCCCACACTGTTCATCACATTAGACACAGATTCCATTTTGCGCACAGATTCTGCCAGATAATCATTTGCGACACGTCCCATATTCTCATCAAAACCATTCATATCTGCGTAAATTGTCAAATCTCCAATAATATCTGAATCTGGGAAATCTGCCCCTGTATTATTCATCGCCACCCCTAAATTATCACCATTTGCGATATAATGCAGCGCACTTTCCAATATATTTTTCAAATACCTGTTTGCATTATCAGCCAACATACGCATTGCATCTGGAATCGTGACCCCTGATCCAACCATTGCAGATAACGCCATCATCCAACCAACCCCAACATGAATTTTATAAACGCTCCATGGTGGTAATTTATCGAATATTGCACGCATACGCCCAGACCAATTTGCAAAACTTATCCAAATCAAACAAACAATCGTTGTAAATCCCCCTATAATCCATGGCCAATATTTAATTGAAAAATCAGACAAGGCTATCAAAGAACGTGCCATACCACGCCAAACAATATTATCACCTGCAACATCTGCCAATGGTGGCACTAAATATATTCCCACCATCAAGATAATACCAAATGTCAACGCCAACAAAAACAACGGATACATAATTGCACCACGCATTGCACGTGAAATACGCTGTGTACCGTCAACAACACGTCCAACATTCTCCAGTGCCAACACCAGATTAGATATATTACCACTGGTCACCAGCAACGTTTCATTTGGTGGCACCCACCCACGTGTTGCATCTGAAAAACTCATACCACGTTCCAGGTTTTTCTGCCACTGGCGCATAACGATTGCGAATGGTTCATTTGGTTTCTTACCATTCTTTGATTCAATCATTTCCAATCGCCCCAGCGCATCCATCAATGTAAAATCATTACGCAACAACGACGCCAGTTTACGACAAATCGCCATACGTTTTTCCGTATTAAGTCTGAACACCAGTTTTGCATACAGCATTTCCAGTTTATTCATATTAATATACCCCCGGCTGATCCAATTGTCCGACCCATCGTTCTAATTCATCAACACCGATTATTCCCTGCAACATTAATGAAACAGCTGCTTCTTTCAGTGTACGTCCATCCATTTCTTCCAGCCAATAACGCACTGCACCATCTGTATTTCCAGATAAAGCCAAACGCAAAAATTCACTGTTTGTAATAATTATCTCGCCGGCCTTGATACGTCCCAACGTACCAGTTCCCTTACAGTGTTCACACCCCACCCCACGTGTATACACCTGATTCAAACCGATTTCACCAAACGCATCACGCACACGATGATACGAAGATTTATTTGGATTATCTGCTAATTTTTGTCGACAATGCGGGCACAGTTTTTTAAACAATCGCATTGACACCAACCCACGCATCAACGTTTCTTCTTTTAATTTAAAAGATTCTATCCCTAAATCCAACAGTCGTGTCAACGCCGCCAGTGCAGAATTTGCGTGTAAAGTCGTCCAAACATTATGACCAGACAATGCACCACGCACCGTCAGTTCCGCCGCCGCCAACGTACGAATTTCCCCAACCATTAGCGTATCTGGGTCACTACGCAACGCCGCCGCCAATGCTTCTACATACTTTTCATCACGCTGTTCTTCGTTTGTCGTATTCACCACAGGCATTTGACGTGCGCCAAAAATTTTTTGTTCAACAGGATTTTCCACTGTAATCATATTTATTTCATAATTACGTTCCTTTAACATCATTGACATATTTCTTACTAATGTTGTTGATTTACCGGAACTGGTTGGTCCTGCAACAATCACCAATCCAGTTGGAAAAGAACGCAATCTTGACAACAGTCTTTGTTCATACGGTCCAAATTCTTGTTCTGTTTTTATACCTTCGGACGGATTATCATACAACAATCGCATAACCACATAGCGTGATCCAAATGCGATTGGATTAAATTGCATACGAACACCCAACACGCCCGATGGCAAATATAAATCTTTTGTGCCACGCAGTGGTGTACGCCCGTCTTTTTGTGCTGATTGATATTCATTCTGGGCATAGTTCGCATTTGACATATCCGCCGACGCAAATGCCGCACGAACAAAAGATTCGCCCCACCCTGAATTATATTCCAAGACCGGCTGCATACTGCCATCAATACGAAAATAGATTGTTGTCTGATCTGCAACTTCGATATGAACATCAGATACTTTCTGTGCTGCTGCACGTGCAATAATATCAACAAAATCCTTTTGCATCTGGTTATCATAATCATGTCGAGAACGTATTCCACCCCCCAGTTGCATTTCATAAGTCTTATATATCGCAGATATCAGTCCCATATCTGAATAAAATGGTTCACGTATAACACGCCCACGTCTTTTCAACAATTCAATAAAAGACAACACACGCCCATCATATTGATGTGTTCGTGAAACAATTAATTCACCACCTGAAAAATATGCAATAATTCCCTGTGTATCACGTGGTAATTCAAATTCAGCCCCTGTTGCGGTCAATAATTTATTATTATTTTCGAACAGATAATCGATAATATCTTTTGGTTCTGAATTTTCCAGTCCCATTGGCACAGATAATTGTATTACCTGACTGTTTTTATCCACGATATTATTATTTTCTGTCGCCATTTTTTTAGCCCGATTTTTTGTTATTTCGACGCCCCAACGTTCAAAGTTTGCGTTTTTCCATCTTTAACAAACACAACCCCTTCGTCCAACGATATAGATTTTACCACAAACCCATCCAATGATTTTCCAACCCCTATACGTTTTGTCTGACCACTTTTTAAATCAGATATCGTTGCCTGCAATTGATCCCCAGCCCCAATAACATTTACCAATTTGTATTTATCAGCTAAATCCGTTGCCTCGTCGCTTTCTTCTGTCAAAACAGATGCTGTATATCCACCACTTTTCTGTACAGGTTCTGCTTCTGCGGCCAAGATTCTTTCTTTTTCACGTTCCAGACGTGCCGCCTCAGCTTCCAGTTTTGCTTTTTCTGTTTCTATTTGTTGTTGCTGCTGTTCTGCCCGACCGGACAAAGTATCTATTTCCATATGCAGTTTTATTTTTTCTGCAGCCAATCTGTCTAATTCCAAATCCAGCTGTGCACGCTCTTTTTCCAACTGCATCAAAACTTTTTCCTGTTCCAAATCAGTAATCTGTTGAAACAAAGAACCTTCTACCTGATAATCTGCAACCGCTGCTGCTGACAAATCTTCTTCTGTATTAACATCAACATCAACTGCCTTGGCACTGCACACAAACATTACCATCAACAATACAAATAATTTATTTTTATTTTGCATAGATTATCACCTCATAGTTCCATATACGTCGCATTGCATCCCACGTACACCCCGTCATATAAACACCACCAAAATCTTCAAATATTTTCATAAATTGCATTGGAATTAATTTTGATGATGCAGCAATTTCCACCACATTAACTGTTGCAATATCCACCCCATTGGTAAGCGTATCAACAACAATACCTGTCTCTAAGTTTGTATCTATTGATTGAAATAACGTTGTCACATCACGAACAATCGTATCTGGATCACGTTCATCCTGTGACGCAGACAATTCAACCTGTGGCAACTTAGCCTGAACCACCAACATATCTTCTGATTGCTCCTGAACCAAAACCCCAGGCATTATTTCAGACGCAATATTATAAAATTCACCCAATGTCCCAAAACTGCGCTGTAATTGCGCATCTACATATTCCTGCCCACATGTTGCACTGACCTGATTCCAACCAACAACAGGCTGCATAACAAAACCGATTGCTTGATAACAAATTTTGGCCCGTTCAATTGGATTTGGCAGACTTTCATACGGCAAAACAATTGGTTCCGGCGGCAACGGTTTTTCTATTTCAAATTGCGCATCCAGTTCTTTATTTTTTTCTTCTAACTGCCTTTTATATTCTGCAATTAATTCTGGATTAACATCTGCGATTTGTGGTCGTGGCGCAATCATTTTTGCAATTGGCTCTTTAAACAAATACAGCAACACAACAAAGAAAGCCATCAACATCAACCCAGCGGTCATACGTGACCCCATACGACTGATTGTATGTAAAACAGCATGCGAACCATGCGACACCACATCAACCAAACTACGTTCAACCGCACGTGGCATTCCCCACGCCCCCGGCGCAATTAATGCCCCCCAATCTGGTATTTCGGATAATTTTACATATTCTTCACGTGCCTCTGCTTCGGTATCAAAAACCTTATCTTCCAGAATAACACCATTACGAACGGCAACAACAATATAACGTTTATCAGTGGCAAACGCCCCTAAGAAAGACGTATATTCTGCCAGCGATTCCATAACCTCAGCTGCAACAGATGGCATACCTGCCCGATGTCCAACACGTCTTGTTCCCAATCCAACCATACCACGAAATTCTGTAAACAAATTCAGTTTTTTATCCACTGATTTTGCAAGATTTCTGGCATAATTACGTGCAACAAACCCCGCCCCGATTGGTTGCCAAAACAAACCCGTTGCGTATTTTTTACGATTAATATAAACAATTTGATTTGCCAATTTCTCTCTCTGACTAGTCCTGTTATAAAATTATAACACAAAAATCCCCACCACCGCCACAGTAAAATTAAACACTTATTACATTAAAAAATCCCCAAACGGGGATTTTTTAATAAGAAACAGTCATCGACCCACCATCTTTTGCCGTACGCACACGCTGTGGATTTGGACAATCATAAACATTTGCTGTTAATACAAATGCACGTTCTGGCCCAAAAATAACCCATTCATTTGGTTTTGTACGCTGACTTACAATCCAATACGCATTACCAGGTCTTGCCTGATCAACTATACGATTTTCAAGATATCTGCGGGCGTCATCTGCATCATATACAGACACCTCTGATTCCAGTTTATATAAATATGTACACCCAATTGGCTCTGCATCCAGTTGTACTAAATATTGGCTTCCATTTTCATTTTTCACCAATCCACTGCACGCACATAAACCCAAAAACAAGAAACTTAAAAATATTTTTTTCATTTTTCCCTTCCTTACCCATCAATTATATCATAATTATCTGGATTACTGAATAATTTTCTAAGCACAATATTATTTAACGCATGACTTCCTTTATAACTTTCTAAATTCCCACAAATCATCCCACCGGATGTATACATATCACCAATTGCATCTATTATTTTATGACGAACAAATTCATCACCCCACTTTAAATCATTCAACGTACCATCACCAGAATCATTCAGTGCAATCACATTTGTTTCATCTGCACCACGCCCCATTCCATGCGCCTTCAGATATTCCCATTCAGAATATTTACCAAATGTACGTGCCGCTGCTATATTTTTAATAAAATTATCAAGTGACTTTTTAGTTCCATCAAAAACATATTCAAATGTTTGTCTGCCGATTATTTTTTCTGGATAAATCAATGTTGCCACAACCTTTAATTCTTTACCAGAATTTGGCATCAACTTAACAAAACCATCTGCCTTTCTGCCAGAAATCTTATTAAACAACCATATTTTCAAGCGCACAAATAACGGTAATTGTTTTGTCACTTCTTTTGCGTATGCCACCACCGGTCTGCGAACAATAATCTTTTTTATTTTGTTTTTGTTTGCCGTTGCTTCTTTTATTTTTTTATAAAACAGCTCTGCACTGCCATCCAGAATCGGTGTTTCTTTACCATCTATTTCAATTACTGCAGAATCAATACCACACAAAAACAGCGCAGCCATTAAATGCTCAATCGTTTGCACATGCGCACCATTAATATTTCCAACCGTTGTATTACGCATTTTTGTTTCCCCAACATTATCATACATTGCAGGAATCAAATCACTGTCTGGCATATCAACACGTTTAAAAAATATTCCACGCACATCAGACGGTTTTATCACCATACGAACCGGCAACCCAGAATGAATTCCTTTACCTTCAAAAACAACATTATTTAAAACTGTATTCATTGTATTTTACCTTTTATCCATTCAAAAAAGCTTTCATCTATAACTGTTTCCAGTTCAGCATACTTTATCTTTTTTTGCATATCTTTTGGTAAACGCACCCAGTCTTTTTCTGTTGTAATTAATTTAGCCTTATTTTTTTTTGCTAAATCCAATAACTTTTTTAAGTCTTCATCTGTATATTGCCAGTGATCTGCAAACGCACGTTTTGCTACTACATTTTTTAAAGCCGCAAAAAATTTATTTGGATACCCAATTCCTGCAAACGCAACCAATTTTTCATCATCAGGATATGGTGACACTGTTTTATTATTCGCATAAAACACAGGTATTCCAACCGGCAAAGAAAATCTTTTTTTAAAGTTGTTATTTTTTATAACAATAATTGCATCCGCCCTGTTTATTGCCCATTTTGGTTCACGCAATGGTCCTGCTGGCAATAATAATCCATTACCAAATCCTAATCCTTCATCAAACACCAATACTGAAATATCTTTTTTAATAGAAGAATTTTGAAACCCATCATCCATAACAATCGGCGTATTGTCTGTTTGTTTATTTAACAAAATAATATTACTTTTTCTGTCACCAACATGTACTGCCAACCCGTGTTTAGACAACATATACGCTTCATCCCCGGCCCCATTTGTACTTTCTGTTTTTTTATAGCCACGCATAACAACCGGTGCATCCAGTCTTTGTGCAATTTCACGTACAATTGGTGTTTTTCCAACCCCACCAGCCAATATATTACCCACACATATAATTTTTCTTTTTGATTTAAGCGGGTTTAACGCACGTATTTTATACACAATAAAACCAACAAAATAATACACCCACGACACAGGTATTAAAATCAAAGAAATTAGTTTTTTCTTTAAGAACCAACTTGGTGTTTTCATATTATCTATCCGACTTTTTTTCTTTTTTTGCACGCATTTCTTTTTTGAATTTATCGGCTGTCATATCTTGCTCTACCTTAAACAAGCCAAATTCTTTATCTAAATCACGCAATTGTTTAACCATAGTACTTTCTATATTTTTACGTATTTTTTCAAAATCATCTGCAGAAATTTTTGAATCCACAAACACAGGCTGTCCAATTTTACAATGTATTCTAGAAAAAGATAATGCGACAAGATACCTATCCCATCTTTTTTGAATCCACGCACGTGAAGACGAATAACACACTGGTATAATTGGTGCACCGGTCATTTTTGCAAAATACAACGCCCCATCTTGAACACGCATTGACGGCCCACTTGGCCCATCTGGTGACAAACATAAGGCATATCTGCCATCACGCAAAACACGCACCCCCTGGCGCAGCACAGAAATACCACCTTCACTTGTTGACCCATATATGGCCTTTAATCCAAACAAACGTTGCAGTTTAGCCATTAATCGTCCATCTTTATGCCGACTTGCAATTGCATATGCACGCATACCACGCATGCGAATAATTGGACTTAACATCATTGAACGTCCATGCCAAAAAACAAAAATTGCTGGTTTTTTTCGATATTTTTTAAAAATTTCTAATCCTTCATACTTTTTTACAGATGTAAAATAAACCGTCCACATTGGAACAGATAAAATAATCGCAATAATCCATTGAATCAAAGCACACCCCAGTATTGGATTCCAAAATTTTTTCCATGCTTTTCTAAATTTTTTATTATGTATCACTATAAAACCTCGTCTTATTTTCCCAGTTTATCAATAAAAAACACATAATTCAAGATATGTCTGGGATTTAAATCATTTAACAAAAATTTTATCACTATATTTTTTTATTTGACTATTACATAAAATAATATATAATAGACAGGCTTTTTATCAGTGACGCGGGGTAGAGCAGTCCGGTAGCTCGTCAGGCTCATAACCTGAAGGTCAGTGGTTCAAATCCATTCCCCGCAACCAAGATTCCGCCCAGTTTTCTGGGCTTTTTTAATGCTTTTTTATACCCTAAAAACCACCACTTTTTCACCCTTTTGCTACCTATTTGCTACCAAGCACAACAATTAACGATAAACAAAATCATACATTATTAAGAATTGACATCTGATTTGAACATACTAGAATTCAAGCACAATCAAAAGAATTCTTATTTTTCTAACAATACCTAACCCAACTTCAAATACACACAGGGGACGGGGGGTAGCGGGGTATAAGCTATGAAAAACACAAAACATCTTGATACATGCAACTTAATTCAAGCTTGCGAATATATCGCTTTTAAGTGGCTACCCCTTTCAACCATAAACGCCTACAAGGAAAAACGTTATCAAACACGCAACACTTCTGAATACCATACAGAAATCACAAATGCAGCAAACACATTACTAAAGTCACTACAAGAAAAACAAATTACCGCCACTGGCAAACCATATTTTACAGAACTATTCTACCTAGATACAAATTCTGCCTTCATCCCCTGCGACAAACACGCAAAACAAGAATACGATAACAACATAAAAAAACTACGACAAGAATCACAATCTCATACAACAATTCCTGTTATTCATAGCCTAGACTTACAGCACAATAAAATACTTGCCTTAAACAATGAAATTCACGAATACACAGATATACAAATTCAATTAAAAGATTTACAATCATTGTTTGATACTGTCTCAAAGCGTGGAAGGAAACCTGTTTTATCATTAGAAGACCAAGACAAATTAAAAGAATTTATAAAATCACATAAATACACAGTAGATAAAGAATTATACATAGACGCACAAAATTATGTAAAAAATACCCTAGGAATAAACATCTCATACGAAGGCGTAAGAAAATACATAAACAATCTAAAATCAACACATTAAAATTATTATAATAATTTATACAAATTTATACAATTAATACATTCGACTTTCTCATTAATCCATCACATATTTTTCTCAACAAACATGCATGACGCACGTTTACAAGAAAAGACTAACAAAAAGGAGAAAAATATGTGTTCAATCAACACACCTGTGCTTCTCTCACAAAAAGAAGCTGCCGAATATCTTGGTACAACCGTTGGCACATTAAACACCTGGCGACATTATGGCAAAGACACAATCCCATATTTGCGCTGGGGTAACCGCATCAAATATCAAAAAGAGGATTTAGATGCTTGGATTAAAGCTAACAAGAAAAACACAATCACCACAGGAGACCGAAATGAGTAAACAAAAATATGACACACGTCCAATTTCACCTGTAACAAGTTACACTATCAGCGAAATATGCACATTATTAAAACCACAAAAACTACACGAACAAACCGTTCGCTCATGGATAAAAGAAGGACTGCCTATATGTTATGATGGCAAACCTGTACTTATCAATGGCGCAGCACTAATTGTATTTTTACAAAATAAAAAAACAAAACTCAAACAAGCACGAAAATTAAAAACAAACGAGTTCCTTTGCCTAAAATGTAACCAACCTGTAACACCACAAGACAACAACATTACAACAGAACAACAAGGCAACGTAATTATCGCACACGCAACATGCCCACACTGTCAAAAAACAATATTAAGAAACTATAGTATATCTACACTTGACACACTTTATCGCATATTTAACGTGAACGGCATACCAAGATTATGTGTTTCTGAAACCCCTAGCGATAACACTAACATTGTACCACAAAACACAACATCGCAAAATAACAATAGAATTTCACCAGATTTTCTTAAAACAAATCCGTTAAACGAATATCTGAAATACAAATTCAGAATATATCTAACCAATCACAAAGGATTTGACCACAAAACATCTGTCACCCACATGCAACTTCTAAGACAATATGAAAAATATTGCAACTTTACAGACCTGCATAAACCAAAACAAAAAACTGTTTGCGAATATATAAACCATACAACAAGCACACATAGTGTTTCTTTCTGCGAAGGATGCACCAGCACTTTACGAGAATTCTTTAAATGGCTACAAACCCAACCAAAATACAAAAACGCTTCAAACACTGCAATTATAGCTTTTTGTAACCTTACAAACAACCAGCGCAAAACAGCACGCTCAAAAGCCTATCAAGAAAGCTATACACTGGAAGAAATACGTACCGCCATCAGCAAAATGCCACGAACCACAGATAAAGAACAACGCAATTTAGCAATCGTATCCTTGATGGCATTATGTGGCTTAAGAAATTCTGAAATCCGCACTGTAAAAATTCAGAATTTGAAACAAGACCCTATTTCTGGCCGCTGGTTTATAGACATAAACCCCAAAATGATGGATGTAAAATTCGCCAAACATCGTATCGCATACTTTATGCCGTTTGATAAAGAATGGGTAGAAAATGTAATAAATTGGCGAAATAAATTGATTTCTATAGGATATAAAAACACAGACCCTTTATTTCCTACCACAGAAAGTAAATATATCGCATTAAATACCAGTGTCAGCAAGCTAACCAAAACGAGTATAAGCAACAACAAAACAATCAGAAACATATTCAAAGAATCTTTTACCAATGCCGGATTAAGATATATAAACCCGCACTCTTTCCGCCACACTATTGCACGATGGGCCGCAATGCATTCCCAAGCCGCTTTTACATCCGTCAGTCAATCATTGGGACATTCAGATGTTTATACCACAGCCGAATACTACGGCAAAATACCAACATCACAAATCGGTCTTGAACTAAACAAAATAGAACAAGAACTAAACCAAACATAAAAATCCCCAAATGGGGATTTTTTTATAAATATGCACCGGCTTTCCTTAAATCAGACTTCCAATCACCAATATCACACCCATATTCTTCTGCGTAATCGTTTAATAATTGATGCGCTGTCTCTACAGCGTATTTCCATACTTGTTCAGACGTATAGCTTTTTTCTCTTATATGGTCTGCGTATTCATAAACAACAAATTTATTTTTAAATATTGATGTATCAAACTTTTGATATGAATCCAAGGGAAAATGTGTAGCCCAATAAAAAAATTGTGTCACTTCTTTCAAGTAATTATTATAATCTACCTTTTCTTCTAAAAATGGTTCTGTCCAACTCATATATTCATATTTAGAAACCGCCCAATCATCACTCATAACATACAAATCTTTACACTTTAGTTTTTTAACAGCCATTGTACGTGTATTCTTTTCAATCAAATCCTTACACTGTTGTTTTTCTTTTGTTGTTTTTTCTTCTAATTTATCACACAAATCACTTAAACTATAATAATTAACCATGGCTAAAAAATCATCTTCTGTCTTTATAGCTGTATCTTCTGGTAAAAATCTTTTATAATCAAAATAATTTATCTTGGATTCCTTCATGGTTCTACGATACACAATACATTCATCTGAATTACTACCATCAATACAATCAAACCTGGTTCCTGGAATAGATAAATTTTCAACATCATAAGAAAAACAATGGTATGGTACACCTGGAAGTGCTAACCCAAAAGTAACAATCGACAAAAATATTGAAGCCGGACATTCTGCTTCTCTATTATCAACTTCTAACTTAGAATTATATTTATTAAATAAATTTATAGTTTCTATAGGGTCTTTATTAAATTCCATCTGTTCCACTTCTGTTTTTGACAGAGAAACACACCCCGTCAACACACACAAAATTAATACAGTTAAATTCTTTTTCATAACAAACTCCTTATTTATTATTTGATAAACGTTTTGCTACAGGTGAATTTGCTGGAATACATTTTTTTGTACGACATTCAGGACAGTTAAAACCACGTTTATTATCTACTACAACAACACAAGGCCAACAAAAACATACATATAAACACAAAGCAAAAATAAAAGAACCTAATTTTAACTTTTCAAGAGAAAATAATATCCATTGACTAAAAATTACCGTTAACAATATCATAAAAAAATAACATAAATAAAATGCAACATTTTGCCCACCAGACAGCTTACGCTTTTTACCCCATACAAACCCTGTTCCACAATTTTTACATACAACCCTATCACCTATTTTCATTTTACACCCCTTTATTTTATCAAAATACCGCCAATTGGAATATTGACGGTCGGGGAGTTCGTAAATCTGATAAAATCAAAAGATTCTGTTGGTCTTTCGGTTTCCCGTATTTTATACACCACCAGCTCCCCGACCATACGACCAGGGTTAAACATCGGTGCAGTCCACACCATGTCGAAAACGATGCAAACTGCACCGGATTTTATCAGAGCTTACGACAGCCCAAACCCAACTTCATATTGGATTCACTACCTATAATAACAACAAATACCAATAATTGCAAAAATTAAATATCAATCATCCATCGGTTTTAATCCGTATCGCTGTAAATATAAAACCACAGCCGCCATAATTTCTATCGCCCAATCAACAACATCTTCTTCCATCGTCTCGGATGTAACACCGTACGACATCATATTAACGTGTTTAAAATCACAATATTTGTCATACATGTGTTCAAAATTCCCATTATCCAGTCCGTCAAAAGTTTTAGAAAACGCTCTAACATACCCCTGTGGGTCTGGTCGCACATAATTAGAATATATCAACGATTTTTTATCGGCATTGCTACCATCACGATATTTTAATTTCTCTAAAATTTCTTGATGATTTTCTTTGTCTGTTTTGTCGTTTTTTAATTTTTTGATTATACAATCACCAATCGGTGCAAATATTTTTAATTCCGCAAAATATGCATTCCATGCAGAATCCTTATGAAAATCATCATCCCATGACAATATTTTAAGCATTTGACCAGCTGACGAACGTGCCAGATATTTATTCAGATTTTTTAAACGTTCTTTTTCGGTTTGTTTATCCTTGATATAACTAAGCACAGCACACGTTTCCAACACATTACCCGCAACCAGAAATGCATCATAAAATCGTCTGTTATCACACAATAAATCAAACGACTTCAGCCCATTTGCAATTCTGTCATACAGATTCCATACAACAAAATCAAACATTGATTCTGTTCCGACAAAATTTGGAATTTTTTCTGGCACAAACGCTTTAATTATCACCAAATCTTTCAGTGTTTTCATTTCCCACATAACACACCGCCATTCAAAGAAACACCAACTGGCCTTACGACCAGTTGGATTCGTTTATTACAAACAACATGTACCCTTAGTGCATTCACAACGATGAGCAGCACGCTTTAATGCTTTGTCTTTCGTTTCCTGAGTGAAAGCAGGTGGACTCTTGTGATTTGGGTCGCAATACGTACTTGTGTTCTGATGGCATTTTTTACACAAAACACGTGCGTTATCTAAACCATTACCACCGTCGATACGGATATGATGAACTTCTAAGTCCCATGTTCTTGTACACCTTGACATGATAAGCTCCTTTGGTTATGTCAAGTTGGCAACCATACCTAGCACAAAGTGATTGCCTTCGATTCGGGACTCTGTTATAATATGCAATGGAAGGGGCATATCATTAGGTATCCCAGTGATTAAGATTGTTGCTATATGCAGCAGTCTTTTTCACAATATATAGTCAACATTTTAACCACATAACCACAATATATAGTTTTCAACAAAACATAACAATACATAAAAATTAAATTTTGTTTACTTTTCGCTTTACTTTTAAAAACGCTGATATTCTGCATATTTGACAAGGAAAACAGAATCGGTATTCTGATACAAAACCGATATTTGTATATTTTTCAACTATGTTTAACACGCTTAACTGATTCGGATTACTTAATTTTTCCCCGATTCGACAACAAACCCCAGCATTTTATCTGTGGCGGTTTGCATTGAATCACGAATTGGGTCAACCGTCAGGCGGCTATAAACCTGTGTTGCGCTGGTGGATTTATGGCCAAGTGATTTGCCAATAACCGGCAAACTGGCACCTGATATCGCCTGCCACGAACCCATTGTGCGCCGCAGGTCATGAATCCGCATATCTGTGATGTTTGCCACCCGCAACAACGATTGCCACGGACGTTTTGGGTCTTCCAGATGCCCACTGGCACTTTTATTACTTGGCAACACCCAACCGTTTTTCTTGCCTTGGTTGATTTTTAACAATAATTCACGCAATTGATTCACTATTGGAATCTGCAACGGTTGCCCACCCTTGGAATCAGGCACATATATCAACCCCGACGTAAAATCCACATGTTCCCAGCGCATAGTCAACACATTATTCCGTCGCATCCCAGTCATCAGCGATATCATCACATAGTTCCTGAACACATCATTTTTGCATTCCGACAAGGCAGTCCAAAACCGTTTTAATTCATCGCCGTTCAAGAATCTGTCCCGACTTTTTTCTGTAAATTTACGGATTCCGCCGGCCGGATTGCCCCGCACCCCCATCAGGCCTTTTTTCACCGCAATCACATACATATGCTTAATCAGCGACAACACCCGATTGGACGTATATGGACTGTGTGTTTTACAAGTTTCCGCATGCAGGCGTTCAATCTCGTCCGCCTTGATACTTAATAATTTGCGATTATGGAATTGATTTAACCTGTGCTTGAATACACTGTCATCATTTAGAACAGAATGTTGTTTTTTATAGATTGTAGAATATTCGGGTTTATAGATATTTTCATAAAACTGGCGCAACGTCATGTCATTCAGATTTTCCCGTCTTTGAACACTGGGGTCTGTGCCATTGGTCGCCATTTCTTTTAAGCTATGTGCCTGCCGACGTGCATCACACAGCTTAATCTGCCCAACACGACCGATTTTTACACGCTTTGGTGTGCCTTGGAATTTCATATATGCATAATATGTCTTTGCCCCACCATAGGTCACAATAACACATAGGCCATCATGGCTGCCGGTATCATAATAAACATCCTGACCCGATGCAGGAACGGCCAAGTTTTCCAACGCACGTTCTGTAAAATTTATACGATTAGAAGACATTTATTCTTTATCCACACGCTTTAACAGTTTTGAATTTGCACCCGACACAACCTTTTTACCGGTTTCTTGTTCCAACTGTAATCGTGCCTGACGGGCGACATTGCCACCACGCTTGGCCACCGCCATATTTTCATCCAATCCCATTGGATTTTCATTTTTTGCAATTTCGGTTGCAGACAATTCCGCCAACATATTTAAAACCAGTTCGGCATTAGTCATATTATCACGCAGGGATTCTTTCTTTAACCCCTTGTGCTGTTTATATTCTTTGGTCTTCATCCCCGACCAAGAACGTGTAATTTCATCGGTCAGCAAGGCATATTCCAACCCCTGTTTAATTCCACCCCTGTCCCATTGATTAGTCAGGTCTTTACGAATTTCAATAGAACGCAACCGCTGGGCAATCCATTCATCCGAATATCCCAACCGCTGGTAATAATTCAATGCACGTTGTATTGCGATTTCAGGGTCTGATATTTCATCAATTCTTTCACTGCCAACACTGGCCAACCACAACTTAAATGGCTCAGCCTTTTTAGACGGCACAGATTGAATCAAACGCAACAACTGTTCTGTATCCGCCACATCGGTCATACGCAACTTGCCATCCGGCGCAACCAATTTCAACCCGTGACAATTTGTCACAGTTTCATTTCCTTCTTCTTTTAATCGTTGTTTTAATTTACGCCAATATGCAGATGGGTCTGCACTTTCCGTCAATGCCGCAATAACATCAACAATGGAAAAATACCACTTTTCAGCATCCGCATCCCATTGGGTTCTGATATTTGTATCTTGGAACAGTTTCAGTGTCGTATCTGTCATTTTTTACCCCTGTAAATTTGACCCGTTATCTTTTTCGTTTTGCTACCTATTTGCTACTGATATCACAAATTTTCACATTTTGCTACCAATTTTTATTAAATCTTGTTAAAGTTATTATGCGACATAACACGCAGAAAATCAAGAAAAATTAAACAACATTAAACATTATTAAACACTTGACCTATTAACTGAAGGTCAGTGGTTCAAATCCATTCCCCGCAACCATGATTCAAAAAAATCCCCAAATTGGGGATTTTTTTATAGTTGTTTTAAACATCTATCCAGCGCCTGTTTCCAATGTGTTATTTTTATATCATTGAATGTTTTTTGTATTTTTGATTTATCCAACACACTATAATATGGGCGTTTTGCGCATGTTGGATAATCCTCTGACTTTATTGGATTTACAACACATTTTAATCTAGATTTTTCCATAATCTCAACTGCAAAATCATACCATGAACACACACCTGTATTTGTAAAATGATATATTCCAGAATTTTTTTCATTTATCTGTGGTATAATTTTAACAATCACATCTGCCAAATCCCCAGCATACGTTGGTGTACCAATCTGGTCAGAAACAACATTTATATATTCTTTTTCGCTTCCCAATCTGCGCATTGTTTTAACAAAATTATTACCATACGGGCTATACAGCCATGCGGTACGAACAATTATAGCCACTTTTGCGTTTTCTAAAACAGCAATTTCACCTTCCCTTTTTGTTTTTCCATACACAGACAGTGGATTTGTTTTATCTTCTGGTGTATATGGTTTAAAACCATAACCATCGAACACATAATCTGTTGAAATATGGATTATTTTTGCACCAGTTTGCGCCAAATTACGTGGACCGTCTATATTTACTTTTATAGCCTGTAAAACATCTTCTTCTGCTTTATCAACTGCGGTATACGCTGCACAGTTTATAATTAAATCTATATTATTTTCTTTAACAAAATTCTGTACTGCATTTGCATTTGTTATATCTAATACAGATTTATCAGCAAACACCGCCCCTGTTAAACGTTTTTTTAGTTCATTCCCCAGCTGACCATTTGCCCCAGTTACCAAATACATTTTTTTCCTTTTATTATTATTATAATTATCAGCCAAGATATTGAAAAATCAATATTTTTATATAAAAAAGTATTAAAAAGACTTTTCTATACACTTTTTAAGTGCGTCACCAGTATCATTTTGATCAATTTTTTTATTACGAATTTCTTCTGCGGCTTTAATTTTTTGTTTAATTAAAATCAATTCAGGATGTGATTGCATTTTTTTATTCAATTGCTCTATTGCGTTTTCAATATCTTCACTGTCACTAACAAAAATCGGCATAACAGAATTTGCTGACACATATAAAGCATCATGTAAATCGGTCCTAAAATCATCAACAACTGATAAATACTCACGAATATGTTGATCTTCATGCCCCAAAACCGCATCATATGAACACGTCCCAGGCTTATGTCTGATATCAACCTGAACCAAAAATTCTGAATACCCTATTTCTGCATCAACCTGTTTTATACCGACACAAAACCCATCTTCTATTGATGTAATATCTGCCAATATTTCATAATTATCCACCATTGTTGCAATAACATTACCATGCCACAAATCCATTTCTTCCAGTGGTTGAACAACTTCTTTTACCCAAGATGGATTATTTACTGTTATTTTCGGTGTAATTTTATAAGAAACACAATCATCTGCCAACACAGAACACACTGTAAACAAGCAACAAAGACAGTATAAAACCTTCGCAAACACTATTCTACTGCCCCTTGTTTCTTAAGGTATTCATTAACAAAATTACTGCCATACATTTTGTATAATTCTTCTGCCAACAACACCGACGAGCGTCCTGATTCAAACAAACGCAGCATATTACCCAACCCACCCAGTTCGGTATTCAATACCACTGATTCACCTGTCACTGGACGTGATAACAAAACTGCTCTCTTTAAATTAGGATATGCTTTTCCTTGGATAAATGCCATTTCCAGCGGATTTAAATTCCAGTGTTCATAATCACGCGCATCCGCCGCTGGATTACGGAAAAACAACACTGTCTGCGCCTGTCCACGAACAACATCTCCAATCCCCAGTTTATCCAAAACATTTGCACGTTGAAAAGCCGCCATATACGCCTGACGATTTTTACGTCCTTCTTGCAATCCGGCTACAAAATTTTCACGAAACATTTTATTTTCCAACATTGGTGCTGTTTCATCAATCATAATTAACGAAGGATTCCCCCCAGCCACAGTTGTTGTATTTATACGATGCAAAATATAAGAAATAACAGCTGGCGCCAAGATTTCATCTTGTAAAATTTCTGTAAAATCGAACGTTGTCAATCTTGACTGTAAATCCAAAGTATCTTCTTTTTCATTAAACATGAACCCATATTGCAATGGATCAACCCACTTTTTAAGCGCAGGTCTCATATTTCCAGACGAAGAAAAACAACTTTCCCATAAATTATTCAGCATCCGGTCTTTATCAGATAAATAATCAAAATTCACAGAAACAGCCCTTGCAATTTCATCCATTGACATCGCATCGTTTTGCCCTGTTATAATAGAAAACCAGCGGCGCAAAAACGCACGATTTGCAGCACTGTCTGGCATTTTTAACGGATTTAGATGCGTTTGAAAAGAATGCGCCATTGGATCTGTATTTTTATCTTTTCCCTGCATTGTGATATATTTACCACCTGTGGCCAGTGTAAATATCTCGGCCCCTTTGTTTCTGTCAAAAAAGAATGCTTTCAGTTTCGGGAAACGTAAACTCTGCGCTATCAAGAACGAGAACAAGGTTGTCTTACCACCACCTGTTGGCCCAATTGTTAATGTATGTGCCACTGCGGCCGGCGCAGACGACACATGGAATTGGAATTGATATGGTGTCCCCTGGGCAGTCGGGAATACAACCAACGGTCCTGGCCCCCAATCAGAATTTTCGACACCACTTGGTGTGCTGGACATTGGAATACTTATTGCGGCTGTTTTTGATAATAATTTAAAACTGCGTGGAAAAACATTAAATCCAGGCACCAATGAAAACCATGCAACCTTGCTTGCAAACGTTTCAACAACCGGCGAAATTCCAAAAGACGCTGCAATCTTTTTAAATTCTGCGATATATTTTTGCAACTCCTCAATTGTTGCACCAAAAATCAAGAACATAGGATAATAATTAACCAGTGTTTGATTTCCTGAAATATTTTCATCCATTGCAGATTCAACTGCATAAATTTGTTCTTCTGTTGTTTTTTGTGCTTTTTCTTCTGTTGTTGACCGCCGTTGACGAATAACAGATTCAACATCAGCCGCCCCCATAATACCAAACCCATTCATTGTAATCATTTCGGTCTGAATGGTCGATACCGTATCATAAAATTCTTCATCCAGATAGTCTGGCGCAACCTTAAAAGACAACGCCGCCGCAAATGTCTGGGCACCACCACTGATATATCGAATAATACCATCACGCAAAAATTCAACATCATCAACTGTCACTAAATTTGCGATACTATTATTACATGTCTTTGGCTGTGGTTTTGTTATTGGCGACAAAATACGCCCAAAGAAACGTGCCATATTATCATGTGAATTATTTTTCAACACCGTTGGTTTATACGCTGCCAATATAGATTCTATATAATTACCATATTGATTTAATTTTGCACGTGCATCCCCACCAGCAACCGATATAACCACATAATAACTGTTCAAGAATATGCGCAACCCCTGGCTTTTCCACTTATTATATATACGCTGTAATGTAGGCTGATCAAATTCATAATTTGTATTTTCATCCATTGCATCACGAACCATATAAAACCGCAATGTCACATTTGGATCACGAATTTGATTAAATAACTGTGTACGCAAATCCAAGAATTTTTCTTTTGTTTTATCATCTTGCATACTGGTCTGCACACCTTGGACCCGATATGCCCGAATAAGCGATCCATCTGTTAATTCAATTGAATTATCTGTAAAAACAGTTTTAAACGGCAAATAATTAGCATACTTTGCATATCCAAACTTTGGAAAAATACGTTTAGTCAACGCTGGCACATAAATCATCATAACAATGAACACAGCCAATACAACCATAACCAAAACAGTCGTAGTTATTGTAAAATTTCCACCTGCAAAATATTCAAAAAAATTATTCATTTCTATGCCGCCAACCTATTAGGAATCTTTTTTTTCATTAATTGTATTCTTGCTGTGATAATCTGACCGATTTGTGGATCACGCTTGGAATATACTGCTAAAATAGAGTGCACTATTATTACAGAAATCAGAAAAAACAAAGGACTAACCTGTGAATCTGTGCCATGAATTATCAAATCAGCAACAAAAATTATGATAAAGATAATGAATTGAACAGCAAAATTAATCACCGCCAAAGAATATGGCACATAAAATATGCGTGACGGATTTGCCAAAGCCTTAAAAACTTGCTGTTTCATCTCTCTTTTACCCCGGGTACTTGAATTATAACAATTTCAACAATTTTCAACAAGCATAAAAACAATCTGATAAAAATTGTTAATTTTGTTAAAAAAAAGATATTTCTTAACTGTTAATTTAACATATATATTTTTCAACAAAAAACCATCAACCCCACAGAACACTTGAAAAAAATTGTTAAAAACTTGTTAACAAAAATTCGATAATAATTTTCAACAATTTCAACGGCCCCTACAAAAACAACAAAAAATAATATTAATATTTGATTTTTCACAAAAAGCGTTTATAATACCCCCGTACCAAAGGATTAAGACATGAAATTTTTAAGTTCATTAAAAGCTTGGAAGAAACGTGGAAATGTAAAACAGATCCGTCGTGGCAAGCAGGTAATCTTAATCGATCCTGATAATCCTAAGTTCAAAGCGAAACAGGGTTTCAAAAGAAAATAAGATTAAGTTCGAATTAAGACCTAATAAAAAATCCCCGATTGGGGTTTTTTTATTATTTTATAATATTTACCAAGAAATCATATATAAAAAAAAGAACCTAAAAAGGTTCTAAAAAAAAACAGGATGTAGCCTCTTGCAATAAACTTGCATTGTAGGCGTCCCCAAAAAAATATTTTTTTTATAAACGCCTCGTTATTTGCTACAGTTTCCGTCTAAATTATTACACTATATAAACATAAATGCAACAAAAAAAACGGCTTTTGCCGTTTTTTTTAATTATTAAACAAGAAATGGCAAATATCGCCGTTTTGCATGACATAATCACGCCCCACCAGGCGCATTTTACCCGCTTCTTTAACGGCAACTTCGCCACCCAGTGCGATATAATCTGCGGGCGATATAACCTCGGCCCGGATAAAGCCTTTTTCAAAATCGGTATGGATTTTACCAGCCGCCTGTGGGGCGGTCATACCAACGGTGATGGTCCATGCGTGTGCTTCCTTGGGGCCGATTGTGTAAAATGTTTGCAGGCCCAATGTTTTATACCCGGTCTTAATAACCTGGTCCAGGCCAGATTCGGCCAATCCCAAATCATCCAGGAACATTTTTCTTTCGTCCACATCAACAATTTGTGAAATTTCCATTTCGATTTTTGATGAAATAACCAAAACATCGGCAATTGTCCCGAATTTTTCACGCACCATATCAGAATATTTGTTGCCTGTGGCTGCGGCGGCTTCTTCGACATTACAAACATAGATAACCGGTTTGGCGGTTAATAAATTAAACGGCGCCGCATCGATATCACCATCACGTGCTGGAATTGATTTTTCCAAATTAGATTTAATTGCATTTGCGTCCGCCAACAATTTTGCTGCGTCTTTGTCCAGACCACGTGCTTTTTTTTCCAGGTTTTTAATCTGTTTTTCCAGACTTTCCATATCTGCCAGCATTAATTCTGTTTCAATTGTTTCAATATCCCCCAGTGGGTCTATTTTTCCATGAACATGCACAATATCATCGTTTTCAAAGCAACGAACAACATGGATAATCGCATCTGTTGATAAAATATTGCCCAAGAATTTATTACCCAATCCTTCACCAGCCGACGCACCCTTAACCAGGCCTGCAATATCAACAATTTCCAATTGTGTTGGAATGATTTTTTGTGAACCTGCGACACGTGCTAATTCATGCAAGGTTGCATCTGGCACAACAACACGACCTGTGTTTGGTTCGATGGTGCAAAACGGATAGTTTTGTGCATCTGCTGCTGCACTTTGTGTTAATGCATTAAACAGTGTAGATTTACCAACATTTGGCAGACCGACAATTCCACAATTGAATCCCATATCTAAATCCTTTATAATGTGGATAATATGTCATACATGTGGAATGAATTCAATATAAAAACCTTTCCAGCGGAAACAATTGTTTACCGCAATGGCGAATATTGTCCGGATATTTCAACATTAAAACCCAATCAAATTGATAAACAATATGATTTACCAGTACATATAATTTATATTGGTGAAATTGTTGATAAAAACGATTTATGTATTGACATTAATGTTGAAAATCAGCCTGTGTTTTTATCGGTTGATATAAAAAATAAAAAGCCGGCCTTTTTGAATATTTTTATCAAAAACACCGGGAAAAATTCTGAATTACGTGGTCATGTTTTTGTTGAAAACTTTTCTGACCTAGAATTATTAATAAATGCCGATCATTTATGCAAAAACACCGGTATTTTAATACATACCAAATTGATTGCACATCAAGATACGTATTCAAAACTGACAGGAAATGCAAAAATAGCCGGTAATTGCCGGGAATGTATATCTGATATCAGTTTTTCTGCCATTGCAGAAGATACTGCAAAAATAGAGTTTTTGCCGGCACAATATATAAAATCAGAACCGACATCAGCAGACCATTCTGCATCAATTTACCGGCAAAAGCCGGCCCAAATTCAATTTTTACGTAATGCAGGCTTGTCCTCCAGTGAGATAAAAGAATTGGCATCAGAAGCGTTTAAAAATGACTTTTCTTTATTTTGATTTTGTTAATAAATCACCGGCTTTTTTGTTAAAAATGTTAAAAAAAGCCGGTGAAATAACCACGTCATTTTCTGTAAAAATATAACTTTTACCGTCTAAATTATAAATCTTATTATTATAAACTGTTCCTATAGTATATATTTTTTTATGCCAAATTATTTTAGATTTACCATTTTTTATAATATTTATTCCAACCTGAAATCGATATGGTTTTGCAATTGACATTTTATTGCGCATTAATTTGAATAATTCATCAATTGACATTGCGGTTGCATGCTGTGCCACAACATATCTTATAATATGTTTTGTTTCAGGATTTCTTAGTAAATAAACATATCGTATATCCACACAAAAATTATTTCATGAAAAAATATATTATCAAGGTATTTTTATAATGATATTAGTTGTTCTAATTTTTCTTGTGTACGCATGATTTCCGAATCATTTTTCTGTATCTCTTCACGTACTGAATCATCGCCAGATAATAATTTTGCGGTCAATTCTTTTTTTTGAATATTCAATCTGTCCATATATCTTTGCAACTTCAAAGAAACAATATACTTTTCTGCGTCTTTTAAATCTAAATCCAAATCAGCCGCATTGCCATCAAAATCAATATTTAACGTGGCAAGGAATTGGCCATATCTTTCAACAGTTTCTGGATATTTATTAACGATATAAACCAATGTACTCTTTGTTATATTATCTATATCAGGTAACTTAATTTTTATATCATTTTTATCACGCCGCCATTTGCGCCAATTTTCAAACTTTCTTTTTTCGTATTCTTTATTAATTTCATTTTTAAGATCGTTATCAGTTATTTTATCTAATTCTGCTTTCAAGAACTTTTCAGCCTGAACCCGTCCACCTGGTGTTGAAACAACGAAATTAACATTTGCCATATTCCACAGAAAATCAACCAATGGTACAGCATCATCAATAATTTTCTTCATTGCATCAACACCACCGGTTTTTAATATTTCATCTGGATCTTTTCCACCAGAAACAAATGCAAATTTAACATCAGAATTATCACGCAAAAATGGCATTATGATACCGCACGCACGCTCTGCTGCTTTTTTACCTGCGCCATCTCCATCAAAACAAAAAGTTATATTTCTGTTTGATTTACATAAAATTGCAATATGATCTTCTGTTAACGCTGTTCCCAATGGTGCAACTGTTTCTGGGAATCCATTTTCCTGCATTTTTATTGCATCAATTTGTCCTTCTACGATGATACTGCGATTATTACGATAGATTGCATCACGTGCAAAATTAAGGCCAAATACAGTTTTTCTTTTATGAAAAATCTCTGTATCTGATGTGTTTATATATTTTGGTTCAGAACCATCTAACGAACGTCCTGAAAAAGCAACAATTTGTCCACGTGGATTAAATATAGGAAACATTAATTTATCACGAAAGAAATCATATAAACCATAATCTCCACGACGACACAGTCCTGTTGCGATTAAGTTTTCTTGTTTTTCATTAACAAATTTGTTTGCGATAAAATTTTTCTTTGGCGCATATCCAATACGATATTTTTTTATCATATCATCACTAAAACCACGTCTGCGCACATATTCCAGGGCTTGCGCCCCATCGTCGGTAAATAATTTTTCATGATATGCGTTTGCAGCCATTTCGCAAATTTGAAAATAAGATTTTTCACGATTAACAACGTCTGCAGGTCTTGGATTTCGTTCTGGTATTTTTACCCCTGCCATTTTTGCAAGATCTTCCATTGCTTGCATAAAATTCATATGTTGGGTTTCCATAACAAAAGAAAATATATCGCCATGTTTACCGCATCCAAAACAATGATAGAAACCTTTGTTTTCATTAACAGAAAAACTTGGTGTTTTTTCATTATGAAACGGGCAGCATCCCCAATAATTTTCACCTTTTTTTGTAAGTGGCACAGTACGTCCAACAACATCCACCACCGACAGGCGTTCACGAATTTCATCGGTTAAATTGCGGTTAAATTCAGCCATCACTTCTTTTTAGATTTATTATTAATCATCTTAATTGCAGTATCTAAATCAGGCATTTCTTTTACAGAAACATTAACCCGATTAGAAGAAATATATGGTCCATACCGGCCAGTCGGATAAAAGAATATCATCTTTTTTGTGTCTGGGTTTTCGCCAATTTTAACAGGTTCTATTTTTTTATTTGCGTTTGTTAATAAATCACGTGCAATATCCAGGGTGATTGTTTCAGCTGTATATTGTTTTGCAGCAACATTTTTTGCACCATCTGTCACATATGGGCCAAATTTACCAATTCTAAATTCTATGCCATCACCCAATTCAAGTGCATCTGAAATATTGCGCTGTACGCTGGATTCATTGGGTTCTGTTGATTTGTCTGTTTTATTTAATTGCTTTGTATATTTGCATGATGGATAATTTTCGCATCCAACAAAAGGTCCAAATTTAGATAATTTTATACCTAATTTTTTACCACATTCTGGACATGTATCACCTGTTTCGCCGAATAAATGATTGTGCATAAAATTATTAATATCATCAATAATATCAGATGTTTTTACACCACGTGCACCCTCTATCATTTCATTTGTTGGTCGCCAGAAATTTTCCAATGCGGTTAATTTTTTTACTTTACCGTTTGAAACATCGTCCAATGTATCTTCTGTCTTAGCGGTAAAATTAACATCAACCAAATCAGTAAAATATTTGTTTAAATAAGATGCGATTACCCAACCACCACTTGTTGGATGAAAACGGCGTTGTTTATCTTGTTCTACATAATTTCTGTCAACAATGGTTGACATAATTGTCGCATACGTAGATGGACGTCCGATACCTAATTCTTCAAGTTTTTTTACCAAAGATGCTTCCGTATATCTTGGTGGCGCCTGTGTAAAATGTTGTTCTGGGACCAGTTCTGAAATCGATATAATATCTCCAACATTTAACACCGGTAATTTTGATTCTTTTTTATCTTCATCATCATCTTTATCCTCGGTGTAAACCTTCATAAATCCGTCAAAAGTTCTTGTAGACCCAGTTGCATGAAATACAGCTATCTTATTTTCTGTCTCGATATCCGCCGCCACAGAATCAAATTCAGCATTTGTCATTTGACATGCAATTGTACGTTTCCATATCAAATCATATAATTTTGCTTCATCACCAGATAAATTTTTTGCTGGCCCATCAAAATGAGTTGGACGAATAGCTTCGTGTGCTTCTTGTGCATTTTTAGATTTTGTTGCATAAACATTTGGTGATTTTGGTACAAATTTATCGCCATATGTATTTGCGATAAAGTTTCTTATTTCTGTCACCGCATCAGCATTCAAATTTGTTGCGTCTGTACGCATATATGTAATTAATCCTTGTTCATACAGGTGTTGTGCGGCACTCATTGTTCGTTTTGATGCAAAATATAATTTACGTGCTGCTTCCTGTTGTAATGTTGATGTGGTAAAAGGTGCCGCTGGTTTTCGTTGTGTTTTCTTTTTTTCAATATCTATTACAGACGCACGTATTTCAGGTTTGCCAATTTTTTCCAGGATATCATCAACCATTGTTTTATTTTCAATGGTCATCTTTTCAATTTTTTGATTATTAAATTTATTCAGGTTTGCCCTAAATTCGTTTTCCCCCAGATTACATACAGATTCGACAGACCAATATTCAACTGGCTTAAAATCTTCTATTTCTTTTTCACGATCAACCACTAATTTAACGGCAACAGACTGTACACGCCCAGCTGATTTCCCAAGGTTTCTGCGCCATAACAATGGTGAAATACCGAACCCAATTAAATAATCCAATGCACGACGTACCAGATATGCGTCAACTAAATTTGAATCAATTTCACGTGGATTTTCAATTGCTGCTTGGACTGCTTTTTTTGTAATTTCATGGAAAGCAACACGATAAACTTTTTTATCAGCTAATAATTTTTTTGCTTTTAATATATCTAATAAATGCCATGCAATGGCCTCTCCTTCACGATCAGGGTCGCTTGCCAGATATACCGCATCTGCTTTTTTTAATTCATCTGTGATTAATTTTATTTGTTTTTCTTTGCCTGGCATAATCTGCCAACGCATTTTAAATTTATTTTCTGTATCCACACTGCCATTTTCCGGAACCAGATCACGAACGTGTCCAACAGACGCAATAACACGCCACCCTGCCCCCAGGTATTTTTCGATTGTTTTTGCCTTTGATGGTGATTCAACGATAAGCAGATTCATATCCTAACTTCCCTTTGCAGATAATTGTTGGTCTTTGTGAATATGTGCGTTTTGCGCCAGCCCAAAACCAAACATCAGTGATAACAAGCTGCTGCCACCAAAAGACATTAATGGCAACGGTACCCCCACAGTTGGCATCAGACCCAAAACCATGGCAATATTTATAAAATAATAAATGAAAAAGTTCAACATAAAACCAAAACAGATTAATTGTCCAAATCTGTTTCTGCATGTTTTTGCGGCCCAAAACAATACGATAATAATCCAAGAATAGATTAATAATAATCCACATGCACCTATAAAACCAAACTCTTCCCCCAGCATTGTGAATATAAAATCAGTGTGTTTTTCTGGTAAAAATGATTGTTGTGATTGTGAACCTTTCATATATCCTTTGCCGGTCATGCCACCACTGCCGAATGCTATTTTAGCCTGATTTATTTGATATCCTGCCCCCTGGACATCACTGTCTGGGTTTAAGAAAGTGACAATACGTCCACGCTGATAGTCATGTAAACCGCCATACCAAACCGCTGGTGCCGCCATTAACCCCAGTATTGCTGCGATAATAAACCATTTTTTATTTGCGCCAACGATATAAAATACACCGACTGTAATCATACCCAAAGACAATGCAGTCCCCAGGTCTGGTTGCGCAACAATTAAACCAAACGGAACCAGCAGCATTAATCCTGGAACCAGATAATTTTTAAATTGCCCCAGTTCTACTGAATTCATCCATGCGAAATATCGTGCCAACGCTAAAACCAATGCGATTTTAATCAGTTCAGATGGCTGTATGTGGAAAAATCCAAGATTTAACCACCGCTGTGCCCCCATCCCAGTATGCCCAACAAACGTGACCATAATAATCATAATCAAAGCAATTGCATAGATAAGGTATGCTGATTTAATCCATGTTTTTATATTTGAAAATGCAGCAACAAAAAATACAATAAATCCCATAAATATTTTAGTAAATTGTGATAATGCAAAAGGTTTCCATGCGCCACCACCGGCTGAATAAAGAATAACAATAGATAACGCTAAAACAATACACATAGGAACGAATAACCCCCATGAAAAACGTGCCAGTTTTTCAGAAATACTCATCATAGAAGCATTTGAAACACGTGTTTGTTTAGCCATTATTTTACATCTCTTTTTAGTAATTCACGCATAACTGTCGCGGCTGTTCTTGCAGCGGGCCCACTGGACCCAGAATGTTCTGTCACGACACAAACTGTATATCTGGGGTTGTCAAGTGGTGCATACCCAACAAATAAACCATGATTACGCATACTCCATTTTAATTGTTCGTTGGTTAAAACACCACTTTCACGTTCTTTCTTAGAAATACTGCGTACCTGGGAAGTTCCGGTTTTACCACCCATTTTCATACCATTTATGTTAATTGCGCTGCCGCTGGCGGTACCCCCTCTTTGTAATACTTGTTCTAATCCTTTTAAAACATGCTTTATGTTTTTGTCACGTAATTTTAGGTTATTAAATCGTGGTGTGCGTCCATTATTTATAATACGTGGTATAACAACCTTGTTAGATGCGACACGTGCCATCATTGTTGCCAATTGCAGACAGTTTGCCAGAATGAACCCTTGGCCAATACCAGAAATAATAGTATCGCCATGAACCCATCTGGTACCAATTTGTTTTTCTTTCCATTTTCTGTCTGGCATAACCCCGCCCATTTCACGTGCCAAAACATCATCCATGAATTTTTCTGTGAACCCCAGTTTTACAGCCATTGATTTTATTGCATCAATACCTATACGCAGTGCAATCTGGTAAAAATATATGTCACAAGAATGTTTTAATGCACCATATAAATCAACATAACCATGTCCACCATCTTCCCAGCAATGATAACGTCTGTCCCCATAATCCCAGTGCCCAGGACAGTATATTTTTTCTTTTGTTGTTATTGCCCCAGATTCTAATCCAGCCAACGCAACAATAATTTTAAATGTAGAACCAGGTGGATATAATCCTTCGATTGCCTTGTTCATAAAAGGTTTTGCATAATCGTCCAGCAAATTACTTATATATTCATCACCGTCATCTGTTCTAAAAACATTAGGATCAAAACTGGGGGTTGAAACCATAGATATAATATTACCTGTTTTTATATCAAGAACAACCCCACATCCAGATCTGTGTTGTGTAAGTGCATCATATAATTTTCGTTGAATATCATCGTCGATGGTTGTTTTTATATTATCACCTGGTATTGATGGTATGTATTGTGATTTATCTTCACCTGTCACCCGTCCAACTGCATTTGTAATCATAACGGTTTGGCCTGGTACCCCAGATAAATCATTGTCGAATCTTTTTTCCAGCCCTGTAATACCAGTAGAGAAAAACGGTGCATTTGCCACAGGTTTGTTTGGTGCGCCGACATAACCAAATATTTGTGCGCCCGCCGGCCCCAGTTCGTAAACACGTCCATAGCCATTTTCAACATGTAAACCTGGTAAATTCTTGGCCTGTAATTTTGCTAGTGTCTTCCAATTTGTATTTTCGCTGACCAATACAGGTTGAAATTTGGGTTGTTTATTTATAAGTTTAAGGATTTTTTTTACTGCCTTATCTTTTAGTTTTAAATCATTTGCAACTGTATTGACTAATAAATCTATATTATCAGACTCTTCTGGAATGATATAAATTCTATAAATGGGTGTATCGTGTGATATTGGCGTACCCTTGGCGGATAAAATCTGACCACGTACCGCCATATCCAGTTGCATACGATAAGAATTATTTTCGCTTTTTTTTGTGTATTCACGATAGTTGAACAGTTGCATTTGCAACATTCTTAATATTAATACAGATGTTAAAACCGCACCACCTGTTAAAAACAATGCGCTTCTTCTGTCAAAAAGGCGTGCAACTTCTTTATCAATCATTTTGCCAACCTTTTTGTTAATTCTGTTATTGGTACATACAGCGTGGATGTCCATAACAGCACCCATATTGTTTTTAACATACCGATAAAAGTAAAATTAGGTATCAATAAACACATTAGCCCAATAAACAAAAATAAAATAAAAACATATACCGCATTTCTGTCTAATTTTGTTAAATCAAAGAAAGTCTGAAATCCATTAATTGCATAAAATAAACAATATAAAGATGTCCAAAATACTAATGTTTCAAACTTATAATCTATTAAAAAACAAAACATAATTGCAAACGGTGTAAACCATGGAATTGGGCGTACAAAAGAAAAATAAAATATTGGTATAATCGCCAATATCCCCCCAGGATTCCAAAAAGAAACAGATAAACGCCACAGTATTAAAACTGATAACCATGGTGTTGATTTTTTTAAAAAATATACTAATTTTTCTTTCATTTACTTGTATTCGCCCAGATTGTCAAATTCCAAGACCATAACCCGACTTAATTGTTTATAATTTAATATTTTTACATCTTCATTATCAATCATTTCGCCAACAATAATACCGTTTGGTAAAACACCGCTTATATTACTGGTTGTTAGTATAAGTCCCTTGGTTGGTTGGAATTGTGGATCACTAAAAAATCCCATTTGTGGTGTTTTTGTACCATTTCCTGTAAGAAAACCGTATACTTCTGATCCAGCAACACGTACAGCTATATTTGTATCAGAATCATTCAGGGCACGCACACGTGCAAAATTACCCCCTGCATCAATGACAATACCCACCATTTGGTTAGTCATTGAAACAACCACTTGCCCACGCTTTACACCGCTGTCTGTACCACGATTAATTAAAAAAGTTGCGTGATGCAGTGCATTATTATCAAACAGAACATCTGCAACGATTGTTTTTCGTGGTTGGGCTGCGACCATGTTTAATTCATTTTTAAGTTTTTTATTTTCAGAAATTGCGATATCGCATTCAAATTTATTGCTTAATGCCTGGTCCAGTCTGACACGTAACTCTTCATTTTCTTCACGCAGGTTTGATAATTCCCTGACATTATCAATTGTATTTCCAACAACCCTGATTGGCCATGTGACGACATTTCCAACCGCATTTGCGACAGGCAAGACAATATGTGCCAACCCATTAAGTATTGTATAATCAGGTTTTGCTACCATTATATAAATAAACAAAATAGGCAAAACAGCAGCGGTTGCGGCTGATTTTATGATTGTGTATACCCGGGAAGATAATTTATTTTGGTTCATCGTGCTTACTTTATACGCAAAAAGTCCGATATTCAATAAAAACTTGATTTTTTTAAGAAATATGCCAGAATACCAATCAGTCAAAGTGGCAGGCATTGCCACCAGACGTCAAAAACCTATAAAATAAAAGGATATAAAATGCCAAAATTAAAGACAAAGTCATACTTGAAAAAGCGTGCGTCTATGACTGCAACCGGTAAGATTCGTGTTGCACGTAACGCCCACAAGAAACTGTTGCGTAAAAAATCTGCACGTGCAAACAACGCAGGTTCTAAACCACAGTATTTGAACGATAACATGGTCGGTCAGGCTAAAATCCTGGCTCCATATGGGTTGAAATAATAAAGGGGTTTAGATATGGCAAGAGTTAAACGTGGAACAACCGTAAAACAAAAACATAACAAGATTTTGGCGCGTGCCAAGGGTTACTTGGGCCGTCATCATTCAACATATCGTGCCGCTCGTGAAAAAACAGAAAAAGCGGGTCAGTATGCATATCGTGATCGTCGCGTTAAAAAACGTGAATTTCGTGGTTTGTGGATTGTCCGTATTAATGCTGCGGTACGTCAAAATGGTATGACATACAGCCAGTTTATGAACGGCTTAAAGAAAGCTGGCATTGCTTTGGATCGTAAAGTGTTGGCCGAAATGGCATACGCTGGCGATGCAAACTTTGTAAAATTGGTTGATACAGCAAAACGATTTAGCGCCGGGGAATCTAAATAATCCCTTGTCGGCGGGGTATTTGTTTTGTAATATAAAGGTCGTCAATTGACGACCTTTATTAGTATATAAAAGTTTCATAAGGTAAAAGTTATGCAAGATCAAATAAAAAATATAAATACACTGGAAGAATTACAGGCGTTGTATACCGCAACATTTGGTAAAAACGGAACAATGACAGCACGTTTAAAAGAAATGAAAAATCTGGATAATGATGCACGTGCGGCACTTAATCGTGAAAATGTGATTTTGCGTGAATTATTCAAAGCACGCCAAACAGAAATTGAAAATGCTGTATTAATGGCGGGGCTGCAACAGCAAAAATTAGACGTATCTTTAAACGCAATGCCTGCTAATCGTGGAACATTGCATCCGATGACACAAAGTTTAATTGAAATATCTGAAATCCTAGAATCTTTTGGATATGCGCCATATACCGGCCCAGATATAGAAGATGATTGGCATAATTTTACAGCGTTAAATACACCTGATTACCATCCTGCACGTGACATGCAAGATACATTCTTTTTGGAAAATGGCAATGTAATGCGTACCCAGACATCTGCAATTCAAATTCGTACAATGGAAAAGACTGGTGCGTCTGTAAAAATGTTTGGAATTGGTGCAACTTATCGCAAAGAAATGGATGCAACACATGCACCCATGTTCGGCCAGATAGAAGGTCTGTATGTTAATAAAAATATAACTATGTCGGATTTAATCGGTGATATTCGTGCATTTTTGAAACGCTTTTTTGAGATAGATGATGTTGAATTGCGTATTCGTCCATCATACTTTCCTTTTACCGACCCTTCAATCGAGATTGATTTGAAATGGAAAAATGGTCGTTGGTTGGAAATTATGGGTGCCGGGATGGTTCATCCAAATGTTTTGCGTAATTGTGGTATTAACCCAGACGAATACCAAGGGTTCGCATTTGGTTTCGGTTGGGATAGATTGGCAATGTTAAAATATGATTTACCTGATTTGCGTGATTTTCGTGGCAACGACGTCAGATGGTTAAAAAGTGCTGGTTTTTAATGTGGGGGCAAAAAAATGAAATGGACATATGATTGGTTAACAGAATACTTAGATACAAAATTAACACCAGAACAAATATATGATGAATTAACCCGTATCGGGCTTGAGGTTGAAGATTTAATAACCCCAACATCGCCAATTGCGGCACGTATTGTTGAATGTATACCACATGAAAACAGTGATCATTTGCATGTGTTAAAGGTTGATGATGGTACCCCCACCCTGCGCCAGGTTGTGTGCGGCGCACCAAATGCACGTGTGGGCTTGATTTCTGCGCTGGCGGTACCTGGATGTATTATCGATGGTCATGAAATCACATCTGGTAAATTACGTGGTGTTGTTTCTGATGGTATGATGTGCTCTGGCAAGGAATTAGGTATCAGTGACGACCACAGTGGTATTATCGAACTGGATGAAAATACCAAGATTGGTGCGCCTGTTTTGGATGTAAAAACTGTATTTGATGCAGGTATAACTCCGAACCGTCCAGATTATTTGTCTGTACGTGGTATTGCACGTGATTTATCGGCATCTGGTGCTGGGAAATATATTGCCCCATCGGACAAAGAGTTTAAAAACATTGATGGTAATCGTCGTGTTGTTATAAATACAGATAAATGTGCGACATATAAACTGATTGAAATCAGTGGTGTAAAAATTGCGCCCAGTTCTGACAAAATTGCATCACGTCTGCGTGCGATTGGGATTAATCCTAAAAATGCAGCAATTGATGCAACGAATTATATCTGTTATGATATGGCACAGCCAATGCATTGCTTTGACGCTGATGAAATCAAGGGTGATATTGTTGTTCGTATGGCAACATCTGGTGAAAAATTCACAGATTTATTTGGAAATGAACACGAATTAACCGACCAAGATATGGTTATTGCCGACGATAATGGAATATTAGCATTGGCTGGTGTAATTGGTGGTGCACGTGGTTCCACGACAGAAAATACAAAAAATATTATCTTGGAATCTGCGTATTTTGACCCTGTATCTGTTCGAAAATCTGCGAAAAGAATTGGTGTGTCAACAGATGCGTCATATCGATATGAACGTGGTATTGATCCAACAATAACAGGCACAGCAGCGATAAAGGCAGCTGAAATAATAATTGATGCATGTGGTGGAAAAATTACAACCGCATACAGTGCAGGTAAAGATAAAACACCAGATATAAAAATAAAATACACACCAGATATATTTGCTAAAAAAACTGGTGTTGAAATGAATAAAAATACCCAACATGATATTCTGGAAAAACTGGGGTATACGCTGGAAATTAGGGGTATGGATTGGTTAATAACCCCACCAACACGTCGTGTTGATGTTCAAATTCCAGAAACCATAGTCGCAGATTTACTGCGTATATATGGCTATGAAAAACTGGCGCAATCTGCAACACATACAGTTGGTGATGTTGAAAAAAAATACAATCACGAATTGTATCTAAAACGTCATATGGCGTCTTGTGGGTTGAATGAATGTTGTTCATATGCATTTGGAAATTCAGAAATAGAAGGGTTATTATCAGATAAACCAATTATAAAAATAACAAATCCAATTACAACGGATATGGATACTGCCCGTAATGGATTGTTGGGTGGATTATTACAAACAGTATCTAATAATGAAAAGCGTGGTTACAGTGATTTGAATTTATTTGAACTGGGGGTTGTGTTTGATGATGACATCCCTGGGGCCCAACATACATCATTGTGCATTGTGCGCACCGGGCGCACTGGCCCAAAACATTGGCAATCACGCACACGTGATGTTGATATATATGATGTAAAATCAGATATTGTATCAATGCTAAATGGGCAAAAATTTACAGTATCTTCAGATAATGCACCACGTTGGGCACATCCATACAGATATGGTAAAATTGTCCAAGGAAAACGAATATTGGCTGAATTTGGACAATTGCATCCGTCTGTTGCGAAACAGTTGCGTATAAAAACAAATGTTGTTATCGCAATTGTTGATGATATAAACAACATGCCAAATAAACGTGTTGGAAAAAATATAACACCATCAGAATTTCAACCAATCACACGTGATTTTGCATTTATAGTAGATGCAGATACGCCTGCTGAAAAATTAACAGGTGCCGCAATGTCCAGTGATTCACATATCACAGATGTTGTTGTGTTTGATGCATTTGATTTAGGAAACGGCAAAAAATCAATTGCATTTACAATTACAATTGTTCCAACAGAAAATATGACAGATGCAGAATTGTTAAAAATTCAAGATTCTGTAATAAAATCTGTTGAAAAAAAATGCGATGCACAAATACGTGATAAATAAAAAATACCGGCATTTGCCGGTGTTTTTTATTGTTTTGCTGGGCACCATTTTGCAACCGCACATTTTTCACATTCCGGGCGCAGTGCTTTGCACACATATCGACCATGTAAAACCATCACATGATTTACAATCGGGTGATATTTTTTTGGGATTTTTTTTATCAGTTTTTCTTCGACTTTTTCTGGTGTATTATCGGATGTGTCCACCCAACCATATCTATGTGCATTGCGGAAAACATGCGTATCGACACCAATATTTGGCGCACCCCATAAAACATTGCAAACAACATTTGCAGTTTTCTGCCCAATTCCAGGCAATTTCATCAATTCGTCACGATTGTGATATTTGTCTGGAAATTTATCCACCATATTTTCAGCAACTAATTTTTCGGCCAACGCAATTATATTCTTTGCTTTGTTATTAAAGAAAGAAATAACCTTGATATGATTTTTTAACCCATCAATCCCCAGGTCTAACATCTTTTGTGGTGTTGGTGCAATACGGAATAATTCGGGTGTGACTTCATTCACTTTTTTATCAGTTGCCTGGGCGGATAAAATCACCGCCACCGCAAAGTTAAATTCATTGGTGTGATACAGTTCTGACCGTATTGTCATATCAACTGTGTTTGGTACTAATTCAAAATATCTTTGCGGGGTCAGTTTCATTTATTTCTGTTTTTGCAATAGTTCCAGAATTTTCGCATTTTGTGCTTTAACAATTCGCAGGCTTTGCATAATTCTTGCTTCTGTCGGGGTCAGTTTTAATTCATCAAAACACATATAACCCTTGATTTGATTACAGTACCCTGTTCTTGGGTTTAGTTTATCGCATTTCATTTCTTCTGGATATGCCTCAGGATTAAAATGTCTGTTGCAATAAGTATATTTTTTTGCCATATCTTTCCCTTTTATTTTTGTTTATCCAAATCACGATGAATAAATTGCAGCAAACGTGTGGCTAATTCCATTTCTTCTGTCAGGTATATTTCGTGTTTACACCCACCCTCGCCTGGTATATTTTCATGTAATTTGCATTTTCCACCCGGTGTCTGATGTGGACAGTGTTTTTCAATCTGTGTGCAATACAAATTATTTGGATATGTTTGCATTGGTTGTGTGGTTGTTGAAATAACACGTGGGGCACCATTGCGGATATAATACAGATATTTAATAAGAAATCCCATATCTGGATTTTCAACCAGAACAGAATCCGGACATTGTCCCGCTTCATCCAAACGTTCTGTTAATTTACAACGTCCATCCACCATTTTTTCCGGACATTTAGTTGTGATGTTTCCACAATACAGGTATGGGAATTTCATTATTTACCCCTTATGCTTTTTTTACAGATATATTCAGGTTGTATCCTTCTATATCTTCGTTGTATTCGCCGTCGCCCATAATCATTTGTGTGATTAACGCTTCGTGCATAATACGTTTTTTATGTTGTTCAATTGCGTTAACAATTGCAGGATCACCAGAATATGTCAGGATAATTCTGTCAGAAACATCTAATCCAGACGTTTTACGTGTATCTTGGATGAAACGCAATGCGTCGTTTGCCAATCCTTCTGCGACCAGGTCTGCGGTCACATTTGTATCCAGAACAACAACAGCGGTATTGTCTGGTAATGCCGCCCCGGTAACACCATCTTTGACGGTCAAACGATTTTCAAATTCATCTGCATTTAATTCAAACCCAGCCACCGCCAGTTTATCACCAATAATTTCATAATCGCCACGTTTTACAGATGGGATTATATCTTTCAATGCACCGCCCAGGCGTGCACCAATTTTTGGTGTAATTAAATAAACAAAAGAATCAGCAACATTATCAATATTTTCTACAAATTCAATTGTTTTAACATTTAATTCATCTCGGATAATATCTGCATACGCACTTAAATCGGTTCCTGCCACCATTAAGCCGGCCAATGGTAAACGGTTGCGCAGTTTGTATTGTTCACGCAACTGTTTTCCAGTTGATACAACCGATTGAACACGACGCATATCGGCAACGATTTTTGCATCAAATATCTCAGTGGTTGGGAAATCTGTTAAATGAACAGATTCTGCCCCTGTCAGACTGCGATAAATATATTCAGATACAAATGGTGCAAACGGTGCCAGTACCCGGCACAGTTTTGTCAGCACAGTATACAATGTATCAAATGCCGCCTGTTCTTCGTCCCAGAAACGTGCACGCCCACGACGGATGTACCAGTTATTCAAGATATCCAAGAAACGAACAAATTCTTTGACGGCTGCGTCTGGTTTGTATTCATCCAGTGATTTGCGTACAGTATCAATCAACACATTTAATTCAGCCAGAATATATTTATCCAGCGCATTTGTTGGATTATTGATTTCTTGGGCAACAATGTTTCCTGCGTTTGCATACAATGTAAAGAAATGGTATGCGTTCCACAGTGGTGTCAGAATTGTTTTTGTTGATTCTGCAAAAACTTTGCCTTCTTTATCAACAGGCACTGGTTCTGCCTTCATAAAATTAGACCCCAGTACAAACAAACGTATTGCATCTGCACCGTATTGTTCGATTTGTTGTTCTGGGTTAACAAAATTCTTTAATGATTTAGAGAATTTCTTTTTATTTTCATCAACAATCATTCCATTTGCAGATACATTTTTGAAAGCAGGTTTGTCGAACAATGCTGTTGCCAATACCATCAACGCATAGAACCACCCACGTGTCTGATCTTGCCCTTCGATAATATAATCTGCTGGGAATGTTGCATTGAATCTATCTTTGTTTTCAAAAGGATAATGCAACGACGCCCATGGCATAGAACCTGATTCAACCCAGCAATCTAAAACATCTGGGATACGTGTCCAACCATCTTTGGTCAAATTATCTAATGTTGGACGATGTAAATCATCGATTTCTACACCAAAAAATTCTTCTAATTCTGCGATTGAACCGAATACTTTGAATTCACCGTCTTTTTCCCAGATTGGCAATGGCATTCCCCAGAAACGATTTCTGGATATTGACCATGGACGTGCGCCTTCTATCCACATACGGAAACGTTCGCCGGCGCTGGTCCAATTAACCTGGGCATTATTTGCCAGCAATTTATCTTTGATTTTTGGCACGTCGATATACCAAGAATTTGTTGCACGCTGAATTAATTTTTGTTTGCTGCGGTCACCAAATGGATAGCTGTGTTTATATTGTTCTTTTTTTACCAGTTTACCATTTTGTTTTAACCAATCTAAAATCTTTGGTGTTGCATCAAATATATTTTCGCCTGCAAAATCCGTGACTGTTTCATCAAAGTTGCCATAATCATCAACGTTTAACAAAACTGGGAAATGTGGGTCAATTGCTTTTGCTGCCCAAAAGTCTTCGGCACCATACGCAGGTGCAATGTGCACAATGCCTGTACCATCGCTGTCAGAAACATAATCTGCCGGGATTACTTGGAACAACAAATCAGATTGACCAGCGTAATATGGAAACAGTGGTGTATAGTGTAATCCCACCAAATCTGTACCCTTAATACGCCCAATTTCTGTTGCATTTGCAAATTGTTTTTCATATGCCTTTAACCGGCTTTCTGCGACAACATAAACTGCGCCATCGCTGTCCTGCATGCGCAGATATGTCATGTTTGGGTTGACTGCTAATGCACTGTTTGCGGGCAGTGTCCATGGTGTTGTTGTCCATGCTATAACACGGTCTTTGTTTCCCAGTTCAAACCATACTGTCACTGCATCATCAATAATTTCACGATAGTCACTGGACGCTTCGGAATTTGAAATCACAGTACCATTTACCCAGTCATATGGATTAACGCTGTAATCTTTATATAACAGGCCTTTTTCATACAGCGATTTCAATGTCCACAACATGGATTCCATGTAATTTTTGTTCATGGTTTTATAACCATAGTTATCACCAATATCAACCCAACGACCCATGCGGGTGATAAAGTGATTCCATTCATTTGTATATGTCATAACATCTGTCTTGCACATATCACAGAATGCTGCTATGCCGTCATTTGCAACAATATCTTTGGCAGATTTTCCAACTTTTTTTTCTACCGAGTTTTCAGCCGGCAAACCATGACAGTCCCACCCCAGTTCACGACGTACAAATCGTCCATTCATTGTTTGATAGCGTGAAACCATATCTTTTACCACAGATACACCCAAATGTCCCCAGTGTGGCAAACCATTTGCAAAAGGTGGTCCATCATAAAAAGAAAAAGGATGACCTAATTTTGTTCTTTCTAAACTTTTATGAAAAACATCATTTTCACGCCAGTATGATAATAAATCATGTTCTATGGCTGTAAAGTCTGCACGTGGGTCGGTTTTTGGATATGACATAACTATACTCCCGTATTTTTATTATTAAAAAAAGGCGCCTGTGCGCCCCAGCCACCGCCAAAGCGCAGTTGCCAGTTATTTAATAATAATTATTGTTGCCTGTTTCATGTTTTTTTTATTTAAACTTCTGGTGCCGGTGACAGGACTTGAACCTACGACCCCCTCATTACGAATGAGATGCTCTACCAGCTGAGCTACACCGGCACGACGCCCACGACTATAAAACAAATTTGTGCTAATTTCCAGTATATTTTTATTTGTTTTTATCAAATATTAAAAACTATAGTTTATTGCCAGCCCTAAAAAATTAAACCCACGATTTACCTCTGTAAAATCCCCATTGGAAAAATGTTGTGTAAACAATTCTGCGTGTATATTTTTGCTGATGTTTTTTCCGATAAAAAATCGTTCTCCAAAAACCAAGCGGCTTTCAACATAGTTGTCACCACTGTCACGCAGGTATGGCCCAATGCCGATTCCAAAATACCATCCGTTCCAGTTTATTAACGATACGTCCCATGAAATCCCAATTGCGCCAAAAGATTTGCCTTTGTCAGTGTTGTATGCAAAATTTTGCATTAATCCAATGTTTATGCGCCCAGGTAATCTAAAAACATTTATTGGTTGGCTGTATTGTGCAATAATGATTGTCATCGGATTTATTTTCCAATCCCATGGAAAAATCAGATGTCCTAAATCTCCATGTCCGGTGCTTTGTGCGATATATATTCCGATGTTATTTTGTGTGTTGTCTGCAAACATTGGGTTTGCATATGCTGAAAATGAAAGAACTGTCATTAAAATTGTTGGATAAAATTTCATAATACGACATTATATTTTTTATTCCGAATTTATCCATTTGATGTAATTCCCAAAATATGAAAAAGCACGTTCACTAAAGTGTTTACAGACCCAGACAAAAATGTTATAATCAATATAAAGTATACGTGCGTTATGCGCGTTGCTGGTGCACAAAATATGCGAAATTCTGGGTAAAACCAGTCGCAGGGGGAGTATAAATATGAAAAGTCATAATTTTACAAATTGTTGTAAAAATGCCGTTGGCACAATATTTTTGCTGGGTGGTGCGTTTTTGACATGCTCTACGATTATGTCTATGCGTGCTGCGTTTGCAGATCCAATTGCGCTGGTTGCATCGAATGGTGTATATGGTCCCCAGGCGACACGTGCTGGGAATACGGCTCGTTCTGGTCGTGCCAGTCCACGCACAGATTCAAACACTTCAACTGTTTCACGTGGTCGTGGTGATTCTGCAAATGGTTCGGTTGCATCTTCGTCACGTGGGGTTGCGTCACGTGGTGTAAATACCCGTACAACCCGTACGGTTCAATCTGTTCCATCGATTTCACGTGGTGTCACAAGTCGTAATGTAGTATCACGTGTGGCGACAAATACGGCGGCCCGTATGCCGGGTGCAACATCTGGTCGTGTGGTTCGTGCACGTGCAACGGATACGTCACGTGTTTCCCTTCAGGGCAGTGCAATACGTGGATCCAAGGGTTCGACCAGCAACAATTATTCATATTTATCAAATTCACTATATACAGGGAATTATTCAAATATCATAGATTCAACAACTGGGTTAATTTCCGCAGAAGCGTTCAGCAACTGTATGGAATCTTACTATACATGCATGGACGAAATTTGTACTGCACGTAATGCGGCCCAGCGTCGTTGTGCGTGCGCTGGTCGTGTCAAAGCATTCGCAGAGGCAGAAGCGCAACTGGAAACAGCAAACGAAGAATTGATTAAGGTTTCTGGTGAATTGGCGTTGTTAATTGCAAACAAGGGCAAAGATGTTTCTGATGCGTTTAAATTAACAGATGCAGAAAAAGTTATGAATTGTGTTTCCTGGCAAGAGGTGACAAATAAATACGGTACAAATTCGACCCAGGCCGTAGAATGGTGTAATAACCATGGTATCTATGCCAGTAATTCATCATGCTCAGCACCAGCATATTGTTCAGATAATGAATTTGGATTTGATATTGCAAACATAGATGGCAGTGGCTCTGATATATTGGCATCTTTGCAGGCATGGGCCGACGCCAAGGATAAAACGGTCACTATCTTAAAAGATGATACAGATGATTTGTTATCTGCATTCGAAGGGATTTCCAGTGTTGTTGGCGATTTGTCTGGCATCAGCGGATCAATGGCCGACAGGGATAATTTAAAAGATTCATTGGCAGAAACATGGGGATACGAACTGTTTGAATATGCACATAACAATGTGTGTTCACGTGTCTTAGATTCCTGTTTTAATGGTATTTATGAAGCGTGTGGTATGCCACCATCTGGTGGGCGCAAATGCGGTAACGGCCAGGCGCAGTGTCCATATAACTATAACAGTCAAATAAGTGTAAATAACACAGGTTCGTATGAATTGAATTTTGTCACCGCAAACAGTGGTTATACATCATCGAATTCTGCAACATGCTTTGGTTATACATCGGCGTCTGGTGATCCATATGCCAGCCTGCGTGGTCCGGTTGCAGACGCACGTCGCAGCATTATGCAAAAATATGCATTGGATGCGAATGCGGATTGTGATTCTTATGGTGAACAATTGCGTGTGACGGCACAAAATATTGGCTATCAAAAGGCTGCAGCTAAACAGGCGTTGCAACAAAAACGCTTGGAATTTGCCCAAGAAGAAGCTGATTCTATTTTGTCGGCTGCGATTGCTGCCCAGACAAACTTTAACGAATGTCTAAGCGAAATACATGATTGTTATGAAACCCAGCGTGATTCAGAAGATAACTGGTCAGATGCACGTATTAAAACATACTGCGCCCAGGTTTCAAATGTACCACACTGTTATGAAGAAATGGTATGTAATCCATCAATGTCCCAGTTCAAGGCTGTTATCGACGAAGCGGACAGCAATCAGTGTAAAAATACCCAGGATTATACGACAAATAAATGTCGCAATATCGTGACATTGAATGAAATCTTGAATGGTACCGGTGCATCAGAAGATGCGATTGCTAAGATAAAAGAATCAATAAGCAAGGGTACGTTGTATGGTGATAATGCAACGGCTGATTCTGCGGCATTGCGTGAACACTGTCTGCAAGAAGCGTGGGTTCAAGAAATACGTGATTGGACACGCAAAGAATAAAATAAAAACCGCCAATTGGCGGTTTTTTATTTTGTTTTACTTTTTTGTTCTTTTGCTGTGACAAGCAACCAAAATTGTTTTAATGTATGCATTTTGTCTGAAAACACACGTTCCTTTTTTTGTATGACTGTTGTGCCGTTTTGTTTTACTTTTTGTTTTGTGTAAAACGTATCACGCAACATATCACGTGCTGGTTTTTGTGTTATTTCATAATCTGCGCCCAGTATAGATTTTAATTTGCTGATTTCAGATTGTGTTTTTGCAACCAACTGCGGATTTTTGTCTTCTGCTGCCTTGGCTAAAACATCATATTGCAGATGTTCCAGGTGTGCACGCAACGCAGTACGATTTTTCAAATCAATATCATCACGCCACATTGTAAAACCAGAACGTGTGCCCGGTACAACGTTTATTCGGTTCATTGTCTTTTTATAGCTGTTTTTATATTTGACCAGTTTTGATGCCTTAACCTGGCGCATTGCACGACGGAAAGTCCACCAAACAATACTGTTTACATCTTTGTGTAATCTGTCGTTCAAAAACTTTGGTGCAGCTTTTCCAGAATCCATAATTCCTTGAACGATAATTGCGTTCTTTCTGAACCAAGGTGTACTTGGTTTAGATTGCAAGAAATCAATATAAGGAATTGTTTGTCTTGAAATACCTTCCAATGTCTTTACATATTGTTCGTGTTTTTCTTTTGTTGTGCGATATGGTTTATCTGGAATAAATCCACGCATACGCCAATAAATGGTGTCGCTTGTAAATGCTTCTTTGTCATTTTTAAACAGGCTGCCGTACACTCCTTCAATCATATCAAAAGAGATATCTGAAATAAATGCGCCACGTGGTTTTTGGTTTCCCATAATTTCGGCTGATTCAATTGCGATACGTCTGTCGCTGCCAGTTAATACAAAACGATAACCTTTTGGGGCGTATCTGTTCATTATATTCATGATAAAACGCTGATTAAAATTATCCATCTTAATAGATTGTTCGTTTTTTTCAGCAGCAGCCTGGGCACGTTTTTTATGAATTTTGTATTTTTCATTGCGTTGTGATTTGTACAAATCGCCCAAATATTGCTTTTGTATTGGGGTTAATTTATCCCATTGGGCAACCAAATCTGTTTTTGACATAGCGTCACGATACAGTTGTATATTCTGTTCGCGCAATTTTGGTGTCATTTCAGACCATTGTGTAATAATATTTGTTGCGTTAAATTCAGTCATATCTCAGGCCTTTATATATACTTTTCTGTTTTTTGTCTATTAACCCTTAGACTAAAAAATCCGCTGCTTGCGGATTGATCTTGGTGGGTGTTGAGGGACTCAAACCCCCGACCCTCTCGGTGTAAACGAGATGCTCTAATCAACTGAGCTAAACACCCAAAGCCCAGCCATATTAAACTAAAAAAAATGATTTGTCCAGTATTTTTTAAAGTTTTGGAAAAAACAGGTAAATATTATTATTTGCAAACGCCTAAATATGCTTTATAATCAGCCCAAGCGAAGATGAAATTGTTCCTTTTTATGCTTTGCGGAAGTATAAAAACGAATGATTTTTCTTCGCACTCAAAAGAAGAAACAAAATATAAATGGAGTAAAAAATGGTATTTGGATTATTTAAAAAAGATGCCAAATTAAATAACCCTGTTGCGGTAGAAATCCAATACGGTGATGAAACACTGCGTTTGGAAACGGGACGTATGGCAAAACAGGCAAATGGTTCTGTGTTGGCAACAATGGGTGAAACAATGGTGTTGGCAACAGTTTGTGCAGAAAAATCTGCCGTAGAAGGTCAGGATTTCTTTCCTTTAACTGTTGATTATCAAGAAAAGTTTGCGTCAGCTGGTCGTATCCCTGGCTCTCGTGATCGTCGTGAAGGCAAAGCATCAACAGCAGAAACATTGACTGCACGTTTGATTGACCGCCCTATTCGTCCATTGTTCCCAGAAACATTCAAGAACAAGGTCCAAGTTATTGCCCAGGTGTTTTCTTATGATAAAAAGAATCAGCCTGATATCTTGGCGATGATTGCATCATCTGCAGCGTTGGCAATATCTGGTGTTCCATTCCAGGGCCCAATTGGTGCCGCACGTGTTGGATATGCAGACGGTAAATATATTTTAAATCCATCTAAAAAAATGGTCGAAGAATCCGAAATGGATTTGGTTGTTGCTGCAACCAAGGACGGTGTTTTGATGGTTGAATCTGAAATTGGTGAATTAGACGAAGCGACCACACTGGGTGCGGTAAAATTCGGTTTTGATGCACAACAATCGGTTATTAATGCAATTAATGAATTGGTTGACAAGGCTGGTAAAGAACGCTGGGAAACACCAGAAAAAACAGAAGAACAGATTGCAATGGAATCTGATTTTGAACAGTTTGCACCTGCAATTGAAGAAGCGTTGCAGATTAAAGAAAAATTGGTTCGTCTGGAAACATTGGCAGATATTCATGCCCAGGCAAAATCACGTATTCCTGAATTGTTCCCAGAATCAGTTCGTGCGACATCAACATTAGAATCATGGGCAGACGAAGTTATTGAAAATCTGACTGCACGTATTATGCGTGGCAATATCTTGGCTGGCAAACCACGTATTGATGGTCGTGATAACAAGACTGTTCGTCCAATTGAAATTGAACTGGGGGTTCTGCCACGTGCACATGGTTCTGCGTTGTTCACACGTGGTGAAACACAGGCTTTGGTTTCATTGACATTGGGTGGCGGCAAAGATGCATTGCCAATCGAATCTTTGGATGGTGCCGAAGAACGTGATTTTATCTTGAACTATAACTTCCCTGGCTATTCTGTTGGTGAAGCCAAAGGTATCAAGGCCCCAGGTCGTCGTGAAATTGGTCATGGTAATCTGGCATGGCGTGCGGTTCATCCAATGGTACCAAGTCGCAGCGAATTTGATTATGTAATTCGTATTGTATCAGATATCTTGGAATCAAACGGTTCATCATCAATGGCAACGACATGTGGTGCGACATTGGCAATGATGGACGGTGGTGTACCAATGAAACGCCCAGTTGCCGGTATCGCAATGGGTCTGATTAAAGAAGGCGATGATTACGCTATTTTGACAGACATTCTGGGTGACGAAGACCATTTGGGTGACATGGACTTTAAGGTGACTGGTACCGACCAGGGTATCACAGCCCTGCAGATGGATATTAAAATTACATCCATCACATTTGAAATCATGGAACGTGCGCTGGCCCAGGCAAAAGATGGCCGTATGCACATCTTGGGCAAGATTGAAAAAGCAATCAAGAAACCACGTGCAAATGTTTCTGAATATGCCCCCCAGGCTTACACCATGAAAATCAATCCAGACAAAGTTCGTGAAGTTATCGGCAAAGGTGGTTCTGTAATCCAGGCACTGGTTCGTGAAACAAACACGATTATTGATTTGGAAGATGATGGTACTGTTAAAATCATGGCAACATCAAAAGAAGATGCAGACAATGCAATTGCACGTATCAAAGATATCGTTGCTGAACCAGAAGTTGGCCAGATTTACAAAGGTACTGTATCTGGTATGAAAGAATTCGGTTTGTTTGTAAAAATCATGAACGGATTCGAAGCAATGGTTCATATTTCTGAAATCACCGGTGAACGTATCGCAAAAATCGAAGATACAAAAATCAAAGAAGGCGATACAGTTTATGTTCGATTCTTGGGTGCTGACAAACGTGGTAAAACCCGTATGTCAATGGTTGGAATCGATCAGAAAACAGGCGAAGAGATTAAGAAATAATCATAACGCCCCATCATGGGGCGTTAATATTCAACACAGGGAGAGATAACATGGATATGGAAAGCTTAATGGCCCAGGCTGCGGAATTACAAAATAAAGTAGCGTTGGCCCAAGAAAATTTATCAAAAACAGTGGTCAAGGGAATTGCATCTGGTGGTGCATGTATTGTTGATATGACCGGGAAATATGATTTGGTTAATATTACAATTCGTCCAGATGTTTTGTCCCAGGGCGCAGACGCTGTTGCAAAAATCGTTGCTGATGCATACAAAGACGCCAAACAAAAAGCCGATGATTTAATTGACAGGGTTATGGGCGATGCAACAAACGGTGTGCAATTACCAATGTAAAAAAACCGGCATTGCCGGTTTTTTAATCAAACGGATTTTCTGATTTTTCGTATTCAATAACAATTGGCAGATGTTCCCATTTTAATGCTGTTGCAATTCCACGACGTAAATATCTGGTATATGATTCTGGTATGTCCGATGCGCCCCCAACATTAATTGTTATTCGCATTGGGTGACGTCCAGTCTGTCGTGCAAATTTAATTTTCATTGGTCGCTTTAATCGTGACATTGGTGGCTGACGTTCAGCGACTAATTTTTCAATGATTCTGTTAATCAAACTGGTCGGTGCTGTTGATGAAGATATATCCCATTGTTCATAAACACGTTTGAACAGGTTTTGTACCCCCATACCAGTTTCTGCCGATATTGCCAAAATCAACGGTTTTATAATCTGATGAAAAGAATTTGAAAATTGATGTTTTAATTTTAATAATTTTTCATCACGTTCTGATGGGTCGACCAGATCCCATTTGTTCAGTGCAACGCATAATATTTTTCCGGCATCATAAACACGTCCTGCAATCCCCAGTGCTTGATTTTCAATATTTTTTGTTGCGTCCACTACTAATATAACAACATCAGATTTCCCAATTGCGTCCAGTGATTTCAGTGCAGACAATGTTTCAACATCATCTGTGACCCCTGCCTTGCGGCGCAGCCCTGCTGTGTCCATTAAGACAATATCACGCCCATAGAACTTTGTTGGGATTTTAACAGTATCACGTGTAATCCCAGGTGCATCCATAACGATTTGTCGTTGTGTGCCCAGAACACGATTTACCAGTGTTGATTTTCCGACATTTGGTTGTCCCATGATGGCGATTTTTACACGTGTATCAACAGTTTTTTGTGTGTTATCTGTTGTTGTGATTTCGTCACCTGCGATTTTATCCAAGAAATCATATATTGCATCAAAACCACGTTTGTGTTCCGCAGAAATTAATTGTGGTTCACCAAATCCCAGTTTATAAAAATCATGAACATCAGCCATACGTTTACCAGATTCAGATTTATTCACTAATAATAAAACAGGTGCTTTTGTTTTTCTGCGTACCAATCGTGCCCAGTCTAAATCTTCGTTGGTTAATCCCACACGTCCATCAACAACAAATAATACAGCGTCTGCCTGAACAATTGCGTCGATTGCCATGTTGGTAGAATCTAATGCGATACCGCTTTTTGCATTTTCCAGACCGGCTGTGTCCATAACAGAATATGGGCGGTTGCTGAAATGTCCACCAATTGTATCACGTGTGACCCCAGGGCGATCATGAACCAGTGCATCACGTGTCCCCGTCAGGGCATTAAATAATGTAGACTTACCTGTATTTGGGCGTCCGGCTATTGTTATTTTTAACATTACTTTTTTCCATTGATTTTTTGTAATTATAAAGCAAAAATATTAATAATCAAATTCTGGGGGTAAAAAATGATTAAAAAGTTAAAACGAGCATTTGGCCATATCCGCAGCATAATTGTAAACCCACGTCGCTATTTTACAAAAATTGTTGCCGACGGAAATATGGAAGAAGCCATGTTCAAGGCTTTTTTATACGGTCTGGCGGGTGGTGTATTGGTTTTTGTGATTAATTTACTAACAGGGGCATCTTTTACAATCGGTTCTTTGTTCAGCGCACTTATTATTACACCCGTTATTGCAGTTGGTGTTTTGTTCATCATGGGTGGTCTGATGATGTTGGTATCTGAAATTACAGGTGGTGAACGTGATTGGGAAATTGCAATTAAGGGATTGGCATCTGTGTTTTTTATGTATCCTGTAATACTTGGGTTAAATGCATTGGCGTTTAATTGTGTATCTATGTGGGTAATCAGTATCCTTGTTGATGCATATGTGTTGTTTTTATTTTATAACATTGCGCTGTACTGCATGCGTGGCAAGCGTGGAAATGTTTTATTGGTCATAGGTATCATTGCCTTGTTTTTGTTAACTGTATACGCAACAGATTATCGAATGGGGTGGTTTGTTATAAAAAATAACAGTGCAGCATTTGCATGTTTATAAAAAAATAAAACAAAAAACGTCCGAAAATCGGACGTTTTTTTATTATCTGGAGGCTTGGGTCGGAATCGAACCGGCATCCAAGGATTTGCAGTCCTCTGCATAACCACTCTGCCACCAAGCCTTAACTGCGTATGTCATATTAAGCAAAAAAAAATTGTAATTCAACATAAAAATATATAAAATATAAAAAGTATTGTACCAGAGAGAGAATTTATATGAGAAAACTGTCATTTATACTGTTTTGTCTTGCGCCACTTTATGCGTTTGGTGTGACCGAAGGCTGTGCAACACGCACAACTGTGCCATCTGAACGCCTTAATCTGCCCCAGGTTATTGATTTAGGTTTATGTCGCAATCCACAAACTGCATCGGCATATTTATCGTACGAATCGGCACGTTTTTCAAAAAATGCTGGCTATGCAAATTATTTGCCAAATGTAAGCTTGGGTGCAAATGCTTCTTTGCCATACAGAAACCAGGAATGGGGTGATTGGTCATATGGTGCATCTTTATCTGCATCTTATTTGATATTTGATTTTGGTAAACGTTTATCAGATCAGAATCAGTTGATTGATACGTGGCGCGCGGCTGGTTTTGACTATGATGAAACCGTTCAAGATTATGTTTATGGTCTGATTGGTGCATATTATTCGCTGCTAAATGCGGATGCGGACGTGAAATCGGCCCAAATGTTATTGTCTGTTGCAAAAACAGCACATGAAACAGCATCAAAAAAATTTAAGGCTGGTTCCGTTGCCAAGGCTGATGTTTTAAGGGCTGACACAACATTGGCCAGTCGTGAACTGGATTTAGAACGTGCAAAAAACAATCGTGAAATAGCTAAGGGGAAATTACTGGCGCAATTATCTTTCTCGGCTGACCAGGCATTGGAAATCGCAGATTTACCATCAGAAATTGGTACGCCCGGTGATACCAAATCGCTGGATGAATTATTAGAAATTGCCAAACAGAAGCGGCCTGATTTATTGCGTGCATCTGCGAACAAGGATGCGGCATGGCATCGCCGCAACAGCGCATTTTTGAAAAATCTGCCATCGATATCTGCGTCTGGGTCTGTTTCATGGAATAATCGTCCATCTGAAACATACGGTGCCGGTATGGATGAAATCAGTGGCAGCATCGGCATACGTGCATCAATGCCAATATTTGCAGGTTTTGCAAACATGTACGGTGTTCGCAGTGCCCAGGCAAACTATGAACGTGCCATTGAACAGGAACGCAGTACATCTGACAATGCGTCTCTTGACGTATTTACGGCATATCAAAACTATAAAACCGCACAAAAGGTTTTATCCCAAACACAGACATTGTTAACATCGGCCACAGAATCAGAACGTGTGACCGCTGGGATGTATCGTGTTGGTCGTGCAACAATGCTGGATTGGCAAACGGCACAATCAGAACTGGTTGATGCGCAAAAGCAACATAATGCAGCACGCTATGATTTATTTACCAAGCGTGCAGCGGTTGCATTATCGGTTGGTGAAATCCAGGCAGAAGTAGAAAAGGAACAAAATAATGAAAAAGAAAGTGAATAAAAAAACACTTGTTGAACCGGTTGCAAAAAAGCGTCCATGGTACCGTCGTCTAGGGTCGTGGATTTGGGGAAAACGCTGGTGGGTTATGATTTTAATTGTGGCTGTACTGGGCGGAATATTTATTTTTGGTGGTGATGAAAACAAGCGTGCTGAATATTCGCTGGTAAATATATCTCGTGGTGATCTGCGCCAGGTTGTGACCGCCACCGGTGAGATTCAACCTGTTAACACTGTCAATGTTGGGTCCCAGGTTTCTGGCACGATTGATAATTTGTATGTAGACTTTAATTCAACTGTAAAAAAGGGTGATATTTTATTAACGATTGAACCATCTGTTTTACAGGCAACTGTTGATGAAGCAAATGCATCTTTAATCAGTGCAAAATCACAACGTGATTATGCAAAAAATGAATATGAACGCAATAAAATGTTGTACGCAGATGGTTTTATTTCACGTGCTGAAATGGAACAATCAGAAACCACATATCAACAGGCTGAACAGTCCGTAAAGCGTATGCAATCACAATACGAACGTGCAGTGACGAATCTGGGGTATGCGACAATTACATCCCCTGTTGATGGTACTGTTATATCACGCAAGGTTGATGTTGGTCAAACTGTTGCTGCATCATTCCAGACGCCAGACTTGTTTGAAATTGCCGAAGATTTAACAAAAATGCAAATCGAAACATCTGTGTCTGAAGCTGATATTGGTGTAATCAAAGATGGCCAACCTGTGACATTTACAGTTGATGCGTATCCAACAGAAACATTCGAAGGTGTTGTTCGTCAAATACGTTTATCTCCAACTATCACATCAAACGTTGTTGTTTACACTGTTGTAATTGATGTTGATAATACAGATCTGCGTTTGAAACCTGGTATGACGGCATTTGTGACGATTATAATTTCTGAAAAAGAAAATGTGTGGAAAGCCCCAAATGCAGCGTTCTTGGTACGTACATTCAACGGTGTCGCAGATGAAAGTGTTATCAATGGCGCCACCCCAAAAACACATTTAATGTTAATGCGTGATGAAAATATTGTTGTTGTTCCGTATCAAAAAGGTTTAAGTACCGCCACAGAAACAGAAATTGTTTCTGATGAAATTCAAATCGGGGACAAGATAATAACAGGACGTGTTGGTGCAAAAACAATGTCATCTGGAAACCAGATGCGAATGGGAAATCCGATGGGGGGTCCACGTCGATAAAAAATAAAAAAACACCGGCATTTGCCGGTGTTTTTTATGATTTTATTTTTCTTAATACGACCATAATACCTGCTGGGGTCATGCCTGGAATTCTTGATAAATCAGCGATGTTTTCTGGACGGGTTGCGTTCAGTTTTTCAACCAGCTCATTCGTCAGACCCGGTAAACCGTCATATTTAAAATCATTTGGGATTTTTAAATTTGCATCACGTTTATATGCTGCAATTTCACGTTCGTTGCGTGCAATGTATCCAGCATAGAATTTATCATTTTCTGTAAAAGTATCTTTTTTCAGATTATATATTGTATTAAATCTTTCTTCGGATATTAATCCTAAACTAACACCAATTTGTCCCAATCGTGCAATTGCATTGTCCGCTCGTAAATTCAATCTGTATTCTGCACGTGATGTAAACATACGATATGGTTCATCAACCCCCAGTGTTGTTATATCATCAATTAATACACCAATCATCGCACTTGTTCGGTCCAGTTCCAGATAGTTTTTTCCCAATGCGAATGCAGCCGCATTTGCCCCCGCAACCAAACCTTGGGCGGCGGCTTCTTCGTATCCAGAAGTGCCATTGATTTGTCCGGCAAAAAACATATGTGGAATATCTTTGCTTTGCAATTTGTCATTCAGTGCACGTGCATCAATCGCATCGTATTCTATTGCATAACCATAACGTGCAATGCGTGCATTTTCCAATCCTGGTATTGTACGAATCCAGGTATCCTGAATATCGCTGCCAAAGCTGGTTGAAATACCATTGGGGTAAATAATATCACTGTCCCAACCTTCGGGTTCCAAGAAAACATGGTGTGATTTATGTTCTGGAAAACGCATAACTTTATCTTCCAAACTGGGGCAATAACGTGGTCCAGTACCCACAATATCACCATTATACATAGGTGCATTTTTTATATTTTCACGAATGACATCATGTGTTTTTTCGTTTGTATGTGTGATATAACATGCGCAGTGATAACTATTATTTTCATCACCCAAATCAAACCAGTCATGTGGTGTGTCTGGTTCCTGGATTTCACATACCCCCCAGTTGATTGAATCACGATAAATGCGTGCAGGTGTCCCTGTCTTTAACCGCAGAATTTTGAATCCTGCCCCACGCAGAATGTCAGAAATATTTTTATCTGCCGCCTGGTATGTGCCATCATCCTGCAGTCGCCCGGATAAGATTTTTTCGTCACCACGTGTCACGACACCATGTAAAAAAGTACCAGTGGTTAAAACGATTGATTTTGCTGTATATGCATTATTTACAGTCTTTTTTTGAATATCTAAATCAATAACAGGCTCATACTTTATATCCAGATTTTTATATTCAGATAAAATATCGACAATTGCCTTGTGGTATAAATTGCGATCAATTTGCGCACGCAGCGCCTGGGTCGCTGCCCCATGTGTCGCATTCAGTGTACGCCAATGGATGCCGGATTTATCCGCCGCACGTCCCATAACGCCGCCCAGTGCTGACATTTCTGCGACCATTTGTGATTTACCGGGGCCCCCAATACTTGGGTTGCATGACAATGCCCCTAAATCACTTTCCGCCATTGTCATCAGGCATGTTTTTGCCCCACGACGTGCAGATGCCGCCGCCGCTTCTACCCCGGCGTGTCCACCACCAATAACAATTACATCGTATTTTTGCATTGCCTAGAAACGCCCCATACCACCGTTTATATGTAATGTTTGGCCATTAATATAAGATGCCTCGTCCGACGCTAAAAATACGCATGCATTTGCGATATCTTCTGGTTCACCAAATCGACCTGCTGGAATCTGGGTCAGATATGTTTTCTTTAATTCTTCTGGCAATACATCTGTCATTGGTGTTTTGATAAATCCTGGTGCAATAGCATTTGCAGTGATACCACGTGATGCCACTTCGGCAGCGATGGATTTAGTCATTGCAATCATGCCGCCTTTACTTGCTGCATAGTTTGCCTGACCTGGTCCCCCGATTGCGCCAATAATAGATGCCATATTTATAATGCGACCAAAGCGATTTTTCATCATCGGCATGATTGTTGCACGACACATTTTAAAGCAAGAACGCAGATTAGTATTAATAACATCGTCGAATTGTTCATCACTCATACGCATCAACAAAGTATCACGTGTAATACCTGCGTTATTAATTAAAATATCAATTTTTCCGCATTTATCAATTGTGTTCATAACCAATTCAACTGCGCCACCATCCGCTGCCAGGTCGCATGGAATTTTAATATATTCATCACCGAATTCTGCGTCCATTTTTGCAGTGTTTCTGCCTGATACAACAACTGTTGCGCCCGCTTCTTTCATTTTACGTGCGATTGCGCCACCAATACCACCGGTGGCGCCTGTTATTAATGCAACACGACCTGATAAATCAAACATAATTATATCTCCAATTTTTTTGCGGTTATTTTATCTGTTATGCGGGAACACAGACCTGTTAAAACATTACCAGGCCCAACCTCAATCTGTTCTGTAATTCCCAGCTTTTCCATTTCTAAAACACTTTCACGCCAACGAACACCATGTGTCATTTGATATACCAACGCATCTTTGATTTCATCGACATTTTGGGTTGGTATACATGTTTTGTTTAATATAATTGGCACAATTGGTTTTTTAAATTCAACTGTTTCCAGTGCATCACGCATTACGTCTGCTGCAGACGCCTGGGCCCGACAGTGAACCGGCACTGATAATGCCAATGGCATTGCACGTTTTGCACCCTGCTCTTTTGCGATTTGTATTGTTTTTTCAACCACGCCCCGCAATCCAGAAATAACCACCTGGCCTGGACAGTTATCATTTGCAACATCACATTCTGTTTCTGCGCAAATTTTACGTACTGCATCAATATCTAATCCTAATATTACAGCGGTTAACCCATCGCCAACAGGCACAGCGTTTTGCATTGCATTACCACGTATGCGCAACAACTTTGCCGCATCACCAACAGACAATGCGCCCGCTGCACACAGTGCAGTATATTCACCCAAGCTGTGTCCTGCGACAAAATCTGGTAATTTTGTGTCTGATGCACGCAACATTGCAATAGACGTGGCCATAATTGCCGGCTGAACATTTGCCGTCAGTGTCAGTGTTTCCGCCGGTCCGTTAAATATGACATCGGTCAGTTTTTCCCCCAACGCCACATCCACTGCGTCAAATACAGCACGTGCGTCTGCATTGTTTTCGTACAGTTCTTTGCCCATACCAACACTTTGTGCGCCCTGGCCTGGAAAAACAAAAATAGAAGACATAATGTGCCTTTTTTTATGTTTAATATACCCATTATAGACTGGATTTTGTCAAATCGCAAATATAATGATTTGTTGACTGTTTCCCGATTCGTTGTGTACTTTTTGTTGCGTAGGGGAAAATCAAACAACCGTACAGGGTCGTTTATGCCAGAACCGAATGTTTTTACAAAAAATGAAAATGTAAAAAATTCTGGGGGCATTTTACAAAAATTTTTCTTCCTGCAAATCTCCCAACCAAACAATAACAAAAGGATAAATTATGACTGATAAACCAATCGGTGTGTGTTTTAATATGCTGGATAAAAATGGCAATACAATTAATGGTCTGCATACAGAAATGTCACACATTACCCTGTCCCAGGCGAATCAAATTATCAAAAATTTGTCGCAATCACCATATCCGATGCGAAAATTTGGTTTGTGTAAAATGACTGCGACATTATCATCGGACGGCAAAACATTAAATATAAATCGCACATTTGATTCAGAAACACTTGATGACGAAGGACATATATTTATGCATTGTGCTGGCACATGGTGCAGCTGCTCAGAAATAATACATAAAAAATGTATCAAGAATTTATGTAATGGAAAATGTAAAAACCAGTATATGTGTGAAAATATTGGTGCAATATTATTTCCAAAATATTACAACCAACAGAATCAAAAACAAAAATAAAAAGCACCAGATTTTAATAAAAACTGGTGTTTTTTTATCCCGGCATTTGCCGGGTTTTTTATATCTTTCTGATGCTAAATTCGCACCCGCAATAATTTTGGCGATAAAAATCAGAATTGCGGTTTATCTGTATGCGTAAATTTTCATCCCATTTTATGGGTAAATATTCAATATCATCGCATGTGTTTGTGGCGGCGGTATCCACCTGGGCTTGGTCTTTGTGACGGGAAACACCCAACACGCTTGCAATTGCGTTGTATCCATTTTCACGTGCAAAACGCACCGCACGACGGAAACGATATTCGAAACACAGCGAGCATCGTGCACCACGTTCAGGTGCATCTTCGAACCCACGCACAGCATTGCGCCACGCATCATGATCGTATTCCAGAACAGCATATTTCGCACCAATGGATTCACAGTATTTTATCTGTTCGGCCATGCGTTTTGTGTATTCGGATTCTGGAAAAATATTTGGATTAAAAAACAGAACAATAAAATTATCAACGCCGTCAATTGCGCCATCCTTTAATTGCTGTATTGCGCCCGCAGAACATGGCGCACAGCAAGACAATAATACAACACGTAATTTATCGTTATTCATTTATTTAGTTTTCTGTTTTGGCTTGCAGCAACAAAATTTCATTGCCTGGTCTGCCATTTTATAGGCCCGCCCCAATTCTTTTATATTTTTTACAATAATTGTCGCTGTGCGATTATCCGATGAAATTGGATTGTATTCCACATTTAGATTATATTTTCGCAAGGCATCAATAACATTGCATCTGTCACAGTTTTTACACTTTTTACATCCTGGCAAAATATAGTCCCCACAATAACATTTAACATCCGCCATATGAAAATATTCATTGGATGTTGTGGACGATTTAACATAGATTGTCATTTTTTTGCCCATTTATGCATCCTTATCTGTACAATTGATGTCTGGCCAATCGTATCGCACGATTTGCGATTGTGTACGCACGCTCTATTTCATTGATATTCTGTGTTAAAATTGTAATCTCTGGCATAGATTTATTGGCTATTTTGTAATCCACATTTGGCAGTCGTTTAGAAATATACTCGGCCACCCGGCATTTTCCACCATTTTGACACACAGGTACATATTTATCTTCTTTCAGTGTTATTTCACGACATTTCCAACATGGCAGACTTATCTTGGTCAAATATCCCATCGAAGACGGTGTTGTTTTAATATAAACATTTACTTTCCACATATTTTACCCTTTTTATTTTATAAATATATTACCGACAACTGCGTCGTCACCTAATTCGATGATATTTTTATCATCATCACCAACCCCCAATTCAGCCGCACCACACATCATGCCAAATGATTCAACACCGGCCACAGTGCGCTGGGCGATTGGTTTTTTGATTGTTGGCAATTGCGCCCCAACCGGTGCCAGTACGCTTACCATCCCAGCACGTACATTTGGTGCGGCACACACGATTTGTACCGGCGCATCCGCCCCATAATCCACCGACAAAATATGCAAGTCATCACGTGACGGATGATTTTCGACAGATACTATCTTCGCAACAACCGGTTTGGGTGTGTTGTCTTCTTTTTTTGGTGTGTATTTTTCGGTTAATTGTGTAATTTTTTCATCATCAATACGATTAAACAGATTTTCTGGCACAACAAATTCCGCCCCATTTTCAACCCGTATCTCAAATTTTTCTGGCCAAGATAAATCTTTTGTTGTTGTAAATATGTTCTGCATCTTGGTTGCGGCTGTCGGGATAAATGGTGCCGACACACGTGCATATAAATCAATTAACTGGAAACATTGGTTCAATACCGCACCAGCCGTATCCATGTCGCCATTTTTTACCAATGCCCATGGTTCCATTTTTGTCATATATTCATTTCCAATCGCATACAGTCCACGCAACGCTGCAATCGATGCACGAAATTCACATGCATCCAAAGCTGCGGTTAATTCAGCCAGTTTTTCATTAATCTGTGATTCTAAATCTGAATCCGTTGCGCCTGCGCTTGGTACATAATTACCAAAGTTTTTCGCAGTTAATTTGCATACACGTGATACAAAGTTCCCCAGCATCCCATTCAAGTCTTTGTTCACAATATCAGCAAAACGTGCGATTGTGAAATCTGTATCATCTGTTTCTGGCGCAGATGCGATTATTGCATACCGCCAATAATCCGCAGGCAATTCACGAATTGCATCGTTCAAGAATATCCCGTTACCGGTTGATTTAGAAATTTTGGCACCATTAAAGTTCAAGAAATTCATGCCTTTTAAAACATCAACTGTTTTCCAGTTGTCGTTCATGGCTAATTCTTGGGCTGGGAAAAATATAGAGTGGAAAGAAACATTGTCTTTACCCATAAATTGAGTGTAGTGAACATCATCGCCACCATGCCACCAGTCCGCCCAATTTTCATTTGCCGCCTGGGATATTGAAACGTACCCCCATGGTGCATCGAACCATACATAGAAAACCTTGTTTTCATATCCTGGTTTGTTAACCGGAATCCCCCACTTTAAATCACGTGTGATTGGACTGTCTTGTAATCCTTCGTCCAGCCATTTGTTCGCAATTGCCAACGCTGTCTTGGACCATCCTTTGCGTGAATCAATCCATGTACGCAATTTGTCTTGCATTGCGCTGGTGCGAAAATAGAGGTGTTTGGTTTCCCGCATTTCAACCGGTGACGACGCATCAACTGCACTGTGCGGGTTAATCAGTTGTTCTGGTTCCAGTGTTGCCCCACATTTACCACATTCGTTTCCATATGCCCCGTCATATCCGCATTTTGGACATGTGCCAATAACAAATCTGTCGGCCAAGAACATCTGTTCGTTAACAGAATAAGGCTGCATAGAAGACTTTTCTACAATCATATTTTCTTGTTCCAGACGCAAAAATAATGATTGAATCAAATCATGGTGTTTTTTTGTATGTGTTCGCCCATAAATATCAAAAGACAAATTAAAATCACGCACAGATTGTTCGTGTGCCGCACGATACTTATCAACGTATTCTTCGATTGGCATATTTTCTTTTCTGGCGCCGACTTCGCTGGTTGTGCCATGTTCATCTGATCCGCAAACAAACAAAACATCACGCCCACATGCACGACAAAAACGTGCATAAACATCACTGGGTAACCAACATCCCACCAAATGCCCGATGTGCAGATTGTTGTTAACATACGGTAATGCAGACGTAATCAAATATTTTTTTGCCATTTTTATTTGCCTTTTGTTAAAAAAAAACAGACACCAACGGGGCGTCTGAAAGATTCCCGTTGAATATTTATCTAAGATTAATTGTACATTCGCATATTCATGTGTCCCAAGAATAATGGTGGGTGGTATTGGACTCGAACCAACGACCTTTACGATGTCAACGTAACGCTCTAACCAACTGAGCTAACCACCCGATTGCCACCCGATTATATCAGACATTTTTCTAATTGCAAACAATAAATAGTATGGGATATAATACCGATTGTAATGGGTAACCCGTTATGCGAGGCTAGAAATCTCGCGACACACTTGCCTGCGCAGGCGTTAAATGCTCCAACATGGTTGGAGGTCGGTTAATATATCGAATACCCGAGCCACGAAGTGTCGTGATTTCTACCTCCAACCACCCATTTATTGTGGTGGTTTTATTATTATAAAATGGGGGTATGAATGACTTTTGGTCAAGAAATAGAATATATGCGCAGAAAACGTAATTACTCGATTGTTGATATGTGCAATACACTGGGGATATCAGATTCGGACTATATGCGTCTAATCAACGGGTCGTATAAATTGGATATTCAGCAAAAAATTCTATTGGTCTCTGCAATGCGACATCCGTTTGAATCAATGCCAAAAAATAATAAAAAAGACCGGTAAATGCCGGTCTTTTATTTTTATTCTTCAATATGTTTTTTTAATTTTTTACGGGTATTGCTGTCTAATTCTTTTTTGCGCAGACGAATTGTATCTGGTGTCACTTCAACCAGTTCGTCGTCCAAGATATAAGACAACGCTTCTTCTAATGAAATTCTGCGTGGCGGTGCCAAGAACAGTTTTTCATCTGCTGTTACCGAACGCATATTAGTTAGTTCTTTACCCTTGATTGGATTGACTTCCAGGTCATTTTCTTTGCTGTGTTCACCGATAATCATACCCGAATAAACTTCGGTTTGTGGATCAATAAACAGTGTGCCACGTGGCTGTAGGTTAAACAGCGCATATGTTGCGGCACTGCCCTTTTCCATGGATACCAGCACGCCCGGGCGATATTGTTGAATTGCACCACGATACGTGTCGTATTTATCAAATACACGATTCATGATACCTGTTCCACGTGTATCTGTTCTAAACTCAGACAAATATCCAATCAAACCACGTGATGGTGCAGAAAATACGATACGTGTTTTACCACCACCAGATGCTTTCATTTCTGTAATCGTCGCTTTGCGTTTTGTCATTTTTTCAATAACGACGCCACTGAATTCATCATCTACGTCGATAACAACGTCTTCGATTGGTTCCAGTTTTTCGCCATTTTTACCTTCTGTCATGACAACACGTGGACGTGACACAGATAATTCAAAGCCTTCGCGGCGCATTGTTTCGATTAATATCCCCAATTGTAATTCACCACGACCAGAAACTTCAAAGGCTTCGTTATTTTCACTTTGTTCAACTTTCAGTGCAATATTTGTTTCTGCTTCTTTGAACAGGCGTTCGCCAATCATACGAGATGTTAATTTTTTACCAGATTTCCCAGCCAATGGTGATGTGTTAACAAAGAATGTCATTGTCAGCGTTGGTGGGTCAATTGGCATTGCAGGAATTGGTTCTGTGACTTCTGGTGCGCACAGTGTATCGGCCACTGTTGCCTTGGAAAATCCAGCTACAACAACAATGTCCCCAGCCGACGCCGTATCTCTGGATATTTTTTCCACCCCACGATGTTCAATTATTTTTGTGATTTTTGCATTTTCAATAAATTCGCCACGCATATTGATTGCCTTAACAGCCTGTCCAACCCGAACTGTACCAGATTCAATTTTACCTGTCAGAATACGCCCAACATATGGGTCGGCTTCCAGTGTGGTTGCCAGCATTGTAAATGGTGCATCCAGTTTACATCTGTCGCCATTACAATCAGGTGCCGGTACGTGATCAACGATTAATTGAAACAGTGGTGTTAAATCTTTGTGTTCATCGTTTAAATCACGCACAGCCCATCCATCACGTCCAACTGAATACAGATATGGGAAATCCAGCTGTGAATCAGTTGCCCCTAATTTATCAAATAAATCGAATGTTTCTGTTAAAACTTCGTCTGGTCGTGCGTCACTGCGGTCAACCTTATTAATGCAAACGATTGGGCGCAGTCCCAACTTCAATGCTTTTGATAATACAAATTTTGTCTGTGGTAATGGTCCTTCTGCGCTGTCGACCAACAAAACAACCCCATCAACCATTGACAGAATACGTTCAACTTCGCCGCCAAAATCAGCGTGTCCAGGGGTGTCAACAATATTAATTTTATATTCTCCCCACTGAATAGACGTAGGTTTTGCAGAAATTGTGATACCACGTTCACGTTCGATATCACCACTGTCCATAACACGATCATCAACCCGTTCGTTGTCTCGGAAAGTTCCAGCTTGTTTCAACATGTTATCAACCAGTGTTGTTTTGCCATGGTCAACGTGTGCAATGATTGCAATATTGCGAATTTTCATTTGTATTATCCCTATTTTTTACGACTATCGGGCCCAGGGTACACCCAAAATAAGTGTATTTCAACTTTTTTGTGTAAAAAAATTGACATTTGAATTTATTTGTCTACAATAAGACATGAATTAAACTCAAAAAAGAGATTTATAGATGAAAAAAAGTTTGTTAATGCGTCGTCCTGCGTTAAATGGTCGTGGCGAAGATGGAATTGATTTTATTTACGCTCAGATAAAAATTACATTGTTTAATTTTTATTATTTAATTCGTGCAGATTTAAAAAAACGCTGGAAAACAATGCCGCATACATACCGTCGTGAATCAATTACTGCATTGCGATTTTTAGAAGATGCATTTAAAAATCCTGCTAAATATTTTTCACGTGCTGAAACAGATTGTGCATGGCGTACACGTGCAATTAATTATGCAAATAATCATGGGTTGGAAAACATAGTTGATGCATTTTATATCGTTGAATCCCCCAAGGATATATTTATGAAATCTGTCAAGGATGCAATTTTATCTCATGATATATATTCTGATTTGTATGCGTTTGTGACAACTGTTCAGCATTGGGAATATGATCGCACATCAAAACAAGAACAATATCTATCTCAGTCTAAGTATTGCGCAGAAACAATTATAAAAACAGCGCAAAAAATGCAAAAGATTGTTAATATCCAGGACAGCAACCCATTGGTGCGTCCGTTTAAAGAATTTTCATATGGATTTCAGCGATAAAAAACCGGCATTTGCCGGCTTTTTTATTCATATCTTAAACTGTCGATGGGGTTAAGTTTTGCTGCCTTCATCGCTGGCATAACCCCAGATGCCAATCCGACAACAACAGCAACCGATACCGACAGTACAACGGGCCAAATACTGAATGGAACATTATATCCTAATATTCCACGCCCTACCCCCTGGGACAGACCGACCCCAATAATTAAACCAATCATAGACCCCAGGAAAGAAATCATAATAGATTCAGCCAGGAACTGAATAATGATATGTATTTCACGTGCCCCAATTGCTTTGCGAATACCGATTTCACGTGTTCGCTCTGCAACCGATACCAGCATCATATTCATAATACCAATTGCACCAACCAGCAATGAAACAGCTGCAATTGCAATCAATAATAACTTCATGTATCCTGTGACAGTATTCATTGTTTCCATAATTTGTTTCATATCCATAATCTGAAAGTCATCAACTGCATCGTCTTTCAGCCTGTGCCGCTGACGCAACAGTGTTGTTATTTGTTCAATTGCCAGTACATTATCGGAATCAGGATACAGTTTCAGTGCAATCATTTGTACTGCATTTGGGAATCGTGAACCTTGTAATCTTTTTTTCAGTGTTGTTATTGGGACGATAACCATGTCATCTTGACTTCCCATGGCAGAATCTCCCTTGGCCTTGGTCACACCAATAACAGTGACAGGTGAATTCATAATACGGATAACAGAACCAATCGGATTTTCTGGCAACCCTAATTCCTCGGCGGTTTCTGGTCCAATAACAGCGTATGTTGATGCATTTCGTACCGCAGACATATCAAAAAAGGTGCCCTTCTCTATTTCTATGTTTTGCACGATTGTATAGTCTGGATAAACACCCATCATTGACGTGCCCCAGTTTTTGTTTCCATATATAATCTGTGCGGACCCAGGTTGAATTGGTGTCACTGCCATAACATCGGGCAATTTTGCAATAAATTGTGCGTCATCAATGGTAAGCGTCTGTCGGCTGCCTGTTCGCACCCCTGCACTTTGTGCGGCACCTGCACGTATCATAATTGTGTTCGTTCCCAGTGAAGAAAACTGGTCGGTAATTTCCTTTTGTACAGTTTCGCCAACTGCAACCATAATAACCACCGCCATAACACCAATAATAATTCCCAGCACTGTCAAAAACGAACGTATTTTATTGCCACTGATTGACAACCATGATTCTTTTAAAATGTCATTAATGCTCATATATATGCCCTGCCCTTGTTAAAGATTGTTGTCGTTCTTTGGAATTTTTCCGTCATAATTTATTTTACCGTCACGAATGTGTATTAATCGTTCTGCATATTTTGCGATATCAAATTCATGTGTGATCATAACGATTGTTATCCCCAGGTCTTTATTCAGTTCCCTAAAGAATTTTAATATTTCATTTCCCATTTTGCTGTCCAGTGCCCCTGTTGGCTCGTCGGCCAGTATTAATTTAGGTTCGCCCGCCAACGCACGTGCAATTGCAACACGCTGCTTCATTCCACCAGACAGCTGTGTTGGCAGATATGATTCAAAATTTTCCAACCCTACACGTCTCAGCATTTCTCGTGCGCGTCTTTGTCGTTCATCCATTGTCATGCCACGATACATCAGTGGTAACATGACATTGTCCAGCACGCTGCGTTTTGGTAACAGGTTAAACTGTTGAAACACAAAGCCAATATATTCGTTTCTTACCAGTGCTAATTCATCGGCGGTCAATCCTGTCACATCATTTCCATACAATTCATAAACGCCACTGGTCGGTGTATCCAGTGCCCCAATAATATTCATGCACGTAGATTTACCAGAACCAGATGGTCCCATAATTGCGACAAATTCACCGGTCTTTACCGTAAAATTTATATCAAACAACACTTGTTGGGTTCCGCCCAACTCCATCGGAAAGCTTTTATTTATATTTTTCAACGAAATAATAATTTCAGATGATTTTTTCATAATTTGTCCCCGCACTACATTATTGTATATTATAACACAAAAAAGCAGAAACTTATAATTGGAATTAAATACTGATAAAAGAAATTTTTATGATTGTAAAAATAAAAAAAAGACCGGCATTTGCCGGCCTTTTTATGATAATTTTGACAGTAATTCTTCTAATTGAATTCGTGTTTTAAACGAGATTACAATCTGTCCTGCCCCGCCCCGCCGTTCAATGATTTTTACCGGTGCGTTTACAGATTTTTCAATGCATTTTTCCATTTCTTTTAATTGTTTTTGGTCGATTGTTTTTGTGGAAAAAGACCGGCATTTGCCGGCACGAACGCCGGACTTAACAGCGGTTTGTGTGTCCGCTACAGACATTTTTTCGCTAATGATTTTATGTGCCAATTCTTCTGGGTTTTCTGCAACGGCAATTGTTCGTGCGTGTGATGCAGAAATTTCACCTTGCTTTACCAGGTTTTGTACAGATTCTGGCAGTGTTGTCAGGCGCAAAAGATTTCTGATATAGCTTTCTGATTTACCGATTAATCGTGCGACATCTGGTAATTCGTAATCACATTGTTCCATCAGATTTTTGTATGCATTCGCTTCTTCAATTGGGTTCAGGTTTTCACGTTGAACATTTTCAATCAGTGCGATTTCCATTGCGTTTTCATTGCTGATTGTCTTTACCAGTGCCGGGATTTCATTTAATCCAGCCAGTTTACTGGCACGATATCTGCGTTCGCCAGCGACGATTTCGTACATGTATGGCCGTCCAGTCACTGTTCTTAATAATATCGGCTGCAACACACCTTTTTCACGAATGGAATCAGCCAGTTCGTTCAATTCATTTTCTGTAAATGTTTTTCGTGGCTGATCTGGGTTGGTGCCAATTTGTACCAATGGAATAGATTTAACAACGACACGTTCTGTGCCGGCCAAAACAGATATATTTGGAATTGTTCCTTTGGCGTGGTTTAAATCTGCTAATCCACGTCCCAGACCAAATTTATTCACTGACATTTTGTAATCCTTCGGTTCTTTCAATTATTTCTGTTGCGACACGCAAATAAGCCTGGGCGCCCGGTGATTTGAAATCATAAAACAGGGCAGGTTTACCATGACTTGGTGCCTCTGATACACGTACGTTGCGTGGGATAACTGTTTTAAATACGGTATCGCCAAAAGCGTTCCTGACATCGTCTTCGACGGCACGTGTCAGTCCGTATTGTTTATTATACATTGTTAAAACAATTCCCAGTATTTCCAGACTTGGATTCCATTTTTCACGTACAGCAGAAATGGTGTCTATTAATTGTGTTAATCCTTCCAGGGCATAGAATTCGCATTGTAATGGTATTACCAACGAATTTGCAGCGGTCAGTGCATTGACAGTTAAATATCCCAAAGCAGGCGGACAATCCAGCAGTATATAATCATAATGTTCAGATATTGTTGCCAATGCATCTCGTAATCTAAATTCTGGATTTTCCATCCCCAGTAAATCAATCTCCAGCCCGGCCAATGCCTGGGAAGAGGGCAACAGGTGCAATCCCGGCACCGCCGTTGATAAAATATTGTCAGCTATATTGGCTGTGCCCATTATCACGCCATATGCACTTTGCTGATGGTTTGCACGAACGAACCCCAGGCCGGTTCCTGCGTTTCCTTGGGAATCTAAATCGACCAACAGAACACGTTTTTTTATCGCTGCTAACGATGCGCCAATATTTATTGCGGTGGTTGTTTTTCCAACGCCACCTTTTTGATTTGCAAAAGCTATTATTTTTACCATATTCCCTTTCCTGATAATTTAATTCAATAAAACTTTATAAAAAACGTCCGATTCAGTCAAGGTGTTAAAAATAAATAGTAAAAATACACTGAAAACAAAAGGTTGTTTGTAATTTCATGTGAAATTGTTTTGTTGGTGTGTGTTTGTAAAAATGTTAAAAAAAGCCGGCAAATGCCGGTAAAAGATATAAAAACAACTAAAAACAATAAAATGTTAATAATTTCATGTGAAATTACCGGTCAAAATGCACATAAATGACAAAACCGTCGCCTGTTTTTGAGGGTGTTAATTCATATTTAAATTTATATTTGCGTTTTGCGTCACTGATTTCGGATTCTATTTCCCGGCCTTTTAATAAAAAAAGCCGGCATTTTTTGTGTGCGACATAATCCATAATCTTGGTTAAAGATGCAAATGCACGTGCTGTAAAGACTAAATTGTCGTTTTTTGCCGGTAAATGCCGGACAAAATCTTCCAGGCGACCATGAAAAATAGTTAAGTTTTCCAGGCCTAATTCTTCTTTGACGGCTTGTAAAAAAGACACTTTTTTGCCAATGGATTCTATGCATGTCACATCCCAACCCATTATTGCCAGAACTACCGCTGGAAATCCAGCCCCGCTGCCCATGTCTGCTATTTTTACATTTTTTGGTAATATATCTGCCAGTTGTGCAGAATCGGCGATATGACGTGTCTGAATGTCATTAAGGGTGCTGGGGGCAACCAGGTTCATCCGTTGGGACCACTGGCGTAACAATTTCTCGTATTGTTCAAACTTGATTTTATTGCTCATAAACGGTATTCTAACATAATCATGAGAAAAATAGAAAGTTTATTTATCGGTGGTGCGCTGTTTTTGGTGGTTATATTCGCTGGTGGCGCAATGTATTCACACATGTATGCTGTGCGCAAAACGACATCTGTGGGGTTCCCAGATACGCAATTTGGGGCGTTTTTAGCGGCCCAGCATGCAATATATGTAAACGATTTTGAAAACGCTGCTCGATTTGCGGATGTGTTAACAGACAAAGAAATTGTCTTGGTTCAGAATACAAAATATTTATCAGATTTTTTGAATGGCAAAATGCCGTCGGATGTAGATTTTTTGAAAAAAGAGCAGGGTGCCGCCGCAAAAATTATTTATGATGCCCACTTGGTTCAAACCGACCAGTGGAAGGCTTTTCACAATCGTCATAAAAAAGATACTGGGGCATTGTCGGCGCCGTTCCGTATATGGTCTGCAATTGCTAATGATTGGCGCACAAATACGTTTAAGTTTATTGATAGCTTGTCGACCAGTTCGTCTTGGAAATCTTTTGTTCGTGGACAAATATATGTGGAATTGGGTGATATAGATAAAGCAAATATAGAATTTGCAAATGTTCATCCAGACTTTATGAATATAAACGATTATCTGTATTTGATGTCGTTCTATAATAATTTTGGTTTGTATGAAGATGCGCGTATTTTACACGATGATTTTGTTGCGCGTCCTGGTGGTATGTTTATGGCTGGGTTTGATGCGTATCCAGCGTGGGAAACGTTTTCTGGATATAAAAATCAGTTGGCTTTCAGTTTGGTTCAAACTGTGTCACATACGCAAATACTGATGTATTCAGATTTGGCAATGCTGTTTTTGCGTTTTGCACAAATAACAGCACCTGAATTTGCACAAAATAATGATGCTGTAAATTATTATTTGGGTCAGTATTTTTATACAAATCGTGGTGATTATCAGAAATATTTTGATAAAATCCCATCTGATTCACCGTTTAAATTATTTGCTGATTTGCGTGATGCTGAACGCAGTGGGGACATTGAAAAATTATCAACGGTTTTGGATACCAATCCATTATTTGTTCCGGCTATAAATACTGTTGTTGCAAATAATATTAAACTGGGGAATCGTCGTGCGGCATTACGTGTGGTGAATCGTGCATTGTCTGTGCCTGAATTGCCAGACCATGGTCGTGCATTTTTATTAAAGAGCAGGGCGCACATTAATTATATGTTTGGCAATATGGATGCAGCCCAATCGGATTTGCATGAAGCGTCTAATATATTAACGGCAGATGCAGATATTTTGTCGCTTCAGGCAAAGATATGGGCGGCTCAAAATCGTGAAATAGAAAATGCATATGATTATGCGATGTCGCTGGTAAAAATGAATCCATCTGATGTGTTTGCATGGGATACCTTGGCGTGCGTTGTTAATGTACGTGAAGGCGAAGCAGCCGCATTAGAAATTTTGGAACGTGTTGGCGAAGTATCGACAACCTGTTCGTCCTTGTTTGAAAGAATAGGGGACTTGTACCATCGAATTGGTGACAAAGAACGTGCACGCCAATCATATAAACGGGCAATTGAATTATCTGATGATGGTTTTGTTGTTGTGCCCAATATAGAAAAAAAACTAAGGAAAATAAAATGAAAGTATCTGTAATCGGGGCAGGCGCATGGGGGACTGCATTGGCTGTTGTGTCTGCACGTGGTGGTTCAAATGTTATACTGTGGTCGTATGATGGTGAATATAAACACTTTGATGGTGTTGAAATGCCAGAAAACATAACTGTCACCAAAGACATGTCTGATATGCGTGACAGTGATGCGTGGTTGATTGTGACACCTGCATCATTCTTTCGTGAAACGGTGCGCAAAGCTCACGATTTCTATAACGGCCAGCCAATAATAATCTGTACCAAGGGTGCAGAAAGTTCAACTGGTGCGTTTACATCTGAAATGCTGCACGATGAATTGCCAGAGTGTAAAAATTTTGGTGTATTATCTGGGCCACAATTCGCAGCCGAGGTTGCGTCTGGTATCCCCACTGGTTCAACGCTGGCCGGAAACGAATCAGCGGTAAGTGTTGGTAAAAAGGTGCTAAATCAACTGTATATCGAAGAAAGTGATGACGTCATTGGTGCAGAAATTTGTGGTATGGGTAAAAATGCAGTTGCATTGATTTGCGGATATAATTCGATTGCGTGTCGTGGTGAAAATGATCGTGCATTGTTATTTACACGTGCCTGGAACGAAGTTGTAGATTTGGGATTGGCATCTGGTGCCAAGACGCGAACGTTTCTGCAGTTGTGTGGCATAGGTGACTTATTCTTGTCTGCCACATCTGCAACCAGTCGTAATTATTCTGGTGGTGCCGCAATTGCCCAGGGAAATCCGCCAGCGGGCACAGTCGAGGGATTATTTGCCATTGCTGGATTAATTTCACGTGCACGTGCATTAAGTGTACCGACACCTGTTTTATGTGAAATGCGTGATAAAATGGGGTTGTAAAAAACGAAAAAAATACCGGCATTTGCCGGTGTTTTTTTAATACATTGTTTGCAATATATGACGGTTTTTATCCAGACTGGACAACATTTTTCCACTGCCACATGCAACACATGCCAATGGATTGTCTACCAAGAAAACAGGCAAACCAGTTGCTGCACGAATTGCCGCATCCAGTCCACGTAACATAGAACCGCCCCCAGTCATTGCGATACCCAAATCTGCAATGTCAGCCGATAATTCAGGTGGTGTTAATTCCAATGCCTGGCGAACCGTATCGACAATCTTAGACACTGTTTGTGCCAGTGCAGACGCAATCTGAGATTCTGTAATTACTGTTTCACGTGGTGTCCCAGACAATAAATCACGTCCTTTGATTTTCATTGTCAGTTCGTTTGCCTTGTCTTTTGGCATAATTGCTGTACCGATTTTCTTTTTTATTTCTTCGGCAGTATTTTCACCAATTAACAAATTTTTGTTTTTGCGCACAAAGTCAATAATATCGACGTCCATTTGGTCACCAGCTGTACGAACGGCATTAGAATACACGATACCACCCAATGACATAACAGCCACTTCTGTTGTACCGCCACCAATATCCAGCACCATTGACCCCACAGGTTTTTCCACTGGCAATCCTGCCCCGATTGCTGCTGCTGTTGATTCTTCGACAATAAACACTTTACGTGCACCGGCTGCATCTGCCGCTTCCTGGATAGCACGACGTTCCACCTGGGTTGCGCATGAAGGCACACAAATAATGATTAATGGGGCCGCCAATGGGTTTTTGTGATGAACCTTGCGGATAAAGTATTTAATCATTTCTTCGGCGACTTCAAAGTCTGCAATAACACCATCACGCAGTGGGCGTACCGCAGAAATAGTCCCTGGGGTACGACCAAACATCTGTTTAGCCTCGGTCCCGACGGCCAAGATTTCTTTGCGACCCAACAGGCGATTTTCAGCAACCGCAACAACAGACGGCTCGTTCAGAACAATCCCACGCCCTTTGACATAAATCAGTGTGTTTGCTGTACCTAAATCAATTGCCATATCAGCAGAAAAGAATTTCATTAACCAATTGTACATTTTTCGCCCCTAAGAATATTAAATCATAAATACGTTCACACCACTATAAAACGGGGTTTGGCAAAAATCAAGACGACACATAAAAAAAGTTTGACTATTTGTTTTATGTGCTATTATAGACCACATGCGTAACACAATAAAAAATCATGCTGATTTTGCGATGACGCCTGACGATTTGTCGGGCATGTCTGCATACTTTATTGTTCGGGCCAAACCTGCAAAATATCAAAACGATGCAAGATATGGTCTGGTTGTCACCAAAAGAACATTTAAGCACGCTGTTGATCGCAATCGTGCCAAGCGTTTGCTGCGTGAATGGATAAGACATCATGAAAATATGTTAATACCTGAATTTGACTATATATTTGTTGCGCGTCATAAAATATTAAACGTTGCCTATGACCGGGGTGCAGAATCCATGGGCAAAGCGTTGCATTGGATAAAAAAATCATATAAAAATGCCCAATCAAAATCAGAAAATATCTAGTCGTATTGCAATTGCGCTTATACGCATGTATCAATTATGTATATCACCATTTACAGGTGGTCGTGCAGTGTGCAGATTTACCCCAACGTGCAGTGAATATACCCGCATTGCGATTGAAAAATATGGCTTTTTTCGTGGGGCAGTTATGGGTATAAAACGAATATCAAAGTGCCGCCCAGGCGGTGGTTTTGGTTATGATCCAGTGCCCTGATATACTTGACAACCAATTACATTGTGATAAAATTTAGAGATACGATAAGAAAATTATAAAAAGGATTTATAAAATGTCATTTCGTGCAACCGTAGAATCTATGTCAAAAATCATGGATGATATGGGGATTACAGAATTAAACCTGGAACGTCAGTTTTTGTTTGGGGTATATCGTAAACATATTCATTTATCAAAACAGCAGGCTGCTGCGGTTGCTGTATCTGCGGCTGCTCCAACAATATCAGAATTGGGAAATACCGCAAAGTGTGAGAAGCAAATTTCTGGTTATGCGTTAAAATCACCAATGGTTGGTGTTGTATATTTAGCCCCAGAACCAGGTGCAAAAGCATTTACATCTGTTGGCGCATCGGTTAAGGCCGGTGATACAGTTGCATTGGTCGAAGCCATGAAAACATTTAATCCAATCAAATCCGATAAAGATGGCGTTGTCAAAGAAATCTTGGTATCAGATGGCCAGGCCGTTGAATTTGATCAACCACTTGTTGTTATTGAATAAATATGTCACAAATAAAGAAAGTTTTAATTGCAAATCGTGGTGAAATTGCACTGCGTATTATACGTGCGTGTCGTGACATGGGGATTCGTACTGTGGCGGTTTATTCAACTGCTGACAGGGATGCCATGCATGTTCAGTTGGCTGACGAATCGGTTTGTATTGGGCCGGCTGCTGCACGTGATTCATATTTGAATGAATCTGCGATTTTGACGGCTGCATTGCTGACAAACGCAGATGCAATCCATCCTGGATACGGTTTTTTATCTGAACGTGCAGATTTCGCACGCAAGGTTGAACAGCACAAGATGATATGGATTGGCCCATCCCCAGAAATGATTGAAAAAATGGGGGACAAGGTTAACGCCAAACGTACCGCCATTGAATGTGGATTACCTGTGGTGCCGGGGTCTGATGGTGCGGTTGAAACACTGGAAGATGCGCTTGAATGGGCGGAAAAAATTGGCTATCCCGTTATGTTAAAGGCTGCATCTGGTGGTGGTGGACGTGGTATGCGTGCGGTTATGTGCGCCGATGATATGCGTGAAGCGTTCCAGATTACAAAGCAAGAATCCATGACTGGTTTTGGTGATGATACCTTATACATGGAAAAACTGTTGTTGCATCCTCGCCACATAGAATTTCAGGTTTTGGGTGACACACATGGCAATGTTGTGATATTTGGTGAACGTGATTGTTCATTGCAACGCCGCAACCAAAAGATAATGGAAGAATGTCCTGCTGCAATTCTGACCCAGAAACAGCGTGATGATATGATTGAAATCTGTAAAACTGCCGCTAAAAAGATGGGGTATGTGAATGCAGGGACATTTGAATTTATGTTTGAAGACGGCAAATTCTATTTTCTGGAAATGAATACCAGATTACAGGTTGAACACCCTGTGACAGAAATGGTTTATGGCGTTGATTTAGTTCGTGAACAAATCCGAATTGCGGCTGGTGAAAAATTGGGATATAACCAATCTAATGTTATTCCAAATGGTCATGCAATTGAATTTCGTATAAACGCCGAAGATCCAGAAACATTCATTCCAAACCCTGGCAAAATCACAATGTATGCACCGGCTGGTGGCATGGGTGTTCGTGTAGACAGTGCGATATATACCGGCTATACGATACCAGCAACATATGATTCGATGATTGCAAAATTGATTGTGCATGCACCAAACAGACCGGCGTGTATAATGCGTGCAACACGTGCGCTGGACGAATTTGTTATCGAAGGTGTAAACACAACAATTCCTTTACAGAAAAAACTGTTAAAGAACAAGGATGTGAAACAGTTAAATTTTGATAATCATTGGCTGGAAAGCTTTTTAAATAAATAAAAAATCCCCAAATGGGGATTTTTTTATTTTGCTGCCTTAACAGGCGCAACAATAATAGATTTTGTTCTTTCGTCTGGCTTAGATTTAGATTCCAATGCCCCACGATCACCAATAACATCCATAATACGTGCAAACAATTCTGGTACTGCATCTTTACCACGTGCCAAAACTTTTTTAGACCCCTTGGTCATAACAGCAATTTTCACCTTGTTCCCATCACCCAAGAATTCCAAAACCTTTTTCATTTTGATGTTCAGGTCGTTTTCTTCGATAAAAGGCTTAACCCACACTTCTTTCATTTCTGTGGTTTTTTGGTGTTTTTTTGCCTCTGATGCGCGTTTTTTCTGTTCGTATTTGAACTTGCCATAATCCATTATTTTTGTAATAGAGGTAGGGCCATTTGCATTCATTTCGACCAAATCCAGTCCCATATCCTGGGCCATTGCGATTGCATTTGCGGTTGGCATAATTCCCAGATTTTGGCCATCTGCACTGATTACCTGAACGGATTTAGCGAAAATCCGATTATTCATACGTGGGCCGGTGTCGCGGCGATTATCACGATTTAATGTTGGTTTAATAGTAAACTCCTTTTATAAGCTATGGCGAAATTATTAACTATATTTAAGCACTTTTCAAGATATTTTCAATGTTTTGCAATGCGTTCCATACATCACGTTTGGCTGCTGGTTTTAAAATCAGATAATTTGGATGGAAAATAGGCATCACAACAGTTCCACTTTCCAGTGTCACAGGTACCCCATGACTGCGTCCCAGATTAATGTTAGCCAACGCTGCTGCTGGCATGGTCCCCAGCGTCAGAATTGCACGTGGCTTCAATAATTCTAATGCTCGATTAAAGAAAGGACGCGCCAATTCCAATTCTTGTTCAGATGGTGTTCGGCCGCCTGGGGTTCGCCAAAACAGCATTGGAATAATTGAAACACAATCACGTGACATATTTATTGCGGCCAGCATCTTATCCATCAATTCGCCATTTGCCCCGGTTAAGATTTGTCCGCATGCATCATCGTCTGCACTGGGGATGTCTGTGACAATAACCAAACCATTTGGATTTTGTGCGATATGCATTGATACGACGTTCGTTGCCACCGATCTTAGCGGGTGATTAAATTCTGCAATCATACGATTCAGCGCATATATGTCATTTGGTCGAACCGCCATTGCATTTGCTGTTTCGACAGACATTGGACTGACAGGGGCAATTGGTGGCACAACACATGTAGATGTTCGTACATTATCACCGTTATTTGTTGTTGTTTGTGCTTGGGGTGCGATCTGCTTGTTTGTGACGCCACTGCGAACCAGTGGGGTGTCGGACAATTCCCATTTTACACCGGCCATAATTAAATCTCGCAATGCGCTGTATCCCATATTTGTTTTTCCTTGATTTTTCATAACTTTGTTTGTAGAATAGAACACGAGCAACAGAAACTCAAGGGAGTATTTTCATGAAAATCAAAAACTTTGCTATCTTGGCTGGTGTTGCAGGCTTGTTGGCCGCATGTGGCGGTTCCAGCATCGTTGAACCAGCTGATTTAAACGAACAACGTGTATTTTTTGCGTTCAATTCTTCTGAAATTTCCGAAGATGCGAAAAACAACCTGTTGGGCCAGGCGTTGTATATGAAAAACCACGAAGATGTTAAAATCCAGATTGCTGGTAATTGCGACGAACGTGGTTCCACAGAATACAACTTGGCACTGGGTGCAAAACGTGCAAACGCAGCCAAAGAAGTTATCGTAAATGACGGTGTATGTGCAAAACGTATTTCCACTATTTCTTATGGTAAAGAACGCCCATTGGTTCAGGGTACCGGCGAAGAAGCATGGAAATGGAATCGTAACGCAACAACAACAGTTAAATAATTTAATTGTTATTGAAAAAAAAACCGCCGATTGGCGGTTTTTTTATTATTTACGCAGACCTAATTTTTTAATCAGTTCTTCGTATTCAGCAACATCATGTTTCTTGATGTATGCCAACAATTTTTTACGACGGTTAACCATCAACAACAAACCACGTTTAGAATGATTGTCTTTGTGATTAGCCTTCATGTGTTCTGTTAAATTGCGAATGCGCAATGTTAAACCAGCAACCTGGGCTGCTGCAGAACCACCATTGTCTTTTTCTGTTGTTTTAAAATTTGCCACAACTTCGGCAATTTGTTCTTTTGTTACGGACATTGTATTTTTCCTTTGTTTATATTGTTCGTTTTGGGCACAATTTTCCATCTATGACCATGCCAATTCCAATGAAAGTATCACCAGAATAAACACGTCGCAGACCATCTGCACCCGTTGTCACGACAAACCCGCCGTTTTTATAGAATTGGGCCGCTTTGCCGTCCAGATTCACAACCGGAATGTCCCCCAGTCCTGAATCAATTGGTTCCAAGTATTTCTTGAAATCGCCACCATTATTAACCAGATTTTCCAAAAAATCAAGTTTTACCGCATTTTTTATTGTAAAACCATTGGTTTGTGTCCGACGAATCATATCAACAGTTGCCAATGTGTCACACATTTTTGCGATATCACGTGCGATGCTGCGCACATATGTACCCCGGCTGCACAGTACACGAAAATCCCATGAATCATTGCGTACACCCAGAAATTCCAGTTCAAAAATCTCGACAGGGCGGGGCGGAATATCAATACTTTTCCCATGTCGTGCGGCATCATATGCCCGAACACCATCAACGTGTACCGCCGAATAAATAGGTGGTGTCTGCATTGTTTTGCCAACCAGCTTTGGTATCACCGATTTTACCATTTCAACTGTTGGCACAATGTTATTACGTGTAATTTCACGTCCTGTTATATCCAGTGTATCCGTTTCAAACCCAAATTGACACGAAAAGAAATATTCTTTTTTATTAGAATTCACTTCTTCGATAAACGGTATCATTTTAGTTGCGCCACCAATTGCAATTGGCAAAACGCCAGATGCCATTGGGTCCAGCGTACCGATGTGCCCAAATTTTTTAGTTTCGAACATGCGTGCCACGCGGCCACCCGCAGTTCTGGAAAAAATACCGCTGTCTTTATCTAAGATAATAAATCCATCTGCCATACTTATTCCCCGAATAAATTTAACTGTGATCGTCCTGGTGCTGACACAATGCAATGTTTTTTGTTTTCATCAGATACTTTTGGTTTTGTTTGATTTGTTGTTTCATGTGATTCCAGTGACTGTAAAACACTTTCCGCACGTGCAACCACAGATTGTGGCATCCCTGCCATACGTGCAACATGTATCCCATATGAACGATTTGCGACCCCTGGGACAATTTTATGCATAAATATAATTTCATCGTTATGTTCACGCACATCGATTGTCAGACAAGAAACATTTGCCAGTTTTCCATCGGATACCAGCTGTGTCAACTCGTGATAATGTGTTGCGAACAGTGTTCGTGGTTGTAAATCATTAAGAAATTCCAGAACAGCTTGGGCGATTGCCATACCGTCATATGTTGCTGTGCCACGACCAATTTCATCAAAAATTATAAATGATTTAGATGTTGCACGATTAAGAATATTCGCCGTTTCTGCCATTTCGACCATAAAAGTAGATTGTCCCGCCGCCAGGTTGTCTGATGCGCCCACACGACTGAACAACTGGTCGCATATACCAATTGTTGCACGTGTCGCAGGCACAAAAGATCCCAAATGTGCCAGCACAACAATAATTGCATTTTGGCGCAAATATGTTGATTTACCAGCCATGTTTGGCCCCGTCAGCAGCGCAATTGCACGTGCATTCAAATTACAGTCATTTTTTACAAAATTATCACCATGTGAACGCAAAACAGATTCAATTACTGGGTGCCGTCCACCAACAACATCAAAAGCACAATCTTGTGTAATTAATGGGCATGTCCATTCGTACATTGATGCGCAATCAGACAAAGAACACCAAACGTCTGCATCGGCCAACAAATCAGCGGTTGCCAGCAAATCATCTGCACAACAACGAATGTCTGAAATTAATGAATTTATAATTTCAGATTCCAATCCTGCGGCTTTTTCTGCTGCGCTGCGCACATCGTTATCAAGATCAATTAATCGTGCCGTTGTAAATCGCATGTTTCCAGCCATTGTCTGTCGATGTATAAACCCAGAATCTGGTTTCAGCATAATATCTGACTTTGAACTGGGTACTTCTATGAAATAACCCAGAATATTATTATATTTGATTTTTAAAGTATTAATCCCAGTTGCACTCACGTATTCTGATTGCAGTGCCGCAATTGTTTCCTTGGCGCCTGTTGCCAAGCGTCGCATTGCATCCAGTCCACCATCAAATCCATCACGAATTACATTCCCATCACGAAAGAATGTTGGCAATTGGTCGGCCAGTGCATTGCGCAATCTTATCCCCAGTTCATCATGTGTTTTAATTTCTGCAAACCTTGCACCCATTCTGTCATCCAGTCGGCCAGCCATCATTTTTGCATTTGGTAATGAATCAATAAATTCTGAAATGTTGCGCATATCACGTGGCGTGCCACGACCAGATAACAATCTGGACAGGCAACGTCCAACATCTGGAACCGCTGACAAAATTCGTTGCAAAGAAGACAGGATATCTGGGTTTGACACCAGATGTGCCACATGTAATTGTCGGGTACGAATCTCGTCAATGTCAGCAGACAAAGAACGTAAATACCCACGCAGTTTTCGTGCACCCGCCGCTGTTTTTGTCATGTCAAGTACATCAATCAGGGACATTCCGCCATCGTTTATTGGTGCGTCAATTTCAAGACTTTTCCATGTTGCAGAATCAATCAACAACTGTGCACCAGATTTAAACATATGTGGTGTACGAAATGTTATTGATGCGTCACGTTGTGTATTAAATAAATATCCGGCCAACAGGCATATTGCGTTGTCTATATTGGTTGATATTGCATCCATTTTTACAACGCCACCAAAAACACGTGAAACAATCTGGTCGATATCTGTTCTGTGGTACAGTTTTTCAAAAACAGCTGTTGTTTTAAATATATCTCGTATTTGTGCGACTTTGTTGTGTTCTGCAAAACGTGCAGGATAAATAATCTCAGCTGGATTCAACCTGACCATATCATCGATAATATCTGATGTTTTTCCAATAAAAAACTCACCAGTCGATATATCGCATCCAGCAATATCAAATTCGTCATTGTCCATCGGTATAACAGATACCAAGAAATTAGAATTTTTGGGTGTTAACAAATTTTCATCGGTCAGTGTTCCTGGTGTTAAAACACGTACAACTTTGCGTTCTATAAATTTGTGTCCACGTGCTTTTGCTTCTGCTGGGGTTTCCATTTGTTCGACCAGTGCAACAGAAAAACCACTGCGCACCAAACGTCCGAAATAGTTGTCTGCGGCATGCCATGGTATCCCGCACATAGGAATTGAATCACCATCACCGTCTGTGCCACGTGCTGTTAATACCAATCCCAGATTAGAACTGATTGTCTTTGCATCTTCAAAGAAAGATTCATAAAAATCCCCCAAACGAAACATCAACAGTGCGTCTGGGTTTTCCGCCTTGATATCAACATACTGTTGCATAACCGGCGTCAGTTTGCTTTTTTCTGCCACAACAAAACCTGTTTTACTTATTGATTGCTAACTTTTAATGTTTCGATTTTTAATTCTGCTTCTTTCAACAGTTGTTCACAATACGCTTTTAATTTTACGCCTTGTTCATATGCCGCAACAGAATCTGCCAGTGGTAATTCACCAGATTCCATTTTTTTTACCAGATCCATTAATTGCTTATAAGCTTCTTCGAATGATAATTTATTTTCTTCCATAAGGTACCCCTGTTGTATACAAGAAATACCATACAAAAACCTGTATGAATTTGCAAATAAAAATCCGGCATAAAAGCCGGAATTTTAATTTTTTTCTTAATGTAATTACATCAAGTTTGTATTCAAATCTGCCAACAGTGTATCCAAACGTTCAACTGTTTCTGCATCGCCCAATGCCGCCCCAATTGTACGGGCAGATTCCAAATCAGCACGTGCCTTGTCCATGTGGCCCAAACTTACATTCAATGCAGCAGACTTTTCAAAGTAAGTCATTGCACGTGTAGACAGGCTTTCACGTTCTGCCATCGACGTTGCACCTTGGATTTGTTCAGAAATTACACGAACTGCAGAAGAATAGTCATTAATTGCTTCTGCGTAATTTCCCAGGGCTGTATACGCTTCTGCACGTTCTGCATAAACGGTTGGGTTTACAATTCCTTCTGGTCTGGCCAAAGAATTTGTATAGTCTGCAATTGCGCCTTCCCAATTCTTTAACCACAGATTCAGCTGACCACGCTTTGCATACAAATCACGCAGTTGCAGAATAGGTGTTGGTTTTTGTGCATTCGATGCCATAGAATTGTTAATGTCATTTAACGCAGCGTTATAATCTTCTAATCTTGTGTTCAACAGTGCACGATCATAATACGCAACAGCGTTTTGTGAATCTTGTTCCAAAGCGGTATTGAAATCATCCATTGCTTTGCGATAATCGCCGGCCTGCATATATGCTTCGCCACGCAGAATGTATGTATCAACAGATGCATTTTCGCTGTCGATTGCAGTTGTTAAATCAACAATTGCGTCATCAATATTACCGGCCAACAATTTTGTTTTGCCATTTTCATAATAATCAGATGCTTGCAATAACGCTTCTTCTGTCACATCTGTGTTGGTTGGTGTGTAAATAGCATTATGGCTGCGGCCTAAGATATAAAAAGTTGCAGCGATAAAGAACAAAATTATAAACCAATACACATAAATCGACAAAGACCATGGATTGACACATGGTTTAGATTTTGTGACCTTAACCGCAGGTTTAGCCTTAACAACCGGGGCTTTTTTTAAATTTTTTGTCTTTTTAACAGGTGCTTTTTTCATATAAATCTCCCTTCCGTTAATTGAATATTAGAGAGTTTTTAACATTTCGTCAATTGTTTTCTGTGAAATTTTCATAATTTGTCCGGGGGTTAAATTTCCCAGGGATATCTTGCCATAATTTATTCTGTGCAATTTTTTTACGGGGCACCCACATGCACGCATCACAATGCGGATTTCATTCTTTTTTCCCTCTGTAATTTCGATGCGTAAAACCCCATGTTCTTGTTCGGTTATTTTCATTGGTGCATATTTTATTCCATCAACGACCATTCCCCGACGTGCTAAATCCAGTTTGTCGCATTTTCCGCCAACATGGGCGACATAAACACGTGGTATATGCGACGATGGCAATGTCAGTTTTCGTGCCAAATCCCCATCGTTTGTTAATAATAATAACCCAGTTGTCTTAAAATCCAGTCTGCCCACATATTTCAAATGGTGGTATTTTTTTGGCAACACATCATAAATCGTTTTTCGACCATTGGGATCAGATTTGGTTGTCATTGTGTTAATCGGTTTGTAAAACGCATACAGTTCTGTTTTATCAGACAATGAAATTTGTTTTCCATTAACCGTCACAACATCTGCGTCGGATACAAAGTTAACAGGACTATCAATTATATTTCCATTAATTGCAACCGCACCATCTGCAATTAATTTTTCAGCCCCCCGGCGTGACGCCACCCCACAATCAGATAAAAATTTAGCAATACGTACCGACATGTTTTTATTTTATTATTTTGCTTAATGCCACGATTGCGGCTGTTTCTGCCCGTAATATAGTTTTTCCCAGTCCGATTCCACGTGCCCCAGCCTTGTCCAGTGCAGAAAATTCTTCGTCGGAAAAACCGCCTTCTGGACCAATCAGTACTGCGCTGGTATCAAAGTTATCAGATGTATCTGCGCCATACGCTGCCCGTTCATCTGCGAACACAATATTTGATAAATCCAGTTCATTAATTTTAACAGGTTTTAAAATTTCTGGTACAGAATTGCGATTTGATTGTTCGGCTGCTTCAACGGCAATTTTTTGCATACGATCCCAGTTTATATGGTGTGCAACTGTACGTGCTGTTATAACAGGAATCAATCGTGCAACCCCCATTTGTGTTGCCATATTTATTAAATCATCTGTGTGTTTAATTGGTGCAAACATCAGTGTTATGTTATTCGAAGGGTCGTTGTGTGACGTCTGGTCGCCGATAATTAAGTTTTTATTGTCGTCATCCAGGGTTGCGTTGTATTCAACACCGCCCCCAAACACCAAACATTTGTCTGTGCGCATAACACGTGTCAAATAGTGCACCATTTCACGTTCCAATGGTATTTTAATACCTGGTGCGATATTTTTATCTATAAAAATTCTTGGAATATTTTTCATAAAATTATATTTCCTGATTTATCCGAATGTATTTTTCTGATATAATCATATCACAATGGCAAAGAAGTTCAACATCTTATCCGCAACCGGCAAGGGCAAAGGACTGGGGATATTCAAATCGGGTTCATACAAAGAACACGAAAAGACCCCAATGGCGCAAATATTTTGGCGTATTCGCTGGGGGTGTGCCATATGGATTGTGTGTGCACTGGCATTTGGCGCATCGTTTATAATTGAACATATTTGGCGATATGGGTGGAGCCCGGCCAGCTCTGTCTGGACGAAAACATATCTGATGAACCTGGTCACCAGTGGTGGTTTATCTGCGATTGCGGAATTACCGGCCTGGGTATGGCGTTGTGTTTTTCGCACTGATTTGGCGTGTATGGTGCCCCTGTTGCCAATAATTGCATACTATTTTTTATCGGACGGAACGTTTACAGACGAATTTAACCCACATGGCAAAGACAAGTTTGATGAAAAATCATCTAACAAGGCTAGTGAAGCAGACATAAAAAAAATGGGTTTGTTGAATGGGTTTATGATGGTCTTGGGATATTTTAAGAAAAAGCCATTGATGATGGACGAGTGTCTGTCTGCGCTATGTGTTGCGCCCCCGGGAACCGGTAAAACCCAAGGGGTTGTTGTTCCAACAATTTTGGATTGTAATGATGTGTCTATGATTATCAATGACCCGAAACCAGAATTAAAACAAACAACCAGTGCGTATCGTGCATCAATTGGGCCGGTGTTTATTATGAACTGGGCGGGTCAAGACGACCCTGCACGTGGTATTTATTACCCATCATGGAATCCATTGTCGCCTGAACACGTACCGTTTAATACTGAACAACGTGATTTATATATTGATTCAATTTGTAATACACTTATCCCAGATCGAACTGGATCTTCTGCCGACCCACACTGGACAATAACTGGGCGTGCGGCACTGACCGGGTTTGTGCAATACATCGTGTCCAAGGTTGAACGTGCCAAGGCAGATGACTATTTCTATGCTCGTATGGCCAATGGTACATTTAACGCCGAAGATGCAGCGGTGCTATCTGATTATTACCTGTCCATGATGACAGATCCCAATGCATATGCCGCACATGCAATGTTGCAACGTGGCGAATTAAACGCAATGAACTATGTTCATGTTGGAACGTGGGCAAATATTCCAGACGCATGGCGTGGCAAAGAAGCGTCTTTGCCGATGATTCTGGATTGGTTAACGTCCAGTCAAATTGCCATTGCCCAACAAATGGAAGAACGTCGACGCAGTGGCGACCAAATGGTTATGATGGCCGATCCTATGAAGGATTTGCTGCTAAACGCTGTTGACGAAGCACGCCAATACGCATATTCACATCGTGCGATTCAGGAATTAACACAATTGGCAAATACCCCGGACAAAGAACGTGGATCAATCATGTCAACAGCGTTGTCTGGGTTAACGATATTCCGTAATGCGGCGGTACGCAATCGTACATCACATTCGGATTTCCATTTTTCCGACCTGCGTGGAATTGTTGACCCACGTGATGGAAAAATGAAGCCGGTCACAGTCTATTTATCAATTAACATGGTTGATGCCCAGGCATTAAATCCAATTACTGCAATATTTATTGAATTAATGTCAAACTTTCTGTTGGCAAACCCACCAGGGGCCGAACACCATGGTCAAAAATTAGGGGAATATCCAGTATTGTTTGTATTGGACGAAATGCCCAAGATGCAAAAAATGCAGGCCGTTATCCAGGGACCTGACCTGGGGCGTGGTCAAAAGATTTCATATCTTTTAATCGGCCAGGATTTGAACCAGATTGCCGAAAAATATGGACATGAAGCATCTAATACAATCATATCAACAACAGCTGCGAAAATTGTATTGCGCCAAAATGACCCTGGTACCGCAGAACGCTTTTCCAGCATGATGGGTATGAAGATGAAAAAAGAAAAGGGCGCTGATGGTAAAGAGGTTACTAAAGAATCATTGCTATATACCCCAATGGATATTATGAGATTGTCAAACGATAAACAATTAGTTATATTCCAAGGCTGGTATCATCGCCCAATTGAAGCAGATAAACAAATGGCTTACAAAGACCCACGTCTATCAAAACTTATGGCTATGGGCGAGGCACCACCACTGCCTGAATTCTTGGTGCCGTCGCATCATCGTGCGCTGGGGTTCAGTGGAACGCCCCGGATATATTATCCTGCAACCAAGGAAATTAAAATTTTATCTGAATAAAAATACCGGCGTTTACCGGTGTTTTTTATTTTTTATTCTTTCTAAATTCGTCCAGTGAAACGACACGCCCATTATCTGGAACTGTTCCTGGTTTTTCATCCAATGGCAATTCCATGTCATTATCTGGTGATGTTTGGTTTTTTGGATGGAAAGACAACATGAAATCCACAGACGGGTCTTTGAATTCAACCAATGCAGAAAATGGTACACGAATAAAGAACGGACGCCCATCAAACGTTAATTGCACCCCAAATTCTTTGTCAGAAACATTCAGATTATTATAAGAATACTGCAAGACGATTGTCATAATATCTGGGTATCGCATACGTAAAAAATCTGGTAAAACAACCCCTGCATCACGTGTTTTAAATGTGATAAAAAAGTGTGTCCCATCCCCCAGTCCATTTACCTGGGCGTGAATCAGTGCGTCTTTGACAACGGATTTTAATGCATTGTCTAACAGTGTTTGATAATCAATACGTGCCATTTTATTTCTCCGCCCCCAGTATATTATTAATTTGCCCATCCATGCAAGTGACAAATGTTGCATCTGGAACATCTTTAAACACATTTATATCCAGGCCTGTTGCCCACACCTGGGCGTGTGCCGCCCCCAGTTCTTCGAATAATTTATTGCGTGCATTACTGTCCAGATGTGCGGCTGCTTCGTCTAATAAAATCAGTGGTCTGGCACCTGTTTTTACATGAATTAATTTTGCGTGCGCTAATATCAGATCCAGCAGAATTGTCTTTTGTTGACCGGTACTGGTTAAGTGCACAGGTAATTTTAATTCGTTGTTAAACACGCCAAAGTCAGATTTGTGTGGTCCATCCAGTACCATTTTATCCCCGACCAATTCACGTGTATTATACAAATATTCCATATATGCACGCTCTGCATCCCCAGGGGTCATGCCATCTATCAGCATTTGTTCGATTTTCCCAGATACAGAAACCGCACATCGTGTCAGAAAATAGTTTAAATTCCCGGCATATTGAATCCTGGCCACAGCCACCGCAACAGCGCACCCAGCAATCTGATTGTCCAGTGCGTCCAGCCAATGTTTATTTGCCCCAGACCGCAGTGCAAACGCACGCTCTGATAATAGTTTTGCCAGCTTTGCATTGCGCCCCGTATGTGATGTATCAAATGCCCCCGCCAGTCTGTCAAAAAACGCCCGTCGTTCTGATGCGCCATCAACAAACAGTCTGTCTTCACGTGGTGTTAGCCATACCATTCGCAGGTATTTTCCTAAATCTGTCAGTGTTGCATTATCACCATCGATTTTTGCACGCCTGTTGGTATCCCCAGAATTGAAATATACAGATAAATCTGTTTCGTCATCCAGTGTTGCGAACACAGAAAAACCGCCACCACCATCAAAACGTACAATTTCTGTCATTGGTGCCCCACGCATGCCACGATCCCCAGACAGCATTGATACCGCTTCCAGTATTGCGGTTTTACCTGCACCATTTGGGCCAGTGATAATAACATTACGTCGATTATTTGTAATAATCCGACATGCGTCATGATTGCGAAAATCTGTTAGACTTAGTGTACTTATCATTTAATTTTGCTTTTTGGCATTGTTTAAACGCAATTGCCCACATGCAGAACCAATATCCGTACCACGTTCACGACGAATACGTGTATGTATTCCATTTTTTATTAATATATCTTGAAATCTGTGTACTGCATTTCCAGATGGTGACGCAAAATCACGTTCATCAACCGCATTCCATGGAATCAGATTCACCATACAGTTTTTGCCATCTAATAATTCGGACAATTTTTCTGCATATTCTGGTGTTGCGTTATATAAAACCGTTTCACCATTTTCGTCTTTTTTCCCCAGCAAAATATATTCAATCATCAATTGACGATTATGCAGGTCTGTAAATCGCCATGCTGCATCCATTACTTCTGACAATTTATATTTATTATTTATCGGCATGATTTTTGACCGCAGCTCATCTGTTGGCGCATGTAAAGAAATTGCCAAATTAATTGGTCGCCCCCATTCGATTAAGCGGTCAATTCCTGGGACAATTCCGCATGTAGACACTGTGATACGACGCCATCCGATACCCATATCTTGATTTGCACGTTCTATAAAATCAATAACGTTTTCTGTATTTTGTAATGGTTCCCCAGTGCCCATAATAACAATATGTGAAACGTCGTTATTATTTGCATCACCGTTTGGTCGAATTGGCTTGTCACTAAACTTATCGCTTCTCAGTTCCCATTGTGCCACCAAGATTTGCGCAAATATTTCATTCGCAGTTAAATTTCGTTTCAATCCCAACAGGGTACTGGCACAAAATTTACACCCCATTGCGCACCCGGCCTGAGAACTGACACAAACGCTGTTTCCATATGTTGTGCGCATCAAAACACACTCAATTTGTTCGCCATCAAATAATTCCAGCAAAAACTTAGTTGTTTCACCATCTGCAGATTGTAATTTTTTTACAATTTTCACAGGCAATGTTTGTGCCGATTTGTCTAAATCATTTCGTAGTATTTCTGGTAAATTTTTCATCGATGCAAAATCCGGTGCCCCCCGCATCAGCCATTCTCGAATCTGTTTTGCACGAAATTTTGGTTGACCAGATTGAATAACAAAATCGGTTAATTCAGCGTCTGTAAAATTAAATAAAATTGGCTTTGTCATGATTATAATTTATACCTGTTGTCGTTAATAACAATAACTGCCTTGCGTCGCAGTTGTTTTAATTGTTGGTCAGCCTGGAACATTGCAGATTTAAATATTGCATTTTGCTTTATTATATTATCTAAATCACCATATTCTTTTGTCTTTTTTGTATCACACACCAGCAGGACATTTCCATCTTGACGTGTCGACCATGTAAGTTTTGGCAATTCAACAATACGTTCACGAATATCCTGGGCCAGTTCATATTGCATTGCCGTCAGTTTTTGTGGCGCCCCACCCAGGTTTTCTGCCATTTTTATTGCATCATCACATGATTTTGGCTTGGCAAGTTTTTTTGCCTCAGCGTCTGGTATATCAATCAGTCGCACTATTGTCATTTCGATTGGCAGTCCATGTTCCGTCGCCAAGGAATTTTTTTCTGCTTTTATTTCTTCGTCACTAACGTCAATTGTGGGCACAATTGTACGGGCAACCAAAACCTGCCATGCGATTTCAGATTTCAGTGCACTGTGCGCCATATCACGTTCTGCATCTGTTAAATCCCCCAGTTTCATTTTTTTTAATTCTTTATCAACGTCTTCATCACTTGGGACAACACCAAAGTTTGCAGCATGTGCCAGTTTTACTGCATCATCAATAATTGCATTCAGTGCCACACGACGATTATCAGACGATGTTTTGCCTTGTTTTGCCATCAATGTTGTGCGTGATGTGACGTCTGTATCGGTGATTGGTTTTCCGTTAATTGTTGCGACCACCGATGCCGCATACCCAGGAGCAGTCAAAACAAATGATAAAATCATCAATAATTTTTTCATATTCTCTTTCCTTTACAAATGCTTAATATCGTTGACCATCAATACTCATACCAAATCTGAATTGGAATGTAGTATTTCCGACATAGTCGCCCTTGATTGCATTATCATGTCTGTATTCAACAGATAAATAATAGCATGGATGTTCATAAAACAGCCCACCGGTATGACGATGAAATTCACCAATTGTCATATTATAGATTCCATTCCAGCGCATTGCCCAACGTGGTGACAGTTGCATTCCCGCCCCGATAACCGCTTCATTAATATTGTTTTCACGTGCCTGTGTTTCTGCGAATTGCTGTGACCAAATATGCCCCAATCTTAAAAAGTTATTTGATGTACCAACAAATGCTGTGTTTTCCATATGTCTTAGCGACAAATCATCCCTGTCCAGACGAAAACGACTGGAAATTCTGAACCATTTATTATTATTGTATCCGACACGTCCGACATAATCAGATGCCCCATGATGATATCCGCTGTTTATGTCCAGTGTTTCTGCCCGGTCTGTAAAATCATATGCCTGACCCAAAAACACCTCTGCTGTTTTTCCGTTGATATTATTAAACGCAGACCAACGCACGCCATAATCAGCAAATGTACCATTTTCCCATAAATCATATCCAGAAAAACGGTTGTCAGAAAACAGTGTTGAATCAGACAAGAATGTCCCAGCAGAATCATTATTCAATCCGAATTGTTCTTCTTCGGTTTGTCGCATTATTGTTATGCGTGCACGTGGTTCAATAACCTGGGTCCATGTTTCAGATGGACGAAACATCGGCAACCCCCATTCTGCATATCCGCTGGGCAAGAATCTGTTTTTAAACCCAGAAAAATTGGCTTCGTCAATTAAATCTGAATTGTTAAAGTGATACAAATCATAACGTGCATCCAAACTTAATGTTAACCGATTTCCACCCCACAGTGTCCATGGCGATATGATGCGGGCATCCCCTGTCAAACGTTGTGATGACACGCCTTCCCCAGAAACACCCAGTACATCTGCAATAAATGTCATATATGTTTCATCAAACAATGGTTTTGTCTGATACACACCACGTATATTTGGTAAAATATTACCACCTGGTTGCGTGCTATTTCCCCAATAAACAGTACGCATTTCCTGGAATATATGTGCATCTGCAACAACATATGACGATTGACCAAATAATTCCAGTTTGGCGCCTGAATCTAAATATGGTTGATCGCTATAGAATCCATATTTTTGCAAATAGGTTATATCTGATGCACGTTCCAAGAATATTGTTGCACGTGCATTGTCACCCAGTTCGATAACATCGTCATTAAATAAGTGCCAACGATTCAGTCCTTCTTTGTTATATGTATATGATCCCTGGGTGCGAAATGTGGCGTGTTGCGTATTCAGGCGGTGTTCCAATTGAAACAATGGGTTTTCCTGGGTCAGATATGACATTGTAATCGTCATATCATGTGTATCAGAAAAATTAATGTACAGTGGCACATTTATCTGGGTTCCCATTTTGTTTGTAGATCCAAAATCAGGCGTCAGAAATCCTGTTTTATATTTTACCCCTGGATCTGGCATTTCAAAATAAGGCAACCATAACACAGGTATGTCGTATGCCCATAATACAGGACTATAAAATCTCAACATACGTTGGTCCATTTTATAGACTATTTTATATGTTGATATTTCCCATGCATCACCAAATTTATCGCAATTATCACATGCTGTAAACAATGCGTCACGTGCAACGGTTGTGTTTCCTGTACGTTCCACATTTGCAGATTCTATATAAACATGATCGCCAATCCACAGCTTAATATCATCACCCGTCAGACTGTCACCATTTTGCGAAATATAAGAATCGACCAACGTCATTCTTTGACCAGACTTATTGACGATTTCTGTCTGGCCAGATGTTTTTATAACAGAACTTTTTAAATCGTATTCAATTTTATCCGCAGTAATTGTTTTGGGTTCATTAACATCAATTGCCATGCTGGCAACAGACATTTGTCCAGACAGAACATACACGCCTAAAAAAACAACCGGTGTTTTTTTCATTTTTTTGCCAGTATCCCCAAAATTACCAAGAATAATAAAATTTCCAATCCGCCCAAAATCGCCAGTCCTGTCAAACTGGTTATCATATTTGAACCAGACATAAACAATGCCATCACGCACGCCATGCTGGCAACGGCAATTGCTGGTGCCATACTGGTTCGACGGCGCAACAGTGATGAACGTAATAATATGCATACACACAACGCCGCCAATACCAGGTTCATAATTGGCATCAATATACGATTGGACAGTTCTGTCAGTACCGTCTTGTGACGTTTTGTGTCTGGTGAATCCAAAACAGATTTAATAAGCAGTTCTGTTGGAACACGTCGCACACGATATGAATTGTTTGCACCCTTATCTACAATGTTCAAATCCATATCAAACGTATCAAATGTCCCGGTCACCATTGCGTCCCCAGTTGCCTGTAATGAACCATTTGTCATAACAATGGACAGGCCACGTGGTGTAGAAACCAGTTTTCCTTTTTCTGCAAAAATTGTCTGCCAGCTGTTATTTTCACGTTGGTCTGATAACATAACCTGGGCCAAATCGTGTCCAGAAACCTTGTCTACATAAACAACCAACCCGTCATTCAGTTCTGTAAATGCCCCTTCCTGCAGCTTCATATGTGCCATGCCATATCGCAGATTCCATTGTGTATCATAAAACTTTGCCTGGGTCAGTGGAACAAACCACATACTTAACACCATGTGCAACGCTGTCAGTACCGCTGCAAACCCCAGTGCCGGCATTGCCAACTGGCGTGGTGAAATGCCAGATGCCGCCATAACAGTAATTTCATTGTCTGAAATTAATTTGTTGTAAATAAAGATTACTGCAATAAATGTCACAAACGGCACGATAATAGACATGATAAACGGAATCATCATCGCCGTCATACCAATAAAGCTGCCCAAATCGACGCCATAATTTAACAAAAACTTCATCATAGACATAATCTGAACCATCCACGCCAGGCCGGTCAGCACCAACAACAGCATGATAAAAATGGCGATTAATTGTCGCAAAAAATACTTGTTTATAATTCTCATTATGAATACAAGTATAAAGCCCAAAAATCAAACCGTCAAATAAATAAAACATAATTACTTTTTTCTTGCAATTGTTCGATTCGGCTTTATAATATGCAGTGTTCTTAAACAAAGTTTTTAAGGGCGGGGTTGAAAGAACCCCGCCTTTTAATAAGACATGTAAACAAGATAGAAGGAGTCGTACAAATGTCTTTTGTATCTATGCCACGCCAGGATTTGTTGCTTGCAATTGATTCTTTGGCCCAGGAAAAGATGATTGAACGTGATATTGTTATTGAATCACTGGAAGCGGCAATTGCAAAAATTGCAAAACACAAATATGGTGAAGAATTTAATATTGTTGCAAATATTGATCGCAAAAATGGTGCGATTTATGTAAAACGCTTGTTTACAGTTATTGAATCACCTGAATCTGCTGGTGACGAATACGATCCGAACACAATGTTAACAGTGGCCCAGGCAAAAAAATATGCCAAGAACCCATCTGTTGGTGATGTTGTCGAAGATTCTTTGCCGGAACCAGAATTTGGTCGCATGGCATTCCAAACAGCAAAGCAAATCATGACAACACGTGTTCGTGACGCAGAAAAAGGACGCCAGTTCGAAGAATTCAAAGATAATATCGGCGATATCGTCAGTGGTGTTGTAAAGCGTATTGAATTTGGAAATATTTTTGTCGACATCAACGGCAAAGCAGAAGGCTATATTAAAAGCACAGAATTAATCCCAGGCGAACGTTTGACGGTTGGTGATCGTGTTCGTGCATTGATTATGGACGTTGCACGTTCTAATTCTGGCCCTCAGATTTTCTTGACACGAACCCATCCAATGTTTATGGAAAAGCTGTTTGTCCAAGAAGTGCCTGAAATCTACGAAGGTATTATCAAGATTAAATCTGTTGCACGTGCGCCAGGTTCACATGCAAAAATCGCTGTTGAAACGGCTGATCCATCAATTGATGCGGTTGGTATGACTGTTGGTATCAAGGGTACACGTATTCAGCCTGTTATCAATGAATGTCATGGTGAAAAAATTGACGTTATTTTGTATTCCGAAGATCCAGCTGTGTTCATTGTAAACGCAATGCAACCTGCCAAGGTCGCAAAAATCATTGTTGACGAAGATACACGTACAGCAGCTGTTGTTGTTAACGAAGATCAGCAATCTTTGGCGATTGGTCGTCGTGGTCAAAACGTTCGTTTGGCATCTCAGTTAACTGGCTGGAATATTGATGTTATGAACGAAACCGAAGAACAAGAACGTCGTGCCAAAGAATTCAAGGAAAAGACAGAATTGTTTATACGTGGTCTGGACGTTGATGAAATGATTGCACACCTGTTGATTACAGAAGGGTTCCGTACAATCGAAGAAATTGCTTTTGTTGAAATGTCAGAACTAGAATCAATCGAAGGCTTTAATTCAGAATTGGCGGCAGAATTACAAAAACGTGCAAAAGATTATCTGGCCCAGGTTGAACAAGACTATATCACAGCTGGTCACAAATTGGGGATGAGCGATGATTTGTTGACATTCACATTCATCAAGCGTCCAACGATTATGAAACTGGGCGAAGCAGGTATCAAATCGCTGGAAGATTTGGCTGATTTAGCATCAGATGAATTGGTTGAAATCTTGGGTGAAGACAATATGTCCAATCGTTTGGCGGGTCGTATTATTATGAAGGCTCGTGAAGTCGCATATGATATCAAACAGGACGAAGAATAAATAAATAAAAACGCAACGGACATAAAGGCCCGTTGCGTTTTGAATTACGGAGTAGTTTTATGGCAACATTGACACTTGGAAAATCTGTAACAATTGACGCTGTGCACAGCAAGAAGGGCGACGCAGTATTCGTAGAGCGTCGTCGTCGTGTTGTTGCGCCAAACAGCAATGAATTGCGTGATGAACCAAAAACACCATCAGCCACACCAAAGAATGCCGCTGATGAAAAATTGCGTGCAGTACTGGCGGCGGCCAAGGCACGTGAAGAAGAACGCAAAGCACGTGAAGCAGCCGAAGCTGAAGCCGCTGCAAAACGTGCCGCTGAAATCGAACGTGAAGAACGTGAATATGAACAGGTGCGTTCACAATTGGCTGCACGTGAAAATGTTGCTAATGAATCTGATGTTGAAGAAGATGTAAAAACACGCAGCAAGCCACAGCCAGCACCACAAAAAACATTTACAAACAATGCGGTTGCTGGTGCGGCACGAAAAAATCGTAATAATGCTGGTGATGACGAAGATACCCGTCCAGGCAAATTTAATAATTCAAAGAAAGATTTTAAAAAGTCTGGAAAAATATCTATTCATGACATTGTTATGGGTGGTGACGATGATGACGAAGAAATCGGTCTGCGTGGTGCGAACCGTCGTCGGTCTGAGGCATCGTTAAAACGTTTTCGTGAAAAAGCACGTGCGGTATTTTCTGCCCCACAAAAGGTTGAACGTGTTGTATCCTTAGGCGATACAATTACCGTCAAAGACCTGGCCAATGCAATGGCAGAAAAGGTTGGCAATGTTGTCAAGAAATTGATGGAAATGGGTATGATGGTTTCTATGAACCAGTCTATTGATGCCGATACAGCTGAACTGATTGCATCTGAATTTGGTGCAACGGTAAAGCGTGTTGTCGTAAAACCATACGCAGATCAGCTGGAACGTGAACCAGATCCTGAAAAAATGACACCACGTGCGCCTGTTGTGACGGTTGTTGGACACGTTGACCATGGTAAAACATCATTGCTGGACGCATTCCGTAATGCAAATGTTGTTGCCGGCGAAGCCGGTGGTATTACCCAGCATATTTCTTCATACGAAGTTAAAACAAAATCGGGTCAAATGATTACATTTTTGGATACGCCCGGTCACGAAACATTTACTGCAATGCGTGCACGTGGTGCCCAGATGGCGGATATTGTTGTTTTGGTTGTCGCAGCTAACGATTCAATTATGCCCCAGACAATCGAAGCAATTAATCATATTCGTGCGGCGGGTGTGCCATTTATTGTTGCGATTAATAAAATTGACCTGCCCCAGGCAAATGCCCAGCGTGTAAAGATGGATTTGCTGCAACAAGAGGTTCAGGTCGAAGAAATGGGTGGCGATGTTCAGTGTGTTGAAATATCTGCTACCAAAAGGATTGGTTTGGATAAATTGGAAGAGGCTATTTTGCTTCAGGCTGAAATGATGGAATTGAAAGCAGATGCCCAAATGCCAGCGGTTTCATACGTGGTCGAAGCAAAAATGGAAAAAGGCCTTGGGGCGGTTGCAACAATTTTGATGCGCCAAGGAACATTAAAGATTGGCGATGTTTTTGTTGTTGGTGAAACATTTGGACGTGTACGTGGATTGATTGGTTCGGACGGTACACGTGTAAAATCTGTGCGTCCTGGCCAGCCTGCGGTTGTTTTAGGATTAAATTCTGTTCCATCTGCGGGTGATGAATTGCGTGTTATGGAAACCGAAGCCCAAACACGTGAGGTTGCAGCATATCGTACCCAATTGGCAAAAGACAAGGCAAACGCAGTTAAACGTTCAAGTCTGGAAGAATTGTTTGCAAAACGTGATGAATCCAAGAAATTAATATTGCCGATTATTTTACGTGCCGACGTCCAAGGTTCTGTCGAAGCAATTGTCGATATGGTCAAAGAAATCAGCACAGACAAAGTTGGTGTTGATATCTTGTCTTCTGGCGTTGGTCAAATTACCGAAGGCGATATTCGTCTGGCCACTGCATCTGGTGCGGTTGTAATTGCGTTTAATGTTCGTGCTGATGCTGCTGTTCGTGATATGGCACGCAATAACAATGTTGATATTCGTTATCACAGTGTTGTTTACCGCATCACAGACGAAATCAAAGAAATCTTGTCTGGTAAATTGGCGCCAGAACGCAAAGAAAACTTTATCGGATATGCAGACGTTATTGCGCTGTTTACTGTTGGCAAGGGTGTTCGTGTTGCCGGCTGCCGTATGAGTGAAGGTACCATTAAAAAAGACGCACTTGTACGTTTGTTGCGCAACAACGTTGTAATATACGATGGTAAAATTGGCGAACTGCGTCGTGAAAAGAACGAAGTCAAAGAAGTATCTGGTGGTGTTGAATTCGGTATGTCTTTTGATAAGTATAATGACTTAAAAGAAGGTGATCGGGTTGAATGCTATGAGGTAGAAGAAGTTCGTGCAAAAATCTAAACCTAATCCCCCGATATGGGGGATTTGTTTTTACAGAAATAATCCACACTTGCAAAATGGAAATGATTGTCTTAAAATTTAACATATTATGAAATTTAAAAAGTTTTTGCGCATTTTATTTAATATATTTTTCTGGGGCTTTACTGCTGCGATTGCAGGGTTGGCTGCCCTGGTTTTTATATATGGAAATGACTTGCCCGATTACAAGAACCTGGCAACATATGCCCCCCCTGTGGCGACACGCTTATACGCATCAGATGGGTCTTTGTTGATTGAATATGCCGAAGAACGTCGTGTATTTATTGATTATGATGATATGCCACAACAGTTAATTAACGCATTTGTTGCCGCCGAAGATCAGAATTTCTGGACGCACCCCGGTATTGATATTCAGGGAATTATGCGTGCTGCGACAAATAATGTTATGCGTATGATGGGCTTTAATACTCGGTTTTCTGGCGCATCAACAATTACACAACAGGTTGCTAAAAATTTCTTTCTGTCATCAGAACGCACAATGTCACGCAAAATCAAAGAAGCAATATTGGCACTGCGTTTGGAAAGAACGTTTTCTAAGCAACATATATTGACGTTGTATTTAAATCATATCTTTCTTGGGGCACGTGCATATGGGGTTGGGTCTGCGGCACTGATGTATTTTAACAAGCCTGTTTCTGAATTATCATTGGCGCAATGTGCCTTTTTGGCATCTTTGCCCAAGGCGCCAAATAATCGTGATCATGCCATAGAACGTCGAAACTATGTTTTGCGCCGCATGGTCGAAGAAGGTTATATAACCCAGGCCCAGGCCGATGTTGCCGCCGCCGAAGAATTAAATATCAACAGTGGTTTTACCGCCCAAATGGAAGAAGATTTTCAATACTTTGCCGAAGAAGTTCGTCGCCAATTACTTAATGCCCTTGGGCGTGAGGTTTTGTATAATCAGGGCTTGTATATAAAAACAACAATTAATCCAGAAATGCAACGTGCGGCGGCGGCTGCCCTGGCCAAGGAATTAGATGCATACAATGCCAACCACCCAGATGATCCTAAATTACAGGGTGCAATAATTGCAATGAATCCGCATACTGGTCGTGTTCTGGCAATGACAGGCGGGCGTTCTTTTAGTGACAGTTCTTTTAATCGTGCCACCCAGGCATATCGCCAGGTTGGTTCAACAATCAAACCATTTGTATATTTGGCGGCACTGGAACGTGGATATGGTCCGCAAACATTGTTGTTGGATGCACCAATTGTTGGTATACGTGAAGACTTGTCAGAATGGAAACCAGAAAATTATGATAAAAAGTTTTTAGGTGATGTGCCATTGCGCCTGTCACTGGAAACATCACGTAATGTGCCGACGGTGCGCCTGGTGCAAAGTATTGGTGAACAAGAAGCGATTGAGGCAGCCCAGCGTTTTGGTGTATATCCATGGGATATGAAAAATATAAATTTGTCAATGGCATTGGGGTCTGGTGAAACAACATTGGAAAAATTAGTGTTGGGTTATTCTGCGTTAATAAACGGTGGGCGTCACATAGATTCCAGATTTGTTGATTATGTTGCAGATCGTTATGGTCGTGTAATGACCGAAGAAGAACCAGAACTTTTAACATGGTCACCAGATATGCAACCGCCAAAGATAGAATACATGTCAGAACCATTGTCAGATCCGCAAAGTTTATATCAAATGGTGTCTATTTTACAGGGGGCCGTTGAACGTGGTACTGGCAAACAGGCACGTGTCCCTGGTCATACGATTGCTGGTAAAACAGGTACGACAAATGATGTCAAAGATGTATGGTTTGTCGGATTTTCCAAGAATTTAATAGCGGGTGTGTATTTGGGATATGATACACCAAAATCGTTGGGGCGTGGTGCGGGCTCTCACATGGCGGCACGTGTTTTTGCAGACTTTATGCGAACAGCCCTGGCGAATGAAAAAAATCAACCATTTTCTGTGCCAAATGGGTTAACGTTTATGCGTGTTAATCGTCGCAGTGGTGTTGCGGCATCGTCAGATCCGTCTGGCACTATTATTACAGAAGCCTTTAAACCAGGCCAGGCACCAAATCCAGCACCATCTGTTAAACAATCTGTATCGGATGCGGTTGTTGGTGGTGTGTTTTAAACAAAGGATAAAAGAATGAAACGTATATTATCAGCATTGGTATTGTGTGGATTGTTATCTGCGTGTGATGATGCGTCTGATGTACCAACCGTTCCGTCATATGTTTGTGGAAATTATACGCTGGAAATGACATTTTCAGAAGACGGCGGTGTGATGCATGCTGTGATTTCTGGTGATGCGGTTGATTTAAAACTGACACAATCTGCATCGGGTGCAAAATATGCTGGTGTTCTTAACGATACAGACGTTGTTTTATGGGGCAAAGGTGACGCATGGGCAATGTTTGTTGGCGATGATGAAATAATGATAGAATGTTCTGTTAAATAACGTTTATTTTCATATTTTATTGTGATAGAATGGTCAGCATAAAGGGCAAGGAGTTGTTATTATGCTGACTGATTATTTTATTTCACATGGTTTATCATTTTTTGCCAGTGGTTGGATGCAGTTTGGTGCTGCATTTGGCACTGCGTTTTTTTTGATGTTGATATGCGGGCGTCCATTTATTCGTGCGATGCATGCGTGGCAAAAACGTGGTCAGCCAATCAGTGAAAATGTGCCTGATTCGCATCGTAAAAAGGCTGGCACCCCGACAATGGGTGGTTTACTGATTGTTGCGGCGATATTGGCTGGTTCTGTGTTGTTTATGCCGTTGCACAGTAATTTGCCGGGTTGGATTGCGTTATTATCATTGGTTATGTTTGCTGCGCTGGGGTTTGCGGATGATTATAAAAAAGTATCCAGTCAATCTGTCAAGGCCGCCAATGGTTTAACACCATTAATGCGTCTTGTAATCGAAGGTGTGTTTGTTGTTGTTTTAGCATATTTAATTAATCTGACCATGCCGCCATATATCCCAGAATATTCATTGGCAATTGGTTCGGGCATAATATTGCCGTTGGGATTTTTATACTATGTTTTTGCGTATTTTGTAATCTGTGGTGGCGCAAATGCTACAAATATAACAGACGGTTTAGACGGTATGTTATCTAAATTGTATATGCCTGTATTATTGGTTTTGGTTGTTGCATTGTATGGCGCAACCCGTATTGGTTTTATGGATACGGTAATGTTCTTGCCGACGGTCAGTGGGCTGTATGCGGTACTGGGGGCTGCATTTGGTGCAGTGCTGGGATTTTTATGGTTTAACGCAAAGCCTGCATCGATATTTATGGGTGATGTTGGTTCATTGGCGTTGGGTGGTTTTATGGGAACGGTATCAATGCTGTTGAAATCAGAAATTATAATGGGTGTTGCGGCTGGTATGATGGTATTGATTTTGCTGTCATCATTTATTCAGACGATGTGCTTTAAATTTACACGCAAAATGACAGGTACTGGTCGTCGTGTGTTTTTGCGTGCACCATTACATCATCATTTTGAAGAATTGGGCTGGGCCGAAACCAAGATAGTAGATAGATTTTTTATCATGTCTATTTTGTTTTCAGGATTGGCATTGGCATTATTAAAATTCGCATAGGGTAAGACATGTTTGATATACCACGCACCGAAGAAAGCAAGTTTACCAGCTGGTATTACAGCACAGACCGCAAATTGTTGGGGTGTATCCTGGCTTTGATTTTTGTAGGCATGTTGTGTGTGGTGTCTGCTGGTTCTGTCCAGGCCCTGCGCAAGGGGTGGGAATGGTACTATTTCCTGCAAAAGATGATTCCGTTTTATATCGTCGGTCTGGGAACGTTATTTGTGGCCAGTATGTTAAATAAGAAATGGGTGCTGGGTATATCGGGATTGAATGTTGCGGTTTGTTTTTTGTTATTAATATGGACGGTAATCAATCCAGTGGCCAGCCATGGTTCAGAACGTTGGGCTGTTATTGGCGGAATTCAATTAATGCCATCAGATATTATGAAGCCAGGTTTGGTTGTAATGACGGCTTGGTTCTTGTCCAAGATGCATGAATTGTATGGCAAAGATATATTCTTTAATCCAAATGCATGGCGACCAAATTGGATAAGCTGGTGGACATTTCTGGTGCCATTTGCAATTATTTTATTAATTTTATTCCAGCAGCCTGATATTGGAACAACTTTGTTGTTTATGGCGGTTGTTGGTGTTATGTTGTTTCTTGCGGGGCTGCCGAAAAAGATATGGGTGCCAGCATTGGGGATTTTTGGCAGTGTTGGATTTTTAGCATTTTTATTTGTGCCACACGTACATCGTCGTATATTGGCGTTCTTTCAGCCACTTGATCCGTCCAGCCAGGTTGGTTTATCTGTTAACGCCATACGCCAGGGCGGCTTGTTTGGTATGGGGGATGAAGCCTTTGCCAAAGAATCATTACCCGATGCCCATACCGATTTTATTTTTGCGGCCATTGCCGAAGATTGGGGGGCGATTGTTGCGTGTGGGTTGCTGGTGCTGTTTTTGATTGTTATACGTCGATTAACGGTTGCAGCGATGTCTGCACGTGATTTGTTTGTGTTTTATTCTGTTGGTGGCGCAACCGCATTGTTTGGTTGCCAGGCCTGTATAAATCTGGCAACGACATTGGGATTGATGCCGCCCAAAGGAATGACATTGCCGTTCATATCATCCGGGGGCAGTTCTTTTTTGGGCTATTGCCTGTTATTTGGTATGATATTGGCAATAATTCGTGAAGATAAGTGGAAATAGGATAACTTATGAAAAAGAAATTACATATTTGGATTGCAACAGGTGGCACCGGTGGGCATGTTTTTCCTGCGCTGGCTGTGGCCGAAGAACTGGTTGCACGTAATGCTCGTGTGACAATTTCTTGTGATGGTCGTGTCAGAAAAATGGTTTTATCTGGTCGTCCCAAAGGTACATCAATTTGTCATGTTTGGGCATCTGGGGTTGGTGCAAAAAGTAAAATCAAGCAAATGTGGGCACTGTTTAAAATAGGTGTATCTGCGGTTGCGTTAATGCTGCGATTCATGATATTCAGACCCGACAGGGTTGTTGCATTTGGTGGATATGCATCTGTTGCACCTGTGTTTGCGGCCCATGTTTGGCACATACCGACATTTTTGCATGAACAGAACGCAGCAATTGGTCGTGCAAACAAATTTACCATGCGTTGGGTCAAAACCCTGATGACCAGTTTTCCAAACGTAGCAGGAATTCCGTCTTCTACAAATGCGCATGTTATTTACACAGGATTGCCGGTGCGTCGTGAATTTTTAGCGCATTCTGGTGCGCCCTTGCCGGGGGCATCACGTATACTGGTGACAGGTGGTTCATTGGGTGCCACCATCCTGGACGATATTGTGCCTGCATCAATTGTGGCGATGAAAAATAAAAAGATTTTTGTCACGCATCAGACACGTCCAGAAAATGTATCCAAGTTACAGAAGTTTTATGCAGATAATAAAATTCATGCAAATGTATTGTCGTTTATTCATGATATGGCCGGTGCCATTGCTGGGGCAGACCTGGTAATCGGGCGCAGTGGTGCCAGTACGGTTATAGAACTGGAAACCATTGGGCGTCCAGCTATATTGGTGCCACTAAACATAAATCCAGACCAGGCTGCAAATGCGGAATCATTTGCAAAAACAGGTGGCGGTTTTGCCATAGAACAATCTAAATTCACATCAAAATGGTTAACGACCACATTGTCAGAATTGTTTGCTAATCCGTCTCGACTTGAAAAAATGGCGAAAAAAGCACGTGTTGAAAACAATGCTGTGACACTAATTGCGGACGCTGTGATGAAATAAAAAAAGCTGCATAATGTGCAGCTTTTTTAAATGATGATTTTAGTTGTTTTTTCTGCTTGCTCTGGTTTTGTAATTTGTTCTATGATTGTTTCAGGAAGGAAAGGAATTATGCGTCATATAACTGTTTCTGTTTTGGCATTATTATTTACATTGCCGGTGTTTGCTGATGCACGTTTGCCGGTTGTGAATCTGGCGTCTGGCGGTGTGTCTGCACGTGCTGCGTTTGGCGAACCGGCAAGTGTTGCGCCAAAGAAAACATTGCCACACAGAAATGTTGTTGCACGTCCTGCGGTTAAAAAAACTGTTGCGCAACCTGTCAAATCAACAGAGCAGGGTGGGGCAATCGTCGCAGACAATGATGTCTTGTTGCCACATCGTCCCAGCAATGATTTATGGGCACGTGGTACAAATATGGATGCGCCATTGCGCATGCCGTCACCATCTGAATTTGCGGTATATCGCAGCGAAGATTTATTGCCCGAAGAAACATTGGATACCGCCACATTGCCCCAGACGTATGCATATAATGATGCGCCTGTGGAACAAAGACCCAGTACGGTAAAAAAATCACAGAATAAAAAGTCGGCATTGGACGCACAAATTGAACGTTTGGTTGAATTGCAACGTCGTGCAGATGAAAGTGTTGATGTGCGCCCCCCTGTTGCATCACGTGTGATTGCACGTCCTGTGGCGGAAACAAAAACATCACCGATTGCAGATGTGGCACCTGTTGAAGTTGCACATGCGCCTGTGGCAGACGTTGCAGATACTGTATCTGTTCGTCGTATGGTTGTGCCAATGGAAACACGTGATGTTATCGTGCGCAAGGTTGAAAAAAATGCGTCCCCTCGGATTACAGCGGTGCGTGATGATATGACCAAATTAAGTCCGTCTGAATTGCGTCGTGCTTTTCGCAAGACTTTCTTGTCTGAAAATAAACACTTGTCCACATACCAGGTTGATGACAGTTTTGATGTCGCCAGTGATATGACCACATCAACTGTTGGTTTTACGTCTGCACGTGATTTAAGCGAAGATTCTGGTATTCGTCCACTGGAAATAAAGATTAAGTTCCGTAATGATGATTCCGCTTTGTCTCGTGACAATTATAATCTGTTAAGTGAATATGCAGCAATTGTTGTTCATAATCCAATGCGTGCAATTCAGATTGCGATACCATCAAGATCGACAACTGATTCTGATATGCGAAAATTGACTGCACGTCGTTTGGCAATTGTTGAACAGGTTCTGCGTGATACAGGTGTTTCCCAGCAACGTATAATACCGGTGTTAAGTCAGCGCAACGAAGATGGATTTGTTCTGCGTGTAATTTCTAATGAACAGTACGAAAGCTTGTCGCAACAAAAACAGAACATTTTTGGTGATACTGTATCGTCCAAGAAATATAAAAGTATGACGTGGTAAGTAAATTTGTAAAATCAGTCCTAGAATTTTTATTTCCGCCGGCGTGTCCATTATGTGGCACGCCGGTGTCAACACATGGTGAATTGTGTGCAGATTGCTGGACGTCGTTTAATTGGATTGATGGATCTAAATGTGTATGTTGTGGTTATCCATTTGCGCTGGATATGGGTGACAATGCCATGTGTCCTGTCTGTGCGTCGGGACGCTCTGAACTAGATTGGATTCGTTCTGCGTGTGTATATGATGATGCGTCACGTATGGCGGTTTTACCATTCAAACATGCGGGTCGCATATCATATTCATATTTTATGTCGCGTGCGATGATTTGGGCACTGCGTGATTGTGATTTAAGTGGCATAGATGTTATTATACCAGTTCCATTGGCGTATCGTCGTATCTTTTATCGTGCCTATAACCAGGCAGCATTGTTGGCAAAACCGATTGCGAAACTGATGGGTGTGAAAATAGATTATGATTCTGTTTGTCGCAAATACAGACGTGATATGGGGCATATGAATGCTCGCATGCGTGCAGAAAATATTCGTGGTGTGTTTTCTGTGGTCAGGCCCGAAAATATTAAGGGGCGCAAGATTTTATTGGTCGATGATGTTATGACCAGTGGTGCAACGTTTTCAGAATTGCGTCGTGTATTAATTGACGCTGGCGCATCGGCTGTATACGGTGTGACATTTTGTCGTACAGTGCGCAGTGTTTAAGAATAGGTTTTTGGATTTGGTATATTGTGAATCATGTATTTGCTGTATGCCAAATGTGCTTCTTGCATCATTATTTTTGTGCTGCATACACGCATAATGTGTAAAATGTCTTTTGCGACGGGATCGATTTGTTTTTCGGATGTGTCGATTGTGGCATCTTCCAGCAAATCATCGCCAACGTAAACGGTATAATAAATAATGGTCTGTACAGAATCCATAATTGTTATGTCTGCGCAGATTGAAAGTGCACGATTATCTGGCAGCATTATATGATACATAACTGTATCGTCCAGTGTTGTGACCGAAACAGGGAATTTATCAATCATTGCCAATAAAAATTTTTTATTTTTAGGATTCATTTCTTTTTTGTTTTAGCTGTGTATTTTTCCTGTTTCCAATTGGCTTAGCAGTCCGCCTTGTCTGGCCTTCATCTCTTGTGCCAAAATTTTATTAGAACATTTTCGTACCAGTTCCATTATATTTCGTGTTATTTCTGTTGGGTTGCCACCATCTAAACAAAAGCCATCAGCCAACACTTGCATATTGGCGGTGACGGCATAATATCGCCCTGGACGTCCACGTTCGTCAGTTGTATAAACGCATGAAAAACCAAACATTGTGCCGTCGCCCATTTCGATTGTGTATTCTGCTTCGGTACCGGTATGCATCACGTCCATATTGTATGTACGAATTATGTGGTGTAAAAACTTAAGTATTTCTGGGTTCATGGTGTATATTTTGCTGCCAAAAAAAACATTTGTCAAATAAAATATTGTTGGCGGGGCGTATTGTTGCGCTATATAACACAGATGGCGCAATATCAGAAACAATATCTAATCCAACACGTGTTGCAGAAAAAGTAAAAAATCAACCAAAAATGGAATGTATTGGAAGTGTCTTCTTTGCCGACGGAATTACAATCATTAGATGTATCGACATGGACACCGGTAATCAATAAATAAAAAATCCCCCAAACGGGGGATTTTTTAATTCTGATAATGCTTATGCATTTTCTTCTGGAACAACAGAAACAGTTTTTCTGTCGCCGTTGCCTTTTTTGAATTTCACAATACCTGCAATTTTTGCAAAGATTGTGTGGTCTTTACCCATACCAACATTCAAGCCTGGGTGAACAGATGTTCCACGTTGGCGAATGATGATGTTTCCTGGGATAACACGACTGCCACCAGATTTTTTAACACCTAATCTGCGTCCGGCTGAGTCGCGTCCGTTTGACGTTGCGGAACCCGCTTTCTTATGTGCCATAACTTCGCTCCTTAGGCTTTAATATCTGTTATTTTCAGAACAGTAACAAACTGGCGGTGACCAGCTGTGCGACGATAATTTTGGCGACGTTTTTTCTTGAACACCAAAATTTTGTCTGCACGTTTCTGTTCGACAACTTCTGCGACAACCTTGGCGCCATCAACGAATGGTGTGCCAACCTTGTCGCCGACCATCAAAACCTGGTCGAATTCAATAGAACCTTCGGCATTCAGTTTTTCAACCTTAATAATGTCGCCTGTTGCAACACGATATTGTTTGCCGCCGGTTTGAAAGATTGCGTAATCTGCCATCTATCTTTCCTTTTATTAGTTGTTGTTTTTTTATTGTTTTTGTACTTTTGTCGAAAAGTTTATGCAAATTTTATATTTTTAATAGCAAAAGTCAAGTATTTTGTCGAAAAACTTATACAGTTATGTTTTTTTGTGGCTATGGTTTAAATAAAAACCCCCATTCAATCTGTTTTAGAATGGGGGCTTGTTCTTTAAATTTCTTCCCAGTGACATATAACCAACGCATGCTCTGTGTCCCCGGTGCAGATTTTGTGTCGTGTAATCAGACCATCTATTGCGACATCAATTCTTATCTCTGGTGTGTCTGGGCTGATTTCTTTTTTAAAGTTTATATCAATTTTACGCAATTTATGTTGCGTGCGATATTGAAAACCGACGCTTTCTGTTGCCCAAACAGCATACACAGCATTATTTATATGCTGATTTACATCAATGTCGTCAAATCGACATTTCATAACGTGTGTTTTATTTGTTTCGAAATCAGGGAATTTTTCAAATGCGCACCCATACGCACGATGTGGCACAACCACATCAGGTGACAAATGATTTGCCAGTGGCAACGGGCGACGTTTTTCCATGTCTATCAAAATCCATTGGGATGTCGCCCGCACCATCAGACGCCCGTCTGCGCCATGGATTTCAAAGTCACGTGTTGCCCGCAGTGCATCTTGACATGATGGCCACGTTGTGAATGTCAGTTCTTCACCTTCAACCGGTAATTCGATAATATCGACCAGATAATACATAACCACCCATCCAACATTGTTTTCCAGGCAGTATGTACGACCACAACCTAAGATTTCAGCATGTCTGTCTGCAATAGATTGTAATTCGTTCATCAAAATCAATGGGCGAACATTACCAAACCTGTCGCATTGATATGCTTGCAGTATTCTTTTTTCGGTCAGTTTATCGGCCATAATATTCTCTTTTATTTATTGTTTTTGTTCTGCAACAACAAAATCCAACCCGTCCCCCAGGATAATTTCATTTGCACGTGCCGCCGATTTAATCAGTCCATGCAATACGTCTGGTGTTGCAGATGGAATTGTCAGGGTTTCCAGTTTTGCACCGTTCCCAATCTTTCTGTCTGTGCGCAACCCACGAACGTTTTTCAAAATTTCCAATGCCACATCCATTTGTGATACGTCTGTGTCATATTCAGATTTGATTTCTGGATATGCGGTCAAATGCAGTGTTTCACCACCTTCAAAATCCTTGTAGATTTTCTGCCATAATTCTTCGGTCAGGAATGGGATGAACGGTGCGTACAGTCCGATTATTGCACGCAATACGGTGTATAATGTCCACTGTGCTGACAGTTTTGATTCTGCGCTATACTTTTCCGGTGCCCAGAAACGGTCTTTGATGAATTCCAAATACTGGTCACAGAAAATATCCCAGAAGAAGGTGTCAATTGCACTGCGTGCATTATAATTATCATATTTGTCCAGATGTTTGCGTGTTTCCGCAACAGTTTTATTCAGTTCGCTCAACACCCATCTGTCTTCGATAAAGCGTTCGGAAACCGGAATTTGTGCGGCTGTTGCTGGTTCAAAATCAGATAAATTCATCAGAACATATTTTGATGCGTTCCATAATTTTGTCAGCAGTTTTGACCCACGTTTAACCTCGTCATCACTGTATCGAATATCTGTGCCGATTGGTGCTGTTGCAATCCAATATCGTAATGCATCTGTGCCAAACTTTTCAACTGTGTCCAGTGGATCTGTGCCATTGCCCTTGGTCTTGGACATCTTTTGACCTTTTGCGTCACGAACCAGACCATGGAAGTTTACAGTTTTAAATGGTACGTCACCCATGACATAAATTCCCATCATAATCATGCGTGCAACCCAGAAAAAGATAATATCAGCACCAGTGTATAACAGGCTGGTTGGATAATATTTTTTTAATTCCAGTGTTTCTTCTGGCCATCCCAATGTTGAAAATGGCCACAGTCCAGATGAAAACCATGTGTCTAACACGTCTGGGTCACGTGTTAATTTTTTGCCACCAGATTGCTTAATTGCTTCTTCTTCGGTTTCCGCCACATAAACATTTCCGTCTTCGTCATACCATGCTGGGATATGGTGTCCCCACCACAATTGGCGTGAAATTGTCCATGGACGAATATTTTTCATCCAAGACATAAACAGGTTGTATCTGTGTTCTGGCATAAATTTGACTTTGCCGTCTTCGACTGCCTTAATTGCTGGGATGGCTATTTTTTCAGCATCAACAAACCATTGATCTGTCAGATATGGTTCCACCGGCACGCCCCCACGTTCAGAATATGGGGTTGGGATAATTTTATCCTCAATTTTAACCATTAGGCCCGCTTCTTCGATATCTGCGACAACAGCAGCACGTGCTTTATATCTGTCCAGACCACGATATTTTTCTGGCACAACTGGATTGTCATTCATTTTTGCATCTTTTGTCAGAATGCAAACCGGGTTTAAATTGTGACGAACGCCAACTTCCCAGTCATCAAAGTCGTGTGCAGGTGTAATTTTAACAGCCCCGGTACCCTTTTCTGGGTCTGCATGTTCGTCGCCGATAATCGGAATTTCAATATTGGTCAGTGGAATAATTGCCTTTTTACCGATTAAGTGCTTCAGTTTTTCGTTTTCAGGATGTACCGCAATTGCTTGGTCGCCAAACAGTGTTTCTGGGCGTGTTGTTGCGATTTCAATGAATCCGCCATCGGCCAATGGATAATTAAAGTAATAGAATTTTCCATGTTCTTCACGTGTGTCTACTTCCAAATCAGATACAGATGTCATCTGTTTTGGGCACCAATTAACCAAACGCTTTTCACGATAAATCAGTCCTTCGTTATACATTTTCACAAATAATTTTGTTACTGCATTTGACAGACCTTCGTCCATTGTAAAGCGTTCACGTTTCCACGCTGGTGTTACGCCCAAGATATGCAACTGGTTCATGATTTGCCCACCTTTATCGGCCTTCCATGTCCATGCTGCATTTAATTTCTCATCCAGTGTCAACGCATGTGGGTTTATACCACGTTTTGATAAATCTCGTTCAACCAGCAATTGGGTTGCGATTGATGCGTGGTCTGTGCCAGGTTGCCATAAAACATCAAACCCACACATACGTTTATATCGGCACATAATATCTGTCAGAACATTGTCCAATGCGTGTCCCATATGCAAATTACCAGTGACATTTGGTGGTGGCATCATAACGCAAAATGGTGATTTGTCAGATTTTACATCATTTGCCCAAAACTCATTTTTATCCCAGAATTCTTGGATTCTGGTTTCTATATCACGTGGATTAATGTTTTTGCCCAATTCAATGTTCATGTTATGTACCTTGTTGTTTTTTATAGTCTGACGAAAATCGTAGCATAATAAAATAAAATTTCAAGAAAAACGCCCCACAATGGGGGCGCATATTTCCATTGTTGTTATTTAGAAGCCCTTTGGTGTATCCATTTTCACCTTAGACACTTTTTTATCCAATGCTTTGACGACTTCATCTGTGATATCCAGGTTTTCAGCATCTGCACCTGTGCGTGCAAAACGACCATCGATTACCAATGATAATTTTTTCTTTGCGATTGTGCCTTCGATAATTGGGTCCAGGTGCTTTGTTTGAACTTCGTTCAAGGCTTTCTGGAAAGACATTTCAATGCTTTGTGCACGTTCTGTCAAATCACGTTGTAATTCGTTAACACGTCCTTGATAATCAACGACACGACGCTGTAATGCTTCACGTGACAATACGTCCTGTGATTTTTCGATTTCAACTTTTTCTTTTTCTAATTCTTTTTGGCGTTTTGTTAATTCGTCACGCAATTTTGTTTCATAATTTTCTTTCTGCTTGCGCAAATCGGTCAGTGCGGTTGCCTTGTTCTGAATTTCGTCCATGCGAATAACAGCGATACGTAAATTTGCGCCATTTGTTGCATCTGTTGAAACAACTTCCATTGATTCTTCAACCGTTGCCCCAGAATTTCCGTTCAGTGCCGAAACCAACCATACGCCCCCAGCTGCCACAGCGATAACGATTGCTGCGATAATGCCAAACTTTGCATATTTTTTTGCGGCTGGATTTACATTTGTTTTTGTTGCCATTTTCCAATCCTTTTAGTTGTATTATTTTGTTGACGAAGCCACTATAGCAGTATTTTTTATAAATGGAAAGGGAAAGTTGTCTTGTTTTATCGTGCGGGCACAATGCGCAATTCAACACGTCGATTTGTTAACCGTCCAATGTCATCCTGGGCGGCAATCGGACGTGCGGCCCCACGCCCAACGATAAACATGCGTGTTGTGTTAATTCCATGCTGACCCATGTATACGCCAACACGTTTTGCCATGTCTTGTGACAAAGAATGTGCGGCATTTGTGTCACGCATTGCGTCTGTATATCCAGCGATTTCAACAAATGTAGCGTTGTATTTTTTTAGTATTTTACTGATAGTGTTCAGCGTATCGTCACCTGTGTATGAAATATCTGGCACATTTAATTCCATTATTGCATCACGTACCAATATTACCACAACATCGGTCCCAGCCCGCTGAACAGAAATACCTGGTTTGCGCAATGCGTCATACAGTTCGTATTCCAATTTTGTCATGTACTGCATGATTAAAGCATTGTCATTTGCGTTTTTATCACCGTATTGTGCGACTGTGTTTTGCTTTATTTCATCCAAAACCAGTTTTCCCCCAGCCCCCAAATAAACAGGTCTTTTTGCGACACGTGCCATTTCGGTCATATCAGAAAAACTGGCGCCGTAAAGATATTGTGACCATGTTTCACGTGCTGGACTGTGATATGCAACACATCCGCACATCAGTAACGATATTGATAAAAGTACAGTTTTAATCCACATTTATTCGATTATAAAAGATACTTGGTTTGTCGGTGTTGAAAAGCATGAATCAAATCCATCACGAATTTCGTACCCGTTAATCAATACGCTGGTTGCCCATGTTGGAAGGGCTGTTGAAAAATATGCGCATTCACCCTGGGTTAATTCTGTCAGATTAATTGAAAAAGACAGTCCGTCTGCGCTGGCAATAACAGACCACGAATCACCGCCCAGTGGTGCCTTGTCAGATTTTAATGCGCCAGATTTTATCAGATAGTCAACAGAAACGCCCGTGTAATCGCCACGTGTCTCCATCAGCATTTTTACATCGCTGGCCACCTGTTTTAATTCTGCGTCTGCAATGTTGCGAACGTGATTGTCACGCATTGTTCGATACATACCAATTGCAGCGGCTGTCATAACTGTGCCAATTGCAATAACACCAACGATTTCAATCAAAGATCGTCCAGATTCATATCTCATATTATTTCACTCCTACTATTTCTGCGTTTTCAAACAGGTTCATTGCGCTTGCGATCATTGGATCTGCGGCTAATTCTTCTTGTTTTTGTTCTGTGATTGTGTGTGTGTGCACAGTTTCTGTTGCACGTTCCAGCTGCCATTGGTGTCCTGTTTTGTCCATCAGCCATGCAGACAACCTGGGGGCAAAATCTGCATCGCCACGACGGTCAAAATACTTAATTTTATTGTTTGTGATTTCTGCAACCTCAATATTGCTGGAATAATAAGAATACAGTAATATTTCCTTTGATTCTTGCAATGCGCTTGCCAATTGTGCGGCGCTTGTTATTTCGATGTGTGTCTTTTGTGGTTGCGCAATGGGTGTTTCAGGTGCGTTGCCACGATTGTTCAACGCTTGTTTTATTGCGTCTGTATTTGCACGTGGTGCATCAGATTGTTTTAACAATTCTGGTACAGTTGGCATATCTGCAATATGCATCATTCTGATAATCAGCATATCAAAGCACTGTTTTTGATTTCCGCTTGCCTGCATTTCTGGAACGGCGGCAACCATCACCTGCCAGATACGGGACAGTGTATTTAACGAGGCTGTTTTATTAATTTCTCGAATTTGATTTTTCTGATCTGCTGTATATGGCGTGTTCATAACGTCGTCTGCGTGCAGGCTGGGGTGCATACGTGTTGCCCAGTGTGTCCATTCCATCATGTCCAGCAACAGCATTGACAGATCCGCCCCATTATTATAAATCTGATCAACTTTATCCAGTGCCGCAGCGGTATTTCCTGACAAGACTGTTTTCATAAAATCAACAACAACACCCCTGTCGGCACGTTTTAACATGTCCAGTACTGCGTTTTCGTCAACATGACCGCCTGTTTGTGCGATTGCCTGGTCTAATAATGATAATCCGTCACGTACAGATCCGTCTGCCGCACGTGCCAGCAAATCGTTTGCCCCATCGGTCAGTTCGACATTTTCTTGTTCAGCAATCCATGCGAAATGTTTTTTTAGTGTATCTACTGGTACACGAACCAAATCAAAACGCTGGCATCGGGACAGTATCGTGACTGGAACCTTGCGAATTTCTGTTGTTGCCAAAATAAATATTACATGTGCTGGTGGTTCTTCCAGTGTCTTAAGCAGTGCGTTAAATGCACTGGTCGACAGCATATGAACTTCGTCGATTATATATACTTTATAGCGTCCATTTGTTGGGCGATATTGTGCAGCGTCCAAAATATCACGCATGTTATCAACGCCTGTATGTGATGCTGCGTCAATTTCCATAACGTCAATGTGTTGTCCCGCTGCGATTGAACGACAGTTTTCGCATGTTCCGCATGGTGATGCGGTTGCCCCACTGCCCGACAAACAGTTTAATGCCTTGGCCAGAATACGTGCAGTACTGGTTTTTCCGGTTCCACGAATCCCTGTAAATATGTACGCATGTGCAATGCGTCCAGTGTTAATAGCGGTTGTTAATGTTTTGACCAAAACATCCTGGCCGATAAGTGTTTGAAAATCTTGGCTGCGATATTTGCGTGCTAAAACGGTGTAATTGCTATCCATGCTTAAACTTCCTTTTGGCATACAATAGCAAAACACCGTTAAATTTCAACAAATAAAGTGTATAAAACTAATTTAAATTTGTAATAAAGTCTGGGAAAGAAGTTTCTTCTTCGTCTGTATTTTCGTTTGTGCCGTTTGCTTCTGCTTCTGCGATTGCTTTTTCTGCAGCGGCTTTTTCTTTTGTGTCACGACTGGAATCGATTTTTCCCTGTTCTGCATTCACAATGCGTCCATAATGTTCGGCGGCCTGCAACAAGCGTTCACGTTCGATTTCATCAGATGTTTGTCTGGCCAATTCCATGTATTGTTTTCTTTTTTGACGCCATTTATGGCAACGCTGGATCATCTGACCGACTGCGGATTGATTTTTTTTATTTTGCATATCTTTTCTTTTTAATTTGGAAAATTACCTTATGTGACTGCTTGTTTATGTAATCACATCTAATCAACACCAGGGATGTTAATCCATCTTAAAACTGATTGCAATATTTTTTTTCAATTGCTATCCTGAACCAGTGTAGGGGGGTGTTTATTTCTGTGCGACAACAATCTGGTAATTTTATGACGCAAGCACTGTTGGCATTAACGTTGGTTTTTGCCTTTGTTCCATTTGTTGCGTCCCAGTTGGCGGCCCGCAATGTTGATGAACAGATGTATGCCACCACCCGCCAGATTGATAATGCAAACACAGCATCCAGAATATTTATTCGTGAAAATGCAAAACACCTGTCGTATGGTCAAACGATTGTATCGGGTGACTCGTTTGCAGATATGTTGGAACCATACGGATTGCCATTGGGGTTTGTACCACGTACCGCCCTGGGGCAAGATATTGCGTTAATAATAGATAAAACACCTGCTGGGATATCCGCTCGCTTGTCTGTGACGGGTGGTGAATTGTCCGATATAAAACTGGCCGAATTGGTTCGTCGTATTGGCTTTTATGCTGCACGTGTTGAAAACGGGATTGATATTGGTGTTGTGTTAACAGAAGATTATTCTGATATTGTTCGCAGAAACGAACCTAATCTTGAAAATGCTGCTTTTTTAACAGATATAGATATGGGCGGTTTTACATTTGATAATGTTGGTGATGTATTTGCGACACGTGCAGAATTCGAATCGGGGCAATTTACAACCTTGACAATTTCAGGTATTGAATCTGGGCGCAAGGTACAAAATAATATAAAAAACATAACCGCAGAAAAAACAATTTTTCAAAATCGTACAGGTGAATCTGCATTGGCGCTAACACGTGGAACGTTGGTGCTGGGGCGCATAAATGCTAATACTGTATCAAAGTTTGGTGACATGGGCAGTTTTGAATCCAACACTGCATCTGTCTATGATTTTTCGATGACGGCGGGACGTACTGGATTTACAGGTCCTGCAAAATGGGATGTGCATGGCAGTGTTGTTTCAAACAACATAACGTTCAGCGTTGAACGCTTGGACATAGATGCATATTTAAATGTTGCACGTGGCCAGGACGTTTATGTTGATGCAGATACATTGGAATACAGCACAAAAAGTGGTATTGAGACCAGTGTTATTCGTGCATCTAATATAACTGTGCGTGATCAAACGTCCCAGGGTTTGTCCAGTGGTGAAAACGGCGCAACAATTCTTGACATCAGACCGGCTGGAACATCGTTGTTGCCAGATGCGCTGGTTGATAATGTTAATAATGACAAGTTTTCAATTATCAAAGACGTGTTTGCTGATAATGGTGACACCATCACGTGCAAGGATTTGATTGTTGATTTTGATGGTGTTTATAATACTAAATCGTTGGCCCAGAACATTATATGCCAATATGTTTTCTGGCAGCGTCTTGAACACAGAATAAATATAAAACAATGTTTGATGGCGGGTGGCAGTGACTGTATGTAAATCAAAAATCTTTACAGATGAAACACGTGGTGCCAGCGTAATGGAAGTGTTGTTGGCCCTGGGGATTGTTGGTCTGGCGACGCCGTTTATATATAACCAGATTGCCCGCAGTACGCAAACTGTTCGTGATATGGCGTATGCGCAACAGATAATGAATGTTCGTGAAAATGTTTTGAATTTTGTGCGCATGAACCAGGATAAATGGCCAGATGTTGCCCAAATCAGATTAAGTGACGAAGAATTGCAAACAATTTCTGATGCGCCTGTTGCTGGATTGATTGATAAATATTCTGTGCGTGGTGCCACGATTACAGATGTATATTTGGCGTATGACATTGGTGATACTGTCATTGATGCGTCACGTATTGCAAAACATATTGGTACAGATGCAGGAATTGTTGGTGATGATGGTGTGGCATACAGCACATCGTGGGCTGTGGCGGCACCTGATTTTACGCCTGGCTATTTGATATATCGTATTGCACGTGATGTTTCCGGCGAAGATACTTCTCGCTATTTGCATCGTGGGACATCTGGCGAAGATAATTTAAATGTCATGGAACGTGATTTGAACATGAATAATTACAATGTGTATAACATTGCAACATTGTCTGCGGAATCTGCCAAGATAAATAATGTAATAACAACATTTATGAATTCAGATGATGTTGCTGCAGATAATGTATATTTTTCATCTGGTGCTAATCTTGATGGTGGTGACGTATTTATCGATAATCTGCGTGTTTCTGGTGATGTCACTGGATTCAGAAATATATATGCAGATAACATGAATGGATCTGGTTATACTACATCTGGTCGCATTATTGCAGACAAGGCCACTGTCACCAATTCGATAAATGTTTCCAAAGACTTTGTTTTGAAATCAGATTCTTCAAAAACAATAAGTGGCTTTACTGGTATTTCAACTGGTACTGTTTATGCGCCATTTTTATCAACCGAAGAAATTACTTTTGTTGAAGATTTTGGTCTGACCGTATCTGGTGAACTATTGATGTCAACGACATATCCGCTTCGCATTGGTAATTGGGTGTTTCCATCAACAACGCCACCACGTTTCAGTAAGTTTAATTTAAATCGGGCAAAAATGCCAGAAATGCCGAATGCAAAAGAATTTGATGCAATAATGAAATCGGGCTGGGTTGGTAAATCAGACATATCACAGGTAAAATAAATATGAATAAAAAACGTACAGTTTTATCGTCTTTTGTTGAACGCAGTCAATGCGGCAGTATGCTGGTAGAACTGTTGTTAAGCATTGCGCTGGCTATGCTTGTTATTCCGTTTATATTTGATTATCATCAGACGGCTGTTGTCCAGGCTGAAAATGTTGCAATAGCAAAACAGATGTCTGGTATTCAGACGGTTCTGGAAAGATATATAATCGAAAATCGTGAAAATTTATTGCGTACTGTTGGCAAAAATATTACACGCATAAACATAGACGATTTGTATGATTATGGTTTGTCACCAATGGTTCTGGAAAACGCAGATAAATATCAGTTGCGTATATTAAAATCGGCCGACACCACCGGCAGTGCCACATTACAGGGTGTTGTTGTTTATACTGATTCAGATATAACACCAATTCGTACACGTGAAATTGTAAACATGGGTGGTGGCAATATTGGTTTTGTTGATGGTGCGCACGTATACGGTGCATTTTCTGCATGGCGCAATGATGTGGCAGATATGGGGATTAATGCATCAGATGGTATTGTTGGCACAACGTCTGTTCAGCGTGATAATGCGTTGTATCTGTGGCGTATCCCATCAGAAGATCCAACCGATGCCACGATGATGTCGGCATTTAATCTGGGTGGGCACAACATAGAAAACACAACTTTCTTTAATGCGTCATCCGGCCAGTTTGCAGAAACCTTAACATCAAAAACAGCTGCTGCGCATGATTTAATTTTTCAAAATCGTACATCAATTGATTCAATATATACGTCACTAAATGCAACGGTGGCTGGTGGAATGTCTGCCGATGGGCGCACGATGGAGGTTGCCAACAGTTTTACCTTAAACGACATAGGCAAATTTTCGTCTTTTGCAACGGGCGATTTATGGGTGACGAATTTAACGTTATCTGGTTTGTCTATTGATCCGTATGACCAGAATTATAAAGAACAGGCTGCGGTTCTAAAAATAAATCAATCGCTGGATATGACGTCTGGGCGTATTGAATCTATGTATACAACGGTTGGTTTTGCGGGATCGATTACCCCACGATTGGTTGTGTATAATAAAATCGAAGATTCTCGAAATTCTAATTATTATTGGGATGCCGCATCGTCTGAGGCGAATTTTTCAGATGCGTCCTTTGCAGAATTAGCCCGTTTGGCGACATTGGCCACCCACTTCGAAGGTGTTTCTGGTACAGAATCTAATGCAGTTTTTGGTGCTGTATCTGCGAACAAGAATGCAACGGTTGCAGATTACATGAACGCAATTGATGAAATTCAAAAACGTGTTCGTGCGAAATATCGCCTGTTGAATTTAGAATAATTTGTGGTATAAAGACAGATATGAAAATAACTTGTGATTTTTGTAAGACAGAATATAACGTGAATGCACGTCCTGGTGCATCGGTTCGTTGTGCAATTTGTGGTAATACTTGGACGGTTGCTGCGCCGACACGTCGCAATACCTTTTTGATGTTTTTTGCGTCGTTGTGTGCGTTGCTGTCTGCGATTGTATTTGTTGTGGCTGTTGTTGTCACATATCGCCCCAGTAAACAGGACAAAGAACCATTGGCGGCGATTCTGACCGGGCACCAGGTTGTCACCAATGATGCTGGTGTTAAACAATTGGTTGTTTCTGGCAAGATAACGAATCAAACCATGGATATATATGGTGTTCCTGACTTGGTAATTTATTTGCGTGATGCGGATGGGCGTATTATCGCCACCCAGAAATTTATGCCGTCTGCGACACTGATTGATGCGGGCGGTGTGTCTGAGTTTAAGCATGTTTTGTCTGCCCCTGTCACGTCGAACATAAAAAGCATAGATGTAAAATTATTAACCGAGGCGTCTGAAAAAAAATGATAAAATTTTTATCTGGGATATTTTTTTGTTTTTTGTTGGCTGTTAATGCATATGGTGCGGATTCATCGCCTGCACCACGTGTTTCAATTTTTTCAACCAGTACAGACTGGGAAGCGGTGACGGGGCGTCAATTGCATGAATATCGTGGTGAATATCGTGGGCGATCATCGCTGATTGGTCGTGGTTTGGTATTATATTATTTGGATGGCTTTCCATGTTATGGTCTGGGCGAAGGGGTTCGTGCATGGATTGGTCCCAATGGTGACAGTCATGATCATTTGCGTCTGGCGTGTATTGCGGCACCAAAAACGATACATTTTGCATGGGTGAATGCATCACGTGATGCCGACGATAAAACAACGACTGGGATATTGACGTGTAAAATCGATGGTGATGGTGGGCGTGATTTTGTTGTTGATTTGTCTAATTGCACACGTGGGCCAGATTGGGATGAATACGAATAAGGGTACTGAATGTCAAACGTTCGTGAATTTGTAGTAGATGAATTAAATGTTGGTATTAGATTGGATAAGTTTTTATCTGCATCTATGCCAGAATTTTCCCGCAGTGAAATCCAAAAATTCAATGTCGCCCGTTGTGGTGCGTTGGTAAAGTTTTCTGAAAAAACTCGTTTGGGAGATGTTTTGACTGTTGAAATACCGACGGTTCATACAGACGTTGCGACGGAAAATGTATCGTCTGATTTTGATTTAGACATTTTGTTCGAAGACGACGATATTATTGTCGTGGATAAGCCACGTGGGGTTGTAATGTATCCGTCTGCTGGGAACAAGACCGGCACATTGGTTCAGAATATTTTGGCGCACACTCATTTATCTGCGTTGGGTGGTGATGTGCGTCCTGGGGTTGTTCATCGTCTGGACAAAGATACCAGTGGTGTAATGGTTTTTGCCAAATCTGATGCGGCATATCGGGTGCTGGTTAAAATGTTTTCTGAACATGATTTAACCAGAAAATATGTGTGCTTTGCGTGGGGTGTTCCAAACTGGGAAAGTGCAACAATAACAGGCAATATTGCCCGTTCGTCACGCAATCGCCAAAAGATGACGATGGTTAAAACAGGTGGTAAACACGCCCAGACCGAGGTTGAGGTTATAAACGTCTTTCCACGTTCCGGTGTTTCGCAGTTTCGTTGTACATTGAAGACTGGGCGTACACATCAAATTCGTGTTCATCTGTCGTCGCATGGTTTTCCGGTACTGTGTGACCCGATTTATGGTCGTGGTGGCACACGCTTGGGGTCTGTGCGCAATCCAGATTTGCTAGATTTCTTAAAGAATCATACTGGTCAAATGCTGCATGCCCAAATTCTGGAATTTGCACACCCAATAACGGGTCAACAATTGCGTTTTAAATCACGTTTGCCAGACGATATGTCAGAATTAAAATATTTACTTGAAGAAATCGGATAATTCGGTTATTTGGTGCGATTTTTCCCTTTCCAAGTCTGTGGTTTTATGTTAAAATAAAACAAAAGTATATGGAGTCTGGGAATGTCTTTATTCAAAAAAACGGTTAGTTTATTGGCGGTTTTTGCCGTAATTCCGGCGGCTATGGCGGTGACTGCACGTCCAAGTGTGACCAATGCTGCAAACACTGCACCACGACGCTTGCCAACCTTGACGGCGTATGTAAATTCGGTTGCGTCAACATCAGCGTCGACATCGACGTCTATGACGGACACAGAATGCGTCGAAGCGTACACAGAATGCATGAAAGGTGACGATGCATGTGGTTCTGAATTCGAAGAATGCACAACACGTAAATTGTTCCATGGTAAAATGCCGGTTTGTTTGAATGTTTTATCCCAGTGCTCTGCGGCTGGCATTAACAGTTTGTTTGGAACATCTGCGATTGCGTCTTTGGGTAATATCAAGACCCAGGATTCTGTCACAAAAGAAATTTTGGATTATACATACCCAACGGATGGCAGTATGATGGGCCAGTGGGTATCTGCGGCGGCAATTAATAATCAATACGACACATCTACATGTGTTAAACGTTATACATCCTGCTTGAACAAAGACAGCGTATGTGGTGCTGATTTTGAATTATGTACCACCGCCAAAGAATTTAGAAAGCAGGCATTGTTCTGTGATTCCACATTGGCACGCTGCCAAAGTGATGGTGTAAAAGAATTACTGGGGGTATACCCATGGACACCATCCAGTGCAACAATTGGTGGTCGTGTTTCTGCAATGATTGAAGATGGCGCACAATTGGCGGCAATGAATGCTGTATCTACATGCTACAAGGTTGTAGAACAGTGCTTCTTAGGGGCGTGTACGGCAAATCCATTCCGTTGTATTGAGGGCAGTACACTGGAACGTGTGACGGCGGCAAATATGGCGTCAGAAAGTGCCGAAGTGACTGCTGTTCAAACATCTGCATCATCTGTTGATACATTGTCAAAATCAGATGTCAATCGCTATTTGAAGACGTCATGCTTGGATACAATCGGTGCAAACAAATATTGTCACATGACATTTCGTGAAAAAACACCGACCAAGGGTGAATTGTCTGATATCGATGCCCAGGAAGAAGTGTTCGAAGCAGCAATTGATCAGCGTAAAAAATACGTAGATTCCAAGATTCAAGACATAATGCAAAAATTTGATACACGTGCCAAGGACAAGTGTTCAGACACAATCCGTACATGTGCAATGCGCACATGCGGCGAAGGTATTGGATCTGTATGTTATACATCTGTATTTAATGGAACAGATGAATCAATTAACAAAGAATCTACACGTGAACAAATCAAACGTGGGTGTGAATCTATTGTTAATACGGATACAAATTGTCAATATGCATATGCGTCTGTTAAGAATGAAGCGTATTCATATTCATATCTGAATAACAGTGTATTTGATACATTGTTCCCAGAATACGACGACACGACCAAGGCGGATCCAATTGGTGTTGTTGCATCATTGAATGCGTCGTTATCTAATAATTACAGCATGGCTGCAATTGCCCAGATGAAGAAACAGTGTCAAGCAATTGCGACCAGTTGTGTAAAAACAATGTGTGGTACGGACTATGTAAATTGTTATCGTAACCGTACAGATATTATTGGTAATCTGACGAATTCGGGCGATGCAGACTTTGACCGTTCTATGAACAAGGTTGGCGGCGTTCTGGATTATACGATTGTCTTGGGACTGTGCATGAACACTGTGAAATCCGCCGATGTTTGTGATGAACACCTGAAAATTGAACAGGCACGCCTGGCCCAGGGTGCAAATTTGGCAAATAATTGGGGTGATGCGTCATCTGTTCGTGATGGTTGGGTTGACGCAGGTGGTGCCAAGACGGTGACTGTTGACACAGAACAGGTCCAACGTGTTGATGCCAATGGTAATGATATCTGCACAAATTCCAAGGGGTATGAGGGTATTTGTTATGAAATGGATGCAGATGGCGATATTTATGATGAACCAGTATATGAATCATATAAATCGTATTTGACCACCCAGGCTGCAAATACACTGTTCAAGGAATTGATTACAGATATTGAATACGAAGCCCAGGCAAAATATAATGCCAAACTGACAAAACAGCAGAATATGTGTATGTCATCGAATGCAGGTGGCGTTATGGGTAAAAACGATTTGGGTTCGACATTTATGTGGGCCAAGTTAAAGAATAACAAGGTTCCAACCAGTTATGCAACAGCGGGCTTAAAACCAAATCAAATCGTGGCCAGTAATGAATTGTATGGATCATTCTGTCGTGTACGTGTAAATGTACAGTCTGATAACAAAGACATCCAAGATGCGATTAACAAGGGGGCTGATTGGGCAACTGCATACTTTGCAGCCGGTGACAGCTTTACCTGTGGCAGCTGGATAAGCGGCAAAGATTTGGAAAAAATTGCTGAATTGGTTGGCAAAGACGCACGTAGTGACGCCCAAAAATCCCAGGTCAAGAATCTGGAATGGTGGCTGGCACCAATCGCTGCAATCGGCAGTGGTGTTGGTGGCGCATATCTGGGGGCTGGCATTGCAAACGGTGATGTCTTTGGTAAATTGTCCGGTCTGAACGCCAACAGATCATCTACAGAAACCAAGGCACGTAATCAATGTAATGCATCTTATGAATCGTTTGTTAAAAACGTTAACGATATGACAGACGAATGTACAAATAAAACTGACTTTACCGTCCTAAACGATAGTGTAAACATGGTAAAAGCAGCACAGCTTTTAAATGTAGATAAGGTCCTCACAAACAACTTAACTGTCGCTATTACGAATATGAGCAAAGCTTGTAAAGATCTGGAAGAGGACAAAGATTTGGACATTAAAAATTTAAAGCAAGATGTTTTAAATCAAGCCAAAATGCTGCACTCTTATTGTGAGACTTCTGATGTTAACAATGCCCAAGACATTGCCAAGAAAACGCAAACTGCTGCTGGAATCACAGGTGCGGTGACTGCGGTTGCGGGTGGTGCATTGACATTCTTTGCAACCAAGGCAATCAAAGAAGCCAATTTGGATAAAGCTGAACAGGAAGCATATGATTTGTTTATGAATGAAATTGGTGAACATATCTATTGCTATATCGGCGGTGAAGAAGCGGGTCAATATGGCGACGTTATCACCACCAGCATGGAATAAGAGCGTTAAGATAAATCCAGAAACAGAAAGACGGAGAAAAAATCTCCGTTTTTCTTTAAAACAAATATTGACAATACTATAAATTTGTCTATACTTGTCAATATGAAACCAGATATATCACAGGCTCTTTTATCGTATGATATTCGCACCGGGCGTTATGCAGCGGACAATTTTGCGCAATATTCGCCGGCCTATGCTGTCACCAACGAAGATGTTCGTGAAATATTATCTGCGCTAAAAATAAAGCCAAATTCAAACATTCTGACCGTTGCGGGCAGTGGTGACCAGGCCTTGCATTACAAACTGTCTGGCGCATCACATGTCGATACATTTGATATTACATATAATGCCAAGATGATTATGGATATAAAAACGACTGCGATTCAGAATTTGCCACGTTCAGATTATGCGTTGTTGGTATCTCGCTGTTCTCGCAGTAATGATATATCTGATATACCACAATATCAGCAAATAGAACAGCATATGCCCACAGAAACACGTGAATATATACGTCATATGCGTGGAATGTTTCTGACACGTGGCGGTCCATGCTATGATATTATGTATAATTATGAATATGCTAAACTGCAGAAATTGATTACAGAACCATTCAATTTTATCTGGACTGATTTACCAGAACTGTCATCGCATCTGACCCAAAAATACGACCAGATATATCTGTCTAATATCCTGCAATATCATGCAAAGCCAGAATATATAATTCCATTGGTCAATGATTTGTCTTCATTTTTGAACCCGGATGGTACAATGATGGTAAATGTTGCGCCGTTCTTTGTCGGCGAAGATATTGATGCGCTGCGTCAAATGAAAAAAAGCGTCGAAGACAACGGCATTGGTTCTGTTAAATTTATCAGAACTCATTTGTTTCATATGTGTGTTTTACAAAAAAGATAGCGTACAGGGGATTTTTTATCTTTTCATACCCATAAAAATATGTTAAAATTTGGGATAAGAGAGAATATGAAACCACTGTACCGCATTTTATTTTGTGTGCTGTGCTTGTTGCCCGGAATTTCTGGGGCGGCACCTGTTGCGACAACTGCGGGCAGTAATCTTACCGCATATAATCCCAACACAATGGGTTCAATTAATAATAATCAGTGGAATACCATGTTAAACAGTCGTTCTGGTACAGAATCTGCACCGGTGGCTGATTTTGGTAATTGTAATGCATTGATATTGCGCTGTGCCCAGCCAAAATGTGCAACTGGCGGATGTACATCAATGGATGTGACGATGCCGATTGTTAATGGCTGTGTTATGGATAATGCCACATGTAAACAATATGGTAATGATCTGGTTCAATCCATTGCGGCCCAGATTGTTGCAAATTCCAATGCCAAGGCTGCTGCAACTGCGCAACAGCAACAGGCGGCGGCTGCCGCCCAGACCAGCCAACAAATGGCCCAGATGCAACAGCAGATGAATATGCAGATGCAGCAAATGCAACAACAGATGCAGGCGCAAAATGCTGCAACGGCTGCGCAATTACAGGCCGCCCTGGAAGAGCAAAAACAATTGGCTGCGCAACAGCAACAGGCGGCTGCGACGGCTCAAAACAGTGGCACGTCATCAAATGATCTGACCGCCGCACAACAGGATGCTGCCAATCGTGGGATTGATGCTGATTTGCTGGTGCGTGAACAGGTTGCTGGCGAAATTATGTCTAAATTGGAAAATGCAGAAACAGCGTTAAAGGCATTACATGCAACAATGAAAGATACGTTTGAATATGCTGGTTGTGATTCCAATGGTAACAATTGTGCTGGTCCAAAACGTGTCAAGGTTTTTAAGCAAAAGGCAATGAATTTCTTTGAACCGTATAATGATGTTTTGGATGAATTGTATGATGCGCTGATAACGGCCCAGGCGGTTGGTGTGGATATCACAGATATTTACATGATGTTGAATGGTTCATGTAATGTCTGGGGCGAATATTTGTGTGCAGATACCGCACGCAGTACATATAACAATAACAATTGCGATAATGGTAAATCTGTCCCGTCATCAACAACACGTGGTGGTGTACCATGTTCTGTCGGCCAGATAATTGGCGCCGAAGACAGTCCAGCATGTACATTAAATCGTACATTAAAAGACATGGAAGAGGTTCAGCGTCATTGGCTGGACGCCGCCGAAGGAACACATGATTCAACGATACGTGTCGGATGTGCGTCGTCGGCACTGGAAAGTTCGATGCTGTTCCGCAATCGCAAGAAGCAGGCAACAATTGACGCAGAAACACTGGAACGGATAATTGAGCAAGATGCGCCAACTGTATTTGGTCGTGTCTATGGCGGCAATGAAATAACAGCGGCAGATGCGTTAAAGTATTGTGCGGTTGATGCAGATGGTATGGAAAAATTACAACGTGCTGTTGCGTTAAAGAAATTACCAGACAAGATTTGTGTAAAAAAATTAAAAGAAGTGCCGGTGCATACCGCAGGTACAAGGGCTGCAGAAATACTTGAAGACATATATAATAAGCACAAAAATGATGCGTCTTTTTGGACCAGAACATCTTCAATGATCATGTGTGATGCAAAAGATGGGGTTTGGTTTGGTGGTGCCAATGGTGAATGTGAATGTTTAGGATTCAGTGGTAATATTATCAAGACAAAAAATGTTGATGAATGCTTTGTTTTGACAACAGAAGAAGAGATAGAGGAAGAAGAGATTCCAGGATACGCAGAGATTATTAAGAGTTTAGGGAAATAGAATAGGTGTTAGGAAAGTTTAGATTTTTATTGTGTGTATGTTTGCTAATGACGCCAATGGTGGTGGGTGCTGCATCAAACGGATGTGATGATTCTGATAACGAATATATTACCCCAGAATTGGCACTGTGTTCAACGCATGTTTACAATATTGGTCAGACGACAAATCCGTCTAATGACACAGAACGTGGTTATATGAAGGACATGGTTGCGCTGAAATCAACAATCATGACCCAGCAATTAAATAAACAGTATGAATATCTGGAATCTATGATACGTCGCTTCAAGACCCAGCTAGAAAAAGCGATTTTAACAACCAGATTACAAACGTCCGGTGCAGGCACAGGTGGCGCATCATCGGGTGGCTCATCAAGCTTTAAATCAGAAGACAGAAATGTATTTATGGCTTGGGTCAGAAATTGTAATGATGAGCTTTTGCCAACGGATGTTATGTCGTGTTTAAACAGTAATCTGAATACGATATCAAAAATGTCTGGCAATGCAGACAAGGTTTCTGTTGAAATGCGTAAGCAATTGGCGAATGATTTCAAGTTGTTAAATGATACTGTTATAAAGGGGATATCATCGTGTTCATCGACGCAGGCAGACAGTGGTGCCAGCTGTCTTAAATACAATGAAATTAGCAAGAAAAAAGACTTTCAGGATTGTTTTGATAAGATGCGTTCGTGTTTGCGAAACAAAAGTTATGATTTAAGTATGCAGGCAAACCAGAAAAAAGAATAAAAAAAATCCCCCGTTTGGGGGATTTTTTAATTGATTGCGCTTACAGCGATGCGTTTACGACCAGCTGCGCGGCGACGATTTAATACATCACGACCGCCCTTGGTTTCCATGCGTGCACGAAACCCGTGTGTGCGAACACGACGTGTCTTAGATGGTTGATATGTACGTTTTGTTGCCATTTTGTTTTCCTTAAGGTTTTTTTGCCATTCCATATCAGTCAGAGCAGTACAAGACCAACCTGGAATAAATTCGTTTGCTGGTATATTTAAACATATGTTTTTATAAAAAGCAAGTTTTATTTAGATTTTATCAACCCCAGCTTTTTTAATCCTTCTTGAATCAGATGAAACAAGAAAATTGCTACAAACAAATTCCAAAAAGGTAAGAATAATTTGTCGTTCATTTTGTTGGTATCCTGTGAATAATTTACTGCTTTTAGCGTATCACAAAAACAATCTTTGTCAATGTGTTTTTTGGGCTTTATTTCTTGACCAAAAGGGCAAAAATTTGCTATGTTTTAACTGTTATAAACAAGGGAAAGTGAAGTATGTCAGAAAATATTAACGAAGTTATTGAACCACGTGTGCCAACATCATCGCTGGAACATGAAATGCGTACCAGTTTCTTGGACTATGCGATGTCGGTTATTGTTGATCGTGCGTTGCCTGATGTTCGTGACGGTTGCAAACCTGTACATCGTCGAATTTTGTATGTTATGAATGATGTTGCGCCTGCGACCAAGCCAACGGTTAAATCGGCACGTATTGTCGGTGACGTTATGGGTAAATATCACCCACATGGTGACAGCTCGATTTACGAAGCCATGGTTCGCATGGGCCAGGATTTTTCCATGGGTGAAATGTTGGTCCAGGGCCAGGGTAACTTTGGTTCACGTGACGGGGACAAGGCCGCTGCCATGCGTTATACTGAGGCACGACTTTCCAAACTGGGTGCGTCATTAATGGACGACATGGACAAGGATACAGTTGATTGGATGCCGAACTTTGATGGTTCACTGCAAGAGCCGGTTGTTTTACCGACCAAGTTTCCAAATTTCTTAGTAAACGGTGGGTCTGGTATTGCGGTTGGTATGGCAACGAATGTTCCGACATATAATCTGGGTGAAATCTGCAATGGTATCTTGGCGATTTTGGATAACAAAGATTTAACTGATGACGAATTGTTCACAATTATCCCGGGCCCAGACTTTCCGACTGGCGCAATGATTATGGGGCACGCTGGTGCGTACAAGGCGCACACAACTGGTCGTGGTTCGATTATCATTCGTGCAAAAACGCATATCGAAGATTTTCGTGACCACCAGGCGATAATTGTCGACGAATTACCATACCAGGTTAACAAAGCGCAAATGATTATCAAAATTGCAGAGTTAATCAAAGACAAACGAATCGAAGGTATTTCTGAAATTCGTGATGAATCGTCCAAGGAAGGTCTGCGTGTTGTTGTTGAATTAAAGCGTGATGCGATTGCAGATGTTGTGTTGAATCATTTATTCCAGTACACAGAAATGCAGACGAATTTTCCTGTTAACATGATGGCATTGAATCGTGGTCGTCCAATGTTGTTCAATGTTCGTGGTGTTTTGGATGCGTTTATTGAGTTCAGAGCAGAGGTTATACGCCGTCGCACAATATTTGACCTGAACAAGGCACGTAATCGTGCGCACACATTGTTGGGGTTGTCTGTTGCAGTTGGTAATCTGGACGAAGTTATTGAACTGATTAAATCCAGTGCCAATCCCGAAGAAGCACGTGCTGCATTAATAGCACGTGGTTGGCGTGCATCTGACATTGAATCATATATTCAGCTGATTGATGATCCAAACACAGAATACAAAGATGGCATGTTCTTTATGTCCGAAGACCAGGCACGTGCAATCTTGGAATTACAGTTGCATCGTTTAACCGGTCTGGAACGTGACAAGATTCATGATGATTTGACGACATTGGGTGCGACAATTCGTGATTTGCTGGACATTTTGGGCAGTTATGAACGCATCGTACAAATAATTCGTGATGAAACGACGATGGTTCGTGACAGTTGGGCATCTCCACGTCGCACAGAAATTTCAGATGCCGAAATCGACATTGATATCGAAGATTTGATTGCACGTGAAGATATGGTTGTGACTGTATCGAACACAGGATACATTAAGCGTGTTGCGCTGGATACATATCGTGCCCAAAAGCGTGGTGGCAAAGGACGCAATGCAATGACCACCAAAGACGATGACTATGTCGTCCAGGTATTTGTTGCAAACACCCACACGCCATTGCTGTTCTTCAGTTCCAAGGGATTGTGCTATAAATTAAAAACATACAAATTGCCAGAGGCTGCCGCCGCCGCCAAGGGGCGTCCATTGGTAAATCTGTTGCCATTGGAAAGCGGCGAAACAATCACTGCGATTTTACCTGTTCCCGAAGAAGAGGTTCAGCGTGTTGCCGAATCCGGCCAGGAACATTTCCTGATGTTTGCGACTGCATCTGGTACGGTGCGCCGCAATCGCATGTCTGATTTTGATTCGATACGTGCCAACGGCAAGATTGCGATGAAATTGGACGATGGCGACAGTTTGATTTCTGTTCTGCCATGTAACGAAGACCAAGATGTATTCTTGGCGACATATCGTGGCCGCAGCATACGTTTCCCAGTGCCAGAAATTCGTGTATTTGCAGGTCGCAATTCAACGGGTGTTCGTGGTATTACACTGGGCAAAGATGATCGCATTATCGGTATGGCGATGCTTAATCGTGGAGAAGCGGATTCTGCGGTGCGTGCTGCATATATTAAACAGTCACGTGCGGCCCGTCGTGCCATGACCGGCATCGACGAAGAAGCCGACGCCGACGAAGAAGCAACGACATTGGTCTTGGACGATGCGCAAATGGCGAAACTGGCAGAAAAAGAAGAATTTATCTTAACGATTTCTGAAAACGGATTTGGCAAGCGCACCAGTTCTTATGAATATCGTCTGACCCATCGTGGTGGTGGTGGATTTACAAACATTAAATTAGGTGGTAAAAACACAGCTGTGGCGGGTTCATTCCCTGTCACTGATAACCAAGATGTCATGATGGTGACAAATGGCGGCAAGATTATTCGTACACCTGTTGCGGATGTTCGCATTGCGGGTCGTTCGACGGCGGGTGTGACATTATTCCGCACAGCGGATAATGAAAAGGTTGTATCTGCAACTGTAATCGAACACGAAGAAGAATCAGCCGAAGATACAACAGCAGAAACATCAGAATTGGTATCTGAATAAAAATGGTGACCGGCATGGAAAATGAATACTTTTTATCGATAAACGAAGTTTCGAAACATTTATCTGTGCCGGCGCACACATTGCGCTATTGGGAAAAGCAGTTTCCATCATTAATACGTCCAACAACTGGGGCGGGTGGGCGCCGCTATTACAGGCGTGAAACGTTCGAGCGTCTGGTTATTATCAAAGATTTATTATACACACGTGGTCTGACAATTGCCGGGGTCAAGAAATTGATGCGTGATGGTGATTTGCCCAAGAATCTGGATGATTTTTTGGCTGCATCTGCCATGTCGCCAGATACGATTGCGTCGGCAATGCCATCATCGCCACGTGGCGCATCATCGGATGAAATCAAATTTGCGATTGATTTGCTGACCAGTGCCCGCAATTTATTACAATAATATTTCTTTTTTTTTACATTATTTTTATTTGTGATAGCATGGATTAAAATTACCATCCTTATCCAGAATGCGGTATTCAAATGTACCAGTGCTGTCGGTGACCCTTACTGGGTCGTTGTTCGCTTTTATTGATGATATATAGCATCCTCGAACACTGTCGTTTGCGCCGGGAGTACTGGTGACTGGTACAGCGGTTGATCCGTACGGGCATTCTGGACAAGAATAAGTAGTAGTTGTTGTGCCTGTCGAAGTGCTCACAGATGTTTTTTTGACTCTGTAATATCCAGCATCACACTGCCATGAACAATTGTTGCCTGTTGAATTTGATGTGTATGTGGCATGTGTTTTTGGTGCATTTGTACAACTTGTACACTGTTTATTGCCACCTGGGCTATAATATCCTGTTGCACACAACGTGCACATTGGGTTGTTTGTATTGTGTGTGTTTACACCCTTTGCGTTTTGTGCCCCATAGCTGGGATCACAATTCACGCTGTACTTACATTGATTATCAGCATATCCTTTGTCTTGTGATAAATAATACACATGTCCACTGGCAAGTTTGGCCGTTCCATTGTCAATTGTTTTTGCGGCACAATTTTTGTAACAGCCCTTTGCAGAACCTGCGTTCGCATCGCTTCCGTCTGCACCGTCTGGGCAATCGAGCAGCTTTGATACATTGTTCCAATAGACTGTGTGGCCGCCGATAAATTTTTTGCTGTTCTCTGCCACTGATGTGCATGTTTCTCCTGCTTTTGCTACATATGTTCCTGCCTTGCACTCGATATAACACTTGTCCTTCGTGTCTTGTGTTTGTCCTGCGCACGAATCGTATGTGCCAGAATATCCACCAGAGCATGCTTGTGTTTTTGAACATTGCGCACATGTGCGCTCGCTAGGAGTATAATCATCGTTGCATGTAAATGGGCATGTGTCATCGGTAAGTCCACTAGAGGACTCCCATGAATTGAATCCTTCGCCGATCGCTTCGCAATCTTTGCACGTTGATTGCCCAGTCTCGTCCTGATATTTGCCTTTGCCACAGGCTGTACACGATGTTATTTTGCCGCCGGCACTATAATATCCTTTCTCGCACTGTGCACATGTCGTGCTGGCGCCAGTACCAGATACGTACGAGCCTGCGGCTGCCTCAAAGTCCACAGATACTTCCGCCGTATCCCATTTGCCCTGATCGTTGCCAGATTGTTTTAATTGTCCCGCCGAACAACAGCTGCTTATGGATGTTGCTTCCTTGGTTTGATTACACTGTGAAACTTGTGTCCATCCGTTGCCTGTTTTCCTTGTCCAACCATCGGTTTGGGCTGGGCAATTGTATTGAACACCCCCGCTGCAATATGTTGCCCCTGTGCATTGTGTCTGACCTGTACATTTGTCCCCGCTGCTGTCGCAGCCTGTGGTATAATATCCGGCAGATACACTGGAACAACTTGTTGATTTTGTTGAGCTGCTAAATTTTTCTCTTGTTTCACAGTCTTTGCACGATGATTGACCTGTATCGCCCTGATATGTCCCCGCTGCACATTCTTTACAAGATGATTGACCTGTGCTGCTTTGATATGTCCCTGCGGCACATTTTGAGCATGCCGCATTGGCTTTTGCGCTGCTGGCTTTATATTGCCCTGTTCCACATGCCTCCCATACGGCGTATACGGTTGTGTCCACACTTATAGTGATAGTTGTATTTCCGGTTGTTGATGTGCTGCTTGTTGACCAACCCTTAAATACGTATCCGGCGCGATAAAAATCCGTTGTGTCGCCATCATGTAATGTACAACTTGCGTCTATTATACATATCTTTTTTTCTAAACTGCCGTTTCCCCCATTCATATTGTATGTGACATACACACCCTTTAATTTTGGACATTTTGTGCCGCCGGCACATTCGTAATTATCGCCAGCGGTGGAACACGAATTACAGCTGTTGCCGGCTGATGGGGATGAAATAGTTCGCCCATCATATGTGGTGCCACAATCTGACAGATAATAACCTTCGTTACATTCAACATACGTCTTGCTGTCACAGGTATATCCGTCGGCATTTGCGTTTGACAGCACGACAAGTGATGCTGTGCACAGTGCACACAAAAAAACGCAAATCTTTTTGCGTAAAGTATTTTTTTGCAATACTTTATAAAATGTGTGCATATTCCCCCAACCAGATAAACATATATCTAATACATTTGATTATATGATATCGAAAAATCTTTGGCAATATAAAAAGAACTTTTGTCGCTGATGTTTTTGTATTGCCAAAAAATAAACAATGCAATATAATTGCCATATCGGTATTATATCACCTGTCGGAGAAAATGTACAAAAAAATCGCAGTTTTTTGCAGAAAAAACCTGGTTTCGCACGTGCGTAACGGTTTGCTTGCTGCGATTGCAATATTTATGTTTTGTGTTTCCGGTGCAAATGCCGCTGGATATACCTGTGATACCAAGGTATATGTTGAATGTAAATCTGGTTATTATCTTTCGGGGTATGGTTCTTCGGCGTCCAGCCTGACGTGCAGTAATGGAACAGAAGGTGGCATTACAGAAAGCGCCAGCTGTCTGGCATGTCCAACAGGTTGTACGTGTTCTGGTGGAACCAAATGTCCACTTTGTGGGTATAAAATAACACTGGATATGCAAAGTGGGTCTGGTGGCACAACAATGATATACCAGCATAACAATGGTAATTACTATAAAGAAGACACCTATACCAATCAGATAACGTCCAGTGTAAATGCAATTACACCCCCCAGGCGTGCCGGATATGTTTTTGGTGGATATTATACAAAAGAATCTGGGGCTGGTACCTTGGTTATCACTTCGACGGGCAATTTGGCTTCCAATCCACCGAATTTTACAGCGGCTGCAACAGTGTATGCCAAATGGTCGGCGTGTACGGCTGGATACTATTGCCCGGCCGGATCGACCAGTGTGACCCAGAATGAATGTTCGGCTGGAACATATTCCCAGGCTGGTTGGTCGTCATGTCAAAATGTTAGTGCTGGATGCATGGGGGCGGCCAAGGCAACAACCAGTTGTCCAACGGCATGCGGTGGTGGTAAATGGTCCGCTGCGGGCAGTGCATCGTGTAAAGAAATCAAGGCCGGTTGTTATGGAACCAGTGGTACCCAAGAATGTCCAAATGAATGTTCGGCTGGGACATATTCCCAGGCTGGTTGGGCGTCATGTCAAAATGTTGATGCTGGATGCATGGGGGCGGCCAAGGCAACAACCAGTTGTCCAACGGCGTGTGGTGATGGTAAATGGTCCGCTGCGGGCAGTGCATCGTGTTCACAAATCAAGGCCGGTTGTTATGGAACCAGTGGTACCCAAGAATGTCCAAATCAATGCGAGGCTGGAACATATTCAACCGCTGGGGCCAGTAAGTGCACCGATTGTCCGGGTGGCACGTATGGCAGCACCAAGGGGCTAACATCAGAGGCGTGTTCCGGTAATTGTACGGCTGGATACTATTGTCCGGCCGGATCGACCAGTGCAACACAAAACAGTTGTACGGTTGGTAATTATTGCCCTGAAAAATCTGCATCACAGGCAGCGTGTGGCGGTGATTTGACATCCAATGCAAACGCTAAAGCTAAAACAGAATGTTATTTAACATGTTCTGCGGGAAAATATTTGGCTAAATCATCAAATTCGTGTGCGACATGTCTGGCGGACCATTATTGTACCGGAACCGGTGGTAATTTAAAATACAGTACAACAGCAGACCAGGGAATAACCAAATGCCCACATGGCAGCAGTGCCGCAGGTTCTAAAAAAGAATCTGATTGTAAAGTAGTGGTCACGCTAAATAAAAATGGCGGTTCTGGGACTTGTGGTGGTCAATCTGGCACAACGGCTGGGTCTGTCACGTGTTCGTATAATGTTGAATGTGCGTTGCCAACATGGAACGCTTCAACCTGTAATTTTACAAATGGTAACGAGATATTCCAAAACTGGGGCACGTCCAGCTTAGCAATGTCTGGCGGTGTGACAAAAATTACAGCAACGGACAGCACAACCTTGTATGCCATATGGAATGATACAGTTTGCTCTGTTGAAAACGGGACAAGTGCTGTACAAACACCAACAAACAATACGCCCAAATGTAATGTCACATGTAATGATGGATATCAGGTAAGTGGCCCCAAAACCGGCGAGGCTGGAAAAACCACGGTTTCGTATACCTGTTCTGTTGTTAATTATAATATCAAATATGCCAATGGTGGTGGAACAGGTAATGCCCCAGCAAGCCCAACAAAGTGTACATACGGTGATGGGAAAAAGGCGCCCGCAAACACTTATAAAAAAACAGGGTATCATTTTAATGGTTGGAAATGTACGGGTGGCACATCTGCGTGTGATGGTGATGATATCATTGCCGCTGAGGCTGATATCAGTAAACTGTCTGTGACAGATGGTTCCACCATCACACTGACGGCAACGTGGGCTGCAAATACATATACGGTGAAATATAGTTGTGGCGAAGGGGCAACAGGTACCCCGCCAAACGGAATATCTGCAGAGTACGATAAATCCTATGTGGTTGCATCTAACAAATCTTGTTCCAAGAAAGGTTTTAAATTCTTGGATTCTTGGAAATATAATAACACCAACTATGTCAGTGGTGAGAAAACAATAAAAAATTTGACGGCTGAAAATGGGGCAACGGTTACATTGACCGCTAATTACGAACCAAGCAAAGTTGGGTGTTCAGCTGGCAAGATGTTTGATTATGCAAATGTAGAATGTATATCTTGTAAAAGTGGATATTATTGTGCTGAATGGTGTATGAAAGACGGTCAACCAAATTGTGATTATAACCAGAGTGGTATATACGCCAACATTGGCGACAACAAATACAGTAAAAACTTTACAGGCTGTCCCCTAAAAACCACCAGTGATGTGGGGGCCAAGACAATCACGATGTGTTATTTTGATGGTAAAAATAATTTTAAAGACAATATTGGTTCCTTTAAGATTGAGAATATCAAATCTTATGTGTATGTAAAACAATAAAAAACTGGCGTTGCCAGTTTTTTTTGCTATAATCGGCGCATGGTTAAGATTTTAAGTTTTTTATTTGGCCCAAGTGCCACAAAAACAACCGCTGGGGCCCTGGCGGCTAAGTTTGGATTGAAATTGGTTGGCGATAAAAATGCACCTGTGCGTGGGGTTGCACCGATTGCGGATGCACGTCCTGGCCAGTTGGCATTTTATTCCACAGAACGAAACAGTAATGCGTTCAAAATTTTGCCAATCGAAGTGTTAAAAAATACTCGTGCAACGGTTATCTTGTTGCAGCCAGATCAGGTTGAAAATGCGCCATCTGGGGCAACGTTGCTGGTGACGGACAGTCCACGTGGCAATATCGTAAAAATATTGGGTGAAATATATCGTGAAAAGCCACGATTTGGTGTGCATAAAAATGCCCATGTTGAACGTGGTGTGTTCTTTCGTAAAAAGCGTACGGTATACGTCGGTCAATTTGCAACGGTCGAACGTGGCGCTGTTATCGAACCAGATGTCAAGATATATCCAGGTGCATTTATTGGACGCAACGTGACAATCGGACGTGGCACAATTGTACAATCGGGGGCACATATTGAAAATGCAACAATTGGCGCAGATTGCGTTATTAATGCCGGGGCTGTAATCGGCAAGGATGGTTTTGGCTATACCCGTCAAGATGGGCATAATGTCTTTATTCCACATGTTGGTCGTGTGGTTTTGGGTAATCGGGTATCTGTTGGTGCCAACACTTGTATTGATCGTGGTGCAATGACAGATACGACCATCGGCGACGGTACCAAGATTGACAACCTGTGCCAGATTGCACATGGTGTTGTCATCGGTGCAGAATGCTTTTTGGCATCTGGAACAGGATTGGCCGGTGGTGTTGTGATTGGTGATCGTGTTTTGCTGGGTGGGCACGTCGGTGTTGCCAATGGGGTCAAGATTGGCGATGATGTATCTGTTGGGGCAAACAGTGGTGTTTTCCGCAATATCCCAGCGGGGCAATCGCAAATGGGGTATCCTGCGGGCCCGGGTACAGAATTTATGCGTCACTATGCATGGTTAAGGAAACAAGTAAAATCGTAAGGGTAAGGGGTTGTTCATGATTGATGCAAAAGGGATAGAAGCGGTTATTCCACATCGTGGTAATATGCGATTGGTTGATGAAATACGTGAATTTTCAGATACCAGTGCAGTGGGCATAAAATATGTTCGTGATGACGAGTTTTGGTGTGCGGGACATTTTCCTGGTAAACCGATTATGCCCGGTGTGCTTCAGGTAGAAGCGCTGGCCCAGACTGCGTGCTTTGTTGCATTTAATCGTATGTCTCCAGATCAGGCACGTGATACATTGGGTTATTTTACAACAATGGAGAAAATTAAGTTTTCGCACATGGTTCATCCGGGCGACAAACTGGAATTGCATGTTGAATTGTTGGTTACAAAAATGCGTTTATATAAATTTCATGGAATTGCAATGGTTGCCGGCAAAAAGGTGGCAGAGGCAACGTTTTCCGCCGTCTTGCAACCACGTGATATGTAAAAAAGTCCCCATTTGGGGATTTTTTTATGCTTAAATATTGTTTACTAGTTTTTATAAATGTGTTATAATTCGTTTCAAGGAAATGAGAAAATTTGCGACATGTTTTTTCGCATTCGTTCTATGTGCGCCATCTGTGTTTGGTGCAACTGCGTCACGTGTGTTGCCGACGTCGCAAAAAACAAAAGATAATTCATCAGATATATCTGCTACAAATAATACCACTGTCGGGCGCAGTACATCTGTTGTGCGCAGCACTGTGTCACGTGTGTCACCACTTGAAAATGCGTCCCCATCGGTTGAGGTTGGCACCGGCACACCATCTCGTACAATTGGTACACGTGGCAACAATGATAAAGACAATTCTGCCAAGACTGCGGCCAGAAATACTGCAACCCGTAATGCGCAATCGCAAATGCGCAGTACTGCTTCAAAACTGGAAGAGGCCGTTAACACTGTTGGGCGCAACTCCCGTGTGTCTGAGGCCAGTATCAACAACGACCCCAGCTTGCGTCGTGCAGGTGTGGTTTTGCGTCCATCCACCGCAGAGGTTGGCGGGCGTGCAAAATTTGCTGGTACCGACATTCAAACCGGATCAAATATAGATGAAGCGGTTCGTGGCGTTCAAACACGTGCCGCAACACGTGAAAGCCTGGCTGAGGCCAAGGAACGCTTGGAACAAACGGCGGAATTAAATCAATCATGCCAACAGCAGTATAATGATTGCATGGACCAGTTTTGTGCCGTTATTGATAAAAACCAGGGGCGTTGTTCATGTTCTTCTAATCTGACAAAATATACCAAGGTCGAAGAAGCGGTCAAAGAAGCAAACTCTCAATTGAATGATGTTGCACAGCGTATACGTTATGTTGGTTTGTCTGCCGACGAAATTCGTGCAATTTTAACAGAAACCGAAGCGGAAGAGGTTTTGTCTGGTCAAAAAGATACAACCGAAACCCGCAACATGTTATCTGATATCGAAGATTTAATCAAAGATCCAACAAATTCAACGGCGTCATATTCTGGTGGTTCGTTTGGCTTGGATATGAGCTTGGATTTTTCATCAGAATCTGCCGATGTTTTCAGCTTGGATTTCTTGAATCTGGATTCTAACAGCAGTTTTTCAAATCTGCGTGGTACAGATTTGTATAATGCGGCCAAGCGTCGTTGCAGCACGATTTTAAATCAGTGTAAACAAGCAGGTGGCACATCATCGCAGATAACAGGTAATTATGATTTGGCCATCGACAAGGATTGTATTGCATACGAAGCAGGGCTGAAAAAAATGAATGAAACCCTGAAATCGAATGTGCGCAGTGCTGAATTAATGTTGCAAAAGGCACGTCTGGCTGTATTACAAAATAAAAACCAATATGACGCCAAGGGGTGCATTTCTGCGCTGGAAATATGCATGAAAGACGATATGGTTTGCGGTGACGATTATTTCAAGTGTGTTGACCCGACCAAACGCTATATCGACGAAAATGGCGAAGTTGTTCTGGGGCAAAACATAACACTGATTACCGAATTTATGGAGGATTATAACAATGCATCCATTGATCCAACGTTTTTAGCAGATTCTATGAATGTTGCAATGGATCCAAGTACGTGCCAGGCTGACGATTATAATAATGGCTCGTGTGTTGCTAAATATTTATTACAAAAAATAGGAACAGGTCAAAAACCAACCGATGGCGGTTTGTGTCGTGCCGTTCTGGACAAGTGTCAATACTATACATACAACTCCGAAGGCGCATACCAGCCATACAATGACGTTATTGTAAATTATGTTCAGCGTGCAATGGTAAATGTTCGTGCTGCCCAACAAAATATTATTTCTGAATATGCATCTGATTGCATGGTCGATGTGGCCCAGTGTTATAATAACCAGGTAACCCAGGTTAACACTTGGTCATCCAGTGCCAGCGTCACCAGTGTATATAACGTTATGCGTGGCGCATGCCGCAGCGTTGCGTTGACATGTGGTTATGCAATATTTGCAGGTCCACCATCAATCAAATCATACAAAGGTGAAGAGTTATCAGGATGTCCTATCAGTCATTGTGGTACTGGAACGAGTGTTGACCAGGCGTGTGTTAATACCGCATATGTGGACTGTATATCAAAAATGTTCTATGAATCGCTTTTGTGTCCAGATAATTCTTTGTATACTGAGAAGGCCAAAGAAAACGAGACGGATTCAAGCGAACAGAAAAAGTACGTAAACACATTCTGTAAATGTATACAAGATTATGAGGTTGTTGGGTCTGCATGCTTAAAGGCCTGTGGCGAAGATCAAGTGCGTAATACATATGATCAGTGTGTGTGCAAGCCGAACTATAAAACAGTAAACGGAACTTGTAAGTGTGAAGGAACTATTGATAACAATGGTGATTGTACAGTTACTTCCAGCCAAAGTTCATCTTAAAAAAAACAGGCCCCATCGGGGGCTTTTTGTTTAGCCTAATAAAAAATCCGCATAATGCGGACCTTTTTATTATGGACACTGTTCCAGTTGTTTTAGAACATTTTGAACGTCGTTATTAATTGAAACAGTAATTTCACGTTTCAGGCCATCTGTATATGTATAATTAAACATAGCGTCTTTAAATTCTGGAACCGCATCATATGCCTGTTTAAACGGTGCCAGCATTGATTCAAACCATTGGCGACCACGACACAAACATCCGTTTCTTACATCAGCCGCCACCGCCGCTGTTGCAGTATTTGGGTATTTGGTATCGAAATCATAGTCTGTCATCATCAGGCATCTTGCCCCCAGACCATAGAAATTTGCATCATCAGCCATGAATTTGTATATCAGCGCATCCGTTGCGCCTGCGCTGCGCAGTGCATATGCCATGCCGTCTGTGCAGCATGCCTGTGCAGAACGCATCAGCATCTTGTATCTTTCCACCAGTGGTGCCGCAACGTCTGCATTTGCATTCAGGTCAGCATTGCATTGTAATGCCTTGACCAGTGGTGCCATGTTATATGCACGCAATGTTTTGCTGCGTGGTGAAACAGTTTCACGAACGATTGGTTTTCTGCGCCAAATCTCGCATTCTGTTTCTGAATCAAACGGACATTCGCTGTCGTCAACACATGTTGCTTGAATTTCCACAATCTGTTCGGCTTGTACAACCGGCGCATCGGCTGGCAAATTAGTAAACCATAAATTTACATCTGGTTTTTTTGGTGCCAGCAAATCTTCAACCCTTTGGCGGGTCGCCGCTGCATCAACCATATTCTGTTCGTACAGTTGTGTTGCAATATCTGTCGCAGAATTGGCTTCACGAATATATAATTCTGGGCTTGGTTCAATAAACCAATCCGAAAAATCTTTATTTTTGTAATCAGAAATAGAATCATCCCAAATTGGCACCCCATTGCGCCAATCTATTGTTTTTTGTCCATCATGCCCGGCATATTTTCCATTTGTGCCGTCCCACAGGGCTGGTCGCTTGTCTTCTGGTACTGGTTTAATAGACAGTAATTTTGCCGCCACTGGGCGTGTTGAAATAATTTCATTATCCAGCCAGCCAGGCTCTTCGTATGGTACATAATCCGACGTTGTCAGCACAGTTGGTGCCGAAATCGTTGGTTCGATATCACATTCAACGCAGTCAGATGCCCGCCCATCGCCAGTCCCACACAGGCACAAGATCGATGAAAAAATTAAAATCTTGGTTTTCATGCCTATAATTATATCACATTTTCAATGTGTTTAAAACATGTTTTTAAATATGATTTTTGTTGTGAATAAATGCATCTATGTTTTATACTTATGAACAGAGGTATCACAAGCCAAAGGAAAGAATACATGAAAAGAATATCTGTGATTGCATTATTGTCAATGTTGGTTTTGCCATCTTTTGCCGAAGAAGTATCTGCGCCAGATGTGGCGTCAACTGAAACGGCGCCGGAACAGGTCGCGTCTGCAGCTTTATCTGAAACAGAAAGTTATTTCGATGCAAAAAAAGCATCTGAATCAAAGCGTGGGTTCTTGGATGGTGTTCAAATTGGGGTCGGTGTTTCTGCGACATCTGGTCTGAATGGTTTTATCGGATATGCGAACAAAGATGTTGATTCTTTCTGGGCAAAAAGATTTGGTGTTCGTTTTGATTTTGCAACAACCAAACCTGTAAAATCATTAATCAGCGACGGGCTGGATTCTGTTATGGGTGACGGTATTGATATTGGCGACGATATCACAATAACAGATTTAGATATCAAGGCCCAGCACTATGCGGCATTACTTGATTTTTACCCATTTGGCGACACTTGGTTGTTGGGTGGTTGGCGTATTACTGGTGGTTATGCATTTGGTGATATGAATATGTCTGCGAATATTGCTGGGACAATTGATGAATTAAATCCAGGGTTTTATGAATTTGAATTGGCTGGGCAAAAATATGCATACAATGGGAATTCTGTTCGTGGCACAGCGCAGTTGGATTGGGAATATCGTGGCCCATATGTTGGTACAGGTTTTGACATAGGGTTATTCGCTGGGTTTAAAATTTATTTAGATGCCGGTGTCGTCTTTACAAATCGTGCGGCTGAATTAAGCCTGGATGTGCCGTTCGAAAATTTGCAGAAATTTGATTCTGGCACATGGACGCCCGTTAATAATGATACGTTAAAAGCCGAAGTGGACCAATACAAAAACGAAGCCTTGGCTGATGCGCAATCAGAACTGGATGATTTTAAATTTTATCCAATGGTAAAATTGGGCTTTATGTATCGTTTCTAAAACAAAAAATTAAAATCCCGCCAACGGCGGGATTTTAATTTGTGTATTTACAATTTTCAGAAAATCTGTACGTTCCAGTATCGTCTTGTGCATCTGTATTTGCTGGAATGTAACATTCTAAAACCCTAATGTTTTTTGTCGGAATTGTGTCCGATTGTTTGGTATGTGCGGTTTAGACTATACTTTTTTGTATGAGAAAAAAGTTAGCGTTTATATTGTTTTGTTTTTGTACTGTAATTGGCGAACGTGCATATGCATTTCCAGATGGAATCCAGGTCGGACTGGGGGTGTCTGCATTAGGTGGGCTAAATGTTCTTGCAGGGTACAGGCACGTGGCGGATGGTGATTGGTTTAACAGGTTTGGTGTGCGTTTTGACTTTTCTTCGACAGATCCGGTTAAGTCTGCACTGGATTCTGCGATTGATCATATTATGCGTGATGGCGTCAGTGTGGGTGATGGTGTTAAACTGGACGAAGGTAAATTGGATGCCACGCATTATTCGGCACTGCTCGATTTTTATCCCTTTTCTGGTGCATGGCGTCTGACGGGTGGGTATATGTTTTCTGATGTTCATATGGGGGCGGCGATTAATGGTACGATTGGAAATGTTCCAACCCAGCGTTTTTATTTTTATATAAACGGTGACCATTATTATTACAATGGTAATATGTTTCGTGGTGTCACCGCCATAGATTGGGATTATAACGGTCCCTATATTGGCACAGGCGCAGACATAAAATTAGGGTGCGGTTTTTATTTGTTTTTGGATGCAGGTGTTGTTTATACGAATCGTGCTGCACGCCTGTCTATGTCGATTCCGCACGAACAATTATATATATATGACGCAGAAACTGCGGCTTGGGCGCCCGTCACAATACCCAAACTTGATTCAGATGTTGCTGCTGCAACCACAGATGCGAATCGAAAATTGTCGCATGTTCGACTGTTTCCAGTGCTGAAAGTGGGGTTTTTGTACCGATTTTGATGCTTTATATTCGATTCGGGACAATAATCCGAATCAAAAAAGGGTGGGGGCTACGAATCATTCTTGGCGGATAAAAGTCAAGAAAAGAAAATTATTTTTTAGATAAAATTCCCAGAAATCAGGCATTTTTTCTGGGATTGGAATTTTTTTGAAAATTTTTTTGGAAATTCCGCTTGACTTTTTGAAAGTTTGAGCGCATACTAAGCGGGCTTTCAAGTTGAGACAACAAAACAAAAAGAAACTCAACCCCTGAAATTTAGCGGTTTATAAGAATAAAGAATCTTATGCAAATCGCAACATTGTCAATAAAAGCAGCTCATCAAAAATTCAAGAAGGGATGTGCAGACAGTTGAATTTGGAATATCCAAACTTTGACTAAGTCAAAAGTGCATATCCTAGACAGGTAGTAGGTTTACATATTAAACCTCGTTAAAAACTTGTCTTG
>JAFVOS010000012.1 GCA_017505705.1 Alphaproteobacteria bacterium
CCGAACCTGTTAAATCAGAAGAAGGTCCAGATAGCAGCGTCAGCCTTGCGCAAGGCCCAGGATAACTACAATGCGAAATTTCAGCAGCTAGTAGCGGAAGCGACGAAAGATGCAGATGCTGATTTGGCTCAATATATGTGTAATATGTTACCATATGGCGGATCCAGTGAAACATTACTGGATGAAGAAACACCATTGGTTGCCCCATATTCGATTTCATACGAAGTTGGGCTGGGGATTGATAGAAATTCATTACTGGCAACAGGCGCATCAAGATCAAGCCTTGGTGGCAGCATCGAAACCAGTCGAGTAAGAGACAGCAAAGGAAGTGCTGGCGGAGCTATGCTTTTACCAATTCCAATAGGGGGCGGCGCATCATGGAACAACCAAACATCAACAAAAATAAAAATTGATGGTGGATACAAAGAGGTAACCAGTGTATTTGATCGTGAAAGCCGCAATTGCCATGTTTGCACAACGGTCAGTTATGAAAATTGCGAACAATTAACGGTCAAAGGTATGAAAACCAAAAAGAAAAACTGTCAAACAATCGTTGAAGGACCAACGTGTGAAGATATATCTATGTAATTATCAAATCCCCCGTATCGGGGGATTTGATGCAAAAAACGAAAAACGTTTTTTGATGCTTCATTATATTTAATCAACTTCTATACTAACAAACCGACAAAAGTCGGTTTGTTATAAACTATGGTTGATTAAATATAATGAAGCCAATTTTCAATATGCTATATATTTTTATATTGCTAAAATCGTCGCAATGCATTAGAATACGTGGCATAGACAGGAAAAGCATCTGCCTAAAATAAAGGGACGTTTAGAATCGCCCTTTTTATTTTTATAAAATTCCCAGATTTCTGCATGTTTTTCTCCCTTAATTATTGCCTAAAACAAACGTCGGTTTTTTGTCGGCAATTGCAATAATACCAACAAATTTAATGGCGGCTGCACTGTTAACTTGTGATTCAGCTTCAGATTGTGCAAATGGTTCGTTATGTCAAGCAGGCAACGGCGGTTGTTGTGCAGCAACAGGAGCCACTGGCACACAATATAACTGTCCCACTGGTTGCACATGGAGTTCCCTTGATGGGGTGTGTAATTGTGCCAGTGTTTCTGGCATAACCGATACTACCGGTACATATACTGGTACAACATGCACAACGGAATATACATCAACATCAACAATTAACTGCTACAGACACTATTCAGCGGGTCACTCAAAATGCGCAACAGGAGCTTATGCGTGTATGGTAAAATGATATTATACTTTTGGAATTATCTGTAAAAAAATCCCCCATTTCGGGGGATTTTTTTACATCGGTATATCTTCACATTTTTCAACAGGTGCATTTGTCGTACACGACGTATTGCGATTGTTATGGAACCACGATGTCGAACCTGTGGTCTTGCAATCCTGGGTAATTGTCGTTGTACAAATATGACATACACGTGTTTCTCTGTTAAATGTAGCGGTTGTTTCTTTGATGCCGGCATCAGCATTCAATTGACCACCACCCAAGTATCCAGAATTCTTGAATGTTGCACCACCTAATGACAGAACACCTTTACCACCCTTAGACAATTCTTCTGATGTTAAACCAGAACCAACATCATACGCAATTGCATACGGTGGCATCAATTCAGTACTTGGACTGGTTAATGTCATTGCGCCCGTTTCCGCCATTTTCTGACACATATATTGAGCCAAATCAGCATCTGCATCTTTCGTCGCTTCCGCTACTAGCTGCTGAAATTTCGCATTGTAGTTATCCTGGGCCTTGCGCAAGGCTGACGCTGCTATCTGGACCTTCTTCTGATTTAACAGGTTCGG
>JAFVOS010000001.1 GCA_017505705.1 Alphaproteobacteria bacterium
AAAACCCGAACAGCAGAACAAAAACCGAACACGCAGATCCGGCCTGCATCCGGCCTGTGGAAAACCCTGTGGAATTGTGGAAAACTTACACCAAAAAAGTATATATTATATATTGACTTCATAATTGGTTTGGTGTATTATAGAGGTATGGACGGACGAAGCCCACCGAATCCGTCCTAACCAAAATATTAAATAAATGCCGAAAGGAGAAATTATGGCACGACAAGAATTAGAATCAAAGGCAGGCAAGTATGCGGACATCGATACTTGGAACAAAAAGGGCGAAATCAAAGAAGGTGACGAACTAGAAGGTTATTTGTTCGATCGTGATTCGTTCGATACCAAATACGGAACCATGTATATATACGTGATTCAAAAATTAGATGGTTCACTCATCAAAGTCGTCGGACAGAAAAACATTGTTTCGAAGATTGATGATTCGATTAAAATCGGAACACACATTTGGTTCAAGTTCACCGGATTGGTTGAAACGGCCAACGGTGCAATGAAGAATTACAAAATTGATGTTGATCCGGAAGATGTAAAGGAGTTTGAAAATGTTGACAGATAGTGATATTCAATACATATTGGAAAAATTACCGGAAGATGATTCTATCGATGGCCAAAATGTCAAAAAGAAATTAGACATTTTGCACAATCAGATGACATTGCAATCAGAATTCCGCGAACGAAGTCTTGAACTCCAAAAGCAAATGGACGAAGTCAACAAAACTGTGGTAAAATAATGGTGTATATTAAATAATAAATATGCATTACCAACGAATTGCCGTCATTGAAAAGTGACGGCAATTTGTTATAATTAAATTGTGAATAGTGATGTTATGATTTCAATAATAGGATTTGCCGGCGTATGCGTTGGCGCAATATTTGGTTATATGGGAAAATCAAGAAAACAGGCCGCGCAGGATGCCAAACGCGAACAGGAACAACGCGATTCATTTACACAAATATTTAAAGCATTGGAAGAAGTCAAAAAGCGTTTGGACGAACACAATCATTACGCTGAAAAATTTGGTGAAATCAAATTGGACATCGCAGGAATCAAAAAAGATATTGAATATATCAGGAAGGATTTAAAATGAAAAAGAAAATATTATATATAATTGTCATCGTATTATCAGGTTTGATTGGTGCAGGCATTGATGTTGCAATCCGGCCAACCGAAAATGGCATCACGGTTGATGCATCATATAATATTGAATTTTCAGATGTTCAAGTACCGGCCGAAATGACCAACGATCAGGGTGAAATTGTACAGGATGAAAATATACCAACAGTTGAAGAAGTTGACGGCGGATTATTCAAAGATGATTTTGATGCAGATGCAGGCGACAAAGGTTGGAGTGAAACATATGATGTTTCGTCACCGGATGCGTTCAAAAATGATACATTGGGCAAATGCATCATCGCCAATAATTATTACGGCGCACAATGTGTTAGTTTGGCGCGCGTGTTTTGGTGGAGTTACGCCGACCGCGATGTTTCGACATGTGGAACCGGTATGGCCAAAGGTATGATGAATTGTGCAGATGAAAATGCCGGCGATGATTTTGAAATATATTGGCGTGATTCGATTGATAAAATTCAGGCCGGCGATTGGTTAGTGTTTGACGGCGGAATGTACGGCCATGTGGGGATGGCACTTGGTGGCAACAATAACGGGTATGTTGCATTACTTGGCGAAAATCAGGGCGGACACAGTTGCGGTGCCAATGTCGGCGGTTCGGCAACCAATATTATCAACATTTCATTAAAAAATTTGATCGGATTTTACCGGCCAAAGGCATATATTAAACCGGAACCAACGCCGGAACCGATTCCGATTTCGGGGTGTGTATTATGGCATGTTGAACGCGGTGATACAATGTCCAAAATAATGATGGAATGTGAGGGCGTGATTAAATATGGCGAAATAATGAATGAATATGCGAAAACATGGTATTCATTGATTTACCGTCCGAATCAATCAGTTTATGATGGTTGGAACAGTCCATCGGGCGTTGGATTATATGCAGGCGATGACATTGAACATAGGATGAAATAATGGCAATTCATTATGGGTATGTTTCAATACCACATGCCACATATGATGAATGGCGAAATGCTACCAATGGAAATGGTTATAATTTCGATTCAACATACGGTTGCCAGTGTTATGACCTAGCGGCCGAATTTTGGTGGAATGTTGGATTTCCGGCCGGTTATCCAATAATTGATCAAAGTTCGGCATATCGTATGTGGGATTATCGGAATCAAAATGTTTCATATAACGGAACCACTTATTTTGATTTGATTTATAATTTATCAGAAGTGAAACGCGGTGATGTGATGGTTTTTACATATACCAGTTACAACCCGTATGGCCACGTTGCATGGGCAGATGTTGATTATTCAGCATGGACACCGGATCCATATCAACCATATGAATTTCCTGTATTAAGTCAAAATAATGGTGGAATACCAGATCCACAAGGCGGTGCGTTGACAAATATACACGGTTATGACATAAGATTATTTTTGGGTGCATTTAGATATAAAGAATGGGAATCAACTCCACCAACGCCACCAACTCCAACTAAAAAGGAACATCATTTTCCGTGGGTATTATATGATCGAAAATTACGAGAAAATAGACAATTTCAATAAATATGATATATTATAATTAAAGAAAGGAGAAAATTATGGCCAAATTGACAGCCGAAGAATTTATCAAAAAATATACTGTCGACAAAAAAATCAGTGAAGATGACGATGTACTGATTGAGTTGATGGAAGATATTTCCGATTCTGTTGTGGAAAACGAAACAGAATCCGAAGAAATCACCAAATTAAAGGCCGACAACGAAAAGTTGGCCGCAGATTATGCCGATCTAAAAGAACGGTATAAGAACCGGTTCTTATCGTCCGAAGTCGAAGTCGAAGAAAAGACAGAGGAAAAAGAGGAAGATGGTGAACCGGAAGAAAAAGAAGTTATTGATGTAAAGGAGATATAACATGCCACTTTCAAAAGTATTAAAAGCAGCAAATGATAGCGAACTTTTAAGTTACATCATCAATGTAACACCAGAGTTAGCAACCGAAATTGATTTGCCGGTACAGGGCGAATCTATTGCACCAATCGGCAAAATTATAATGTCGAACGAACGATTTAAAAATGCGTTCATCAATACCATCAACCTGATTGGTTTGACTGTTATTGACCGCAACTATTGGGAAGATCCGTGGGAAGGATTTACCGAACGCGGTACATTAAATTATGGCCAATCTGTTCGTGAACTTATCGTTGACATCGCCGATGTTTACGATTACAACACATATGCCAACAATCCAACCCATTTCCTACAAAATGTTGTGCCAAATGTGTACAATTACATCCACGAAGTAAATTATCAAAAGTTCTACAAGACCACTACATCCGATGAACAAATGGCGATGGCATTCAACACCGAAGGCGGTTTGATGGATCTTATCGAAAAAATCATCGGTTCGTTGTACGAAGGTTACAAATACGACAAATACATTGTCAATAAATACATGCTATGTCGTCGTATTCTTGACGGTACAATCACATCCGTTGAAATCGATGGTTACAATTCATTGACACCACGTCAACGCGTTGCATTCATCAAAAACATTTCGAACAAAATGACATTCCGAAGTCCGAATTACAACCCGGCCGGTGTTCGCGTTGCAACTCCATTTGCCGACCAAATCATGATTCTAAACACCGATTTCGAAGCAGATTTGTCGACCGATGTGTTGGCCACGTCATTCTTTATCGATCAGGCCAAATTCAAAACTGATTTGGCACTCATCGATGGTTACGGCAACCATGACACCGCACGTTTGACCGAACTGTTAGGTTCCGCATACATTCCATTTACGGATGCGGAATTGACCGCGCTTGCCGGAATTCCATGTGTGATTATCGACCGCGAATTCTTCCAAGATTACAACTATTCATTAGACAATGCAGTCGATGTTGCCACCAACGGCACCCGTTCAACCAATTTCTACAATCCCGAAACGTTGAAGAACAATCACTGGTTGCACACGTGGAAAGTCGTTTCGACATCCCCATTCAAACAAGCCGTGGTGTTCACCAAAGATGTCACACCGGCTGTTTCGTCCGTGACGGTTTCACCATCAACCGCGGTTGTAACGCAAGGCCAATCGTTGCAGTTATCTGCTGCCGTTGTCACCACCGGTTTCGCGAACAAGGCCGTCACTTGGACAGTTGCAACCTCAACCGAAGGTGCAGATGCAACCATCACCGAAGCAGGTGTTTTGACGATTTCCGCCAACACTCCGGCCGAAGCATCGTTTACTGTTACGGCAACATCAGTCTATGATTCCACCAAGACTGGTACGGCAACCGTCACCACTCCGGCAGAATAGTAAGTAATTATTATGGCGTGATGAAATATTTCACGCCATAATATCATGGAGATTTTTATGAAGAAAAAAATGATCAATTCGCAAATATCGAATTTCAAAACCTACAATATGTATTTTCGCCAAATGTTGACATTAGCCGAAAATGTGTTTGAATTTAAGAATTTACCCGAATTTGTGGATGTTTCATTTTTAAATAAAAACCTACTCCGCAAAGGTTCCGTTGCTTTTTTTGAAGAAAAAGATTTGGGGTTGATTGCACTACCATATAATGTGATTGGAACATTAGATGTTTACGGCCGACCGAATAAAATCGAAGTATATGGCGAAAACTCATTCCACCGGAAATTAAATCGCGATGAATATGTTTTGATGTATGACAACAACGGCAGATACCCGTTATATTTGGACATTTGCCAAATGGCCGAACGCATCGCATTATGTGTTCGTACCATTGACATCAATATGATTCATCAAAGAACGCCGCGCATTTGGAAAACATCGCAGGACAAATTGTTATCAGTCAAAAAATTGGTAAATAATATTGATGCGATGGAAGAAGATGTTATTTCGTACGATTCATTGGACATTGAAGATTTAAATGCCGTGTTGGCACCGGCACCATATGTTTCGGACAAAATAGATCTACATTTGCGCGAATTATGGGCGGAATTTTTCCGGTTGATTGGTGTTGCAAATTTACAGGAACAAAAGCGCGAACGGGTGATTATTGATGAAATGATTGCATCGCAAGGCGGTACGATTGCATCACGGTTTTCACGATTTGAACCACGAAAAAATGCAGTCGAAAAGATAAATAAAAAGTTTGGTGCGAATATTCAAGTTCAATATTATGATGGCGAACCTACCACCGAACCGGAAAAGGAAGGAGAAGATGATGTTTCCAATGTTCCCACTCTACCCGTTAGTACCGAACATACTAAAATTGGGGATTAGTCAAGACGAACCACCAACAATTTATTCATTGTTGAATTCATATGTGAATTTTGCCAATGATACACCGGCCAAAATCAAGGATTTGGCCAGCGCCGGCCGCGCCATGTTTTTTGATTTTGACTACCCATTGGCAACCGGTATGACAAAATCCGAATTTGAATGCATGATTTTGAATCATTTTATGATGCGACGCATCGGTTACGAAACCGTCACGGCGTTCAAAATTGCATTGAATGTCAAATTAAATGAAATCATGCCAATGTATAATAAATTGTTCGAATCCATCAATGGTTGGAATATTTTCGCGGATGGTGAAATAACGGATCGCACATTGACTGATAGTCGGACAGTCAACAATACCGGAACAAATAACACAACAAGTTCCACAACATCCGATCGCCGATTTTCCAATACTCCACAAAATGCATTGCAGGATGTGCGCGATGGCCAATATGTTACAGAATACAATTATGATCAAGACACCGGAACGGCAACCAACACAAACAATAATAGTTCGGTTGAAGGTGGAAATCAAACGGAACATATAGTCCGAACACCAACTGATAAAATGCATCTATACACTGAATTCTTGAAAAATCGCCAAAATATTTATACAATGATATTTAAGGATTTGGATTCGTTATTTTATCAAATCGTATAATAAAAGAAAGGAACAAGTATGAAGCAAATAACACACATTCCGAAGTTTCGCCGATTTGTGATTCAAAATTTTCCGTTTATTGAAGAAGATTTTGATGCACTAACCGACTATGGATTGATTAGTAAAATTGTCGAATATCTAAATACTGTGATTGACAGTCAAAATGATCTTTCTGATAATTTTACAGAATTAAACAACGCATTCAATGAATTGCATGATTATGTCGAACATTATTTTGATAATTTGGATGTTCAACAGGAAATAAACACCAAATTAGACACGATGGTTGCAGATGGTACAATGGACGAATTGTTGAATCGCATTTTGCTACCATATGAAAATGCAATCACCGCCAGAGTTGAAGCCGTCGAAACATTGGCAAATCAGAATTCCGCCGACATAACCGAACAGGCCGGAAGAATCGATGCGTTGGCACAATTGACCGAAGGTTCCACAACCGGCGATGCAGAATTGATTGACGGACGAACCAATTTCACCGGACGTGTTTATGCTAACATTGGCGATAACATCCGAAGTTTTGGAAAAGCGATGTTTAAGGATATAACATCCACACTAACTAAAACTAGTGGCTCATATGTGAATGTTGCCTTCAACCAAAACGCAGTTACTGGCTATGAAAATTATGAACTACCAACGAAAAAAGGTTATTTGTATTACATCAGTTGTCAAGGACAGGATAACGGCCAAACAGTAACAAGACCGCAAATCATGTTTGGATACAATTATTTTTATCCAACAAATCTTATCAATGGGGTACGAAATGATGCAATTATATTGGTTGGCGATGGATCTACAATTTATGTGAATAACAGAGATACATTCACAAATGTATTTATCGGTGAATTGAATTTATATCGCGGTGATGATTTGGAACAGAATTATACTGATATAACATCGACAATGACTCAAACAGATAACACTTATGTTACTAATGCTGGTAGAACAGCATCGTCCAATAATTATAAAATGAAGTCATTTACTCCTACCGTAGGTAAAAAATATATAATTGTAACAGGTACTCAATCAAGTGATAATATTCAACAGATTTACCAAGCGGACAGTATATCGGTAAAAATGAGTGGAAACGACTCATATGGTTGTTATGAAGTATTGGCCAAAAATAATAATACAATATACATCAACTGTACTCATAGTTATGATAAAGTATTCAAGATATATGAAAGTAAACAATCAACGTTGATCCAAACAAATAGTGATATAAATCGAACAATCGGTATTACATCAAACGCGGTATTTTGTGGTGATTCGTTGACTTATGGCCAAGCGTACACATCAGCAACATCAAGTTATCAAAACTATTATAATTATCCATATTTTATGAAAAAATTGTTGAATTTAGACACGATTGAAGAATATGCGCGTGGTGGTGCAACGGCCACATCATGGTGGAATCGATTCAATGAAGAAATCAAATCGACCAATTCTATCTATTTTGTTTGGTTGGGAACCAATTCAAACTTTACTGATACAGTTGCAACCGATTGTGCCGGTGATGATTATACACAATATGCCGAAACCGAAACCGGTTATTATGGCAAAATATTGGGTAAAATAAAGAGTTTGTCCGGCAATAAAATTGTGATGTTAAATACAAGATATGCAGGCGGTGGCGGAAATGTAAATACTAACAACAAAGTCATCAACGATTTGGCAACTAAATTTGATGCAATAGTGGTTGATGTAAAAAATAGTGATGCATGGACGAATAACAACTATCATACTATCAACGGTTATGTAAATGCAGTTCATTTTAATACCATCGGAAATAATTATATTGCCAATGTTGTTAATAATACATTGCAAAAAGCAATAACAGATGATCCGCTTGATTTCAACATGAAAAAAGAACACCAATAGTAAAAATCACCCCAAATCAATGGGGTGATTTTTGTTGTGGAAAAACTTGTGGAAAACCTGTGGAAAACTATACAATCGTATTTGATAATGTATAATCACCGATATTGTCATGGTTGTGCCAAATAGTCACTCCCCGTTGATATGCGGTGTTTATAATGTCCATTGATGCGGATGGAATCGAAATCACATCGGTTGTATAACCAATTGATTCACCTTCGGCGATTTGCACATAGTTCCAATAACGTCGGCCGGTTTGATTCGGAATCTTTAAACGTGATGTTTTATAACCGAAAAGATCGAACCAATCGTCAATGATTTTCGCATACTCTGCACGAACATTCATTGTCACTACTGATAAATGCAAATTTTCAGAGAAATTGAAATCACCACAGTTGGTGTTGCCTTTGGCCTGATTCGGCACCATTTCGGCCTGATATTGTTTTGCAACATTTTGTCCGATGCCATTGATAAGTGACATTGCACCGCCAATAATATCGCCCCGCGCAAAATTCGATACTGCGCCAACGGCCGTATTGATATTATTTAAACCAATATTGACGGCATTTTGTGTCAACCAGTTTGTATAATAATCACTATTCCATGAACAAATCGGCAATTTTCCGGCCGTGATGCCATATTTCGCAACCGCGCTAAATCCGGTATATGATGCACTCCCCGATTGTCCAGAAACTTTGTATTCGTTGTTTGGCACCATTCTAATATTTCCGCCCTGACTCAATGCACCACGAACCAAAAATGTCGCCGTGGTAAGTGAAACGCCTGTGCCAATACCGCGCCAATCTTCGAATTTGAAAATCGCATCGGCACCTGAATTGTTTGATGCGACCATATAACAAAATTCACCTGTAAATAATTTATTATTGCGCGGAACATATCCGTCAATTGTGGTTGGTTTATCGACAGTAATTGATGCCAATGTCGATGCGCTTGTCGTTGGCCGTGGAAAATAAATTGTACATGTTTGATTGTGTAATACTGCGCCGGAATTTGTGATGTAACTTGTCACCATATCTTTTGGAATATAGAAACATGCAACAATAGCATCCGCTTTGCCTGCATCATCATATGCCGAAACTAATAAATCGGCCGTTGTATAATCGTCGACCAATACGGTTCGTAAACCGCTATATACACCGTTGTATAATCGATGGGTTCCAGTGCCAGCATCGGCCATATTTGATATAAGTTCCGTGACCTGAAACACCAACCAAAATTGTCCGCCATAATTGTATTCTTTACCGGACAGAGAACGGACAAATTCACCTGTTTCGATGCCTTCCGGAATAGTATTTGCACCAAATGTGTCATTGTTGGTATGTTCACGAACAACGAAACATTTGCGCGGATTCCAATAATCGAACCATGTTGCACATTCATCAATCGTATAATTGATGCGTGTGGTTTTGTCGGAAACATATTCAACTTCGTCAATGAATCCGAAAAACCATTTGTTTGAATAGTCCGGATTTTGAAATCCAATATAATTCGCTTTTAATGCATCGCCATATGGAATTTCAACCAATATTGCATTTTCGCCTTGTCTAATAAACGAACAGTTATTGAACGTTCCGACCGCTTTTGACTGCAACAATGTCACCATTTGCGATTCAGAATAATCCATAATATTTTTGTAATTTTTGTCTAATTTGATGCCTTTGGCCAATATAACTTTACCGGTACGTACTGCCATATTTACTCCTTTATTTTTTAATTGTAAAATCGATGACCTGTTTGAAATCCGTTCCGCATAAATCCGATGAATAGAAAATCATATTTTCACGGAATGTTTTAAACAAATCATTCAATACTTTATTTTTAAAATTCGTGTTGTAAATATCACGTTGCCAATATTTACTTACTTTTATCATATCACTAAATACAATTGTTTTCTTGTCAATTTTGCCTTTATATGGGTATATAAACCAACATACATCAAATGTTTCGTTGTCTTTTAAATATTCGCAACAGAATTTGAACGATTTATATAAAAACATGAACCGAAACATCACTGTATATTCATTGTATGATTTTGGCAAATGTGGTTGTGGATCCGTTTGCCACGAACCTTTGTTCAACATATCGCGATGTTTACCGATGGCATATGATGTTTGACCGCTTGGCCGGCAATATTCGATGGCACATTTCAATGTGATTTCATTGCCTGCATCATCGAATGTGCCGGTTGGCAATTCGGTTGTTTCGATCGTACCCTGCTTTTGATTCGATATGATTTTGTGCAATTCCCAATCGTTGATATACGGACAAACGCGCGAAATTGAATTGCCGACCATCCAAATTTTGACGACATTTCGTTTACGATCTACGGTTGACCGGAAATTCATCAATTTATCGGATTCGTTGGCCAAATATTCCGAACGTGACATAAATTCTTCAAATATAATATCTTCTACATCCAAATATGACGCGCCTGCATAATTCTGTTCGGTTGACAATGCTACCACATAACCTATTTTTTCACCGCGTTTGGTGGATCCGGAATCAAAATCGTAAAATGACAAATACAACTGTTTACGGTAAACCGTGATGCAATTATACCGGCCGTTCGTCAATTTATTTACATCTACATCGGCAAAATATTGTTCAATCTTGTCTGTCGAAATTTCTTCCTTCCATCGCCGCATCAATATGAATCGTTTGCCGGTGTTCAAATATTTTATCACGCCCTTTTTATGCTTCACCTGATATGATTTACCGTTTGACCGTTCACCAAATATAATATTTATCGTTGCATTTTCTGCATCGATGGCATCCATATTGTAATGAGTAATTTTTTTATTCGTCATTTGGCAACAACTCCAAATATTCCATCACCTGCGAACACCATTTGGCATAAACCAGCGGCGTATTTTTATCATCACGAATTGTTTTCAACTTTGTCCACAATTCGGCCTTTTGAAACGCACTTTTGACATTCATTTGTACCTCCTTTTTCTACGATCTAATTTAATCAAATTTTTAATCACCCATCGATGAATTTCATCACTTGGTTCTTTGGTATTCTTCAACATATATGGTTCCCACTTCCTTTTCAATTGCTTTACGAATCAAATGGATTTTTTCGTCCGACAATCTACCCGACCATAGATTCGACGAATTCACCCCATTTTCACGACATATTCGCGCGATTTTAATTTTTGAAAATCTTTTGATATAATCCAGATCATTCATCCGGCACCAACCTTTCCAAATTAGATTCTATTGTGTCGTTGACGGTTGCAATTCCATCGTCAATTGATGACAATGTACTTGCAATATCTTCTAAACTGTCGGCGATACGTTCCATTGTTTGATTTAAGTTTGCCAATTCATAGTTTGAAATTTGATTCATTTTGGAAACTCCTATTTTTAAATTTTGCCCGATTCGTCGAATTGTCCGTCAACAAATTCGCGTAATCTAATGACTTGCCCAGTTTGTATGTCGTCGGTAACAAACAACATCCGGACTTGTCATCTACTTTGTATTTTACACCTAAATAGTCCACTATGTCAACAGGAACTTGATTGTCATTGTACATAATTGTCTGCTTATTGGTATATTTGTAATCGAACACCAAATCATCGCGAAAATCTTCGATTCTCTTTAAACATTTATTTCCGGACTTTGGCACCCCTGAAACAGTGATTTCAATTTGGCCATCAATTTCAACACAATATTTCTTTGCGCCCTGCGTGATAAATTTATCGTATGTGTACTTTCGGCCGGCACCTGTTTCACATTCGAAAATCCCCAATAAATGTTTTACGCCCTTTGAATCTTCCGGCGCGTAATTTTCAAATGGAATGTTCAATGCACTTGATACTTTTTTGATTTTTTTAATGACTGCTCGGTTGTACTCATCAAATACTTTTGCATCATAACCTTGTGCGCATTTTAAACTGTCGGTGTCGGAATAGACTACATATGGATCCAACAGAATCATCCGGCGCAACAAATTGTCACGGGCGTACGCCGTCACCCAAACACCCCACGAAAATGACAAAAATGCCTTCTCTTTTTCTTCCAATAATTTGTCAAAAATCAAACTGTCGGTGAGTTCTGATTCACTCCATCCGGTGATGTTGTCAAAATTTACTTCGTCACGAATCATATTCGTCACTGTCATGCCGTATAATGAATTGAATTTGTTCTTTTCCTTTACATAATCCAATTCTTTACCTTTGACATTCTTGAATTTGGTTTTGTTCACATATTTTTCCAAAATGAAATTGATGAATTTCTTTGGCAAATATTTATATATGGCATAATACGATTCATTGATTTCGTATGATTTAATATCATATACATCCAAAAAGAATCGAAAATCGATGTCGGTGAGTGTAATTGTCACTTCTTTGGCCGACACGATGCGGCCGTTGTCGAACAATGCGCCGACGATATTTTCACATTTACTGGCCGAAATGAAATTGTTGTAATATTTACATTTTAAATTGTGAAATGTGACCTTCAACAAATACGCATATTTTTCGATCATATCATCGACCGTTTTGATGTGACATTCTTTGAATTCCGACATCGGAAACTTCGATGTCACCATCACATAAGGGTACGCGGATGTTTCGTCATATGAATCAACATTTGGTATGACTTCGTCCGTGTACATGTAATTGGCGTGTGTATAACCGCCTGCGAACGCATCCACCAACATATTATACACCGATGGTTTAATGTTGATTGAACCGCGTGTGATACGCCGGTATTCATAATCACGCATCACCAATGATTGTAATTCTTTGCGGACTTTTCCGGTTGATGTCATCGGAATACGATTCACCGATTTATATTTTACAAGTTCCATTTTGATATATTCATAAACCACCAAACAATCATGTTCACAATAGCCCAATTCGGTTTTTGTCATCTTCGTTGCCGGCGTTCGTAATTTGGTATAATCCAGATCGCCAACCATCTTTTGAACATTTAAATTGAACAGTTTCGGCAAATACGCCAATGATACATTTGACATATAATATGTACATCGAAATTCGATGTTATAATCCAATAATTTGGCCGACATCACTTTGCGTGATTTTCGCGACATCACCGATTTGATTTTGAATTGACTTGAAAAGAATTGAAATTCAAAAGACAAGTTGTGGACAAATATATATTTTTTCAAATCACAATTCGATTCAACCCTGTCCAAAAATGATTTAAATTCTTCCCACGTCCGGCCATAATAGACTGTTTCATTGATCGAAAATTGCCAAATATACATGCAAGCGCATGGCAATGCTTTTTCGCGATCTTCTTCGTTCAAATTTAAATATTCACTTGCCGATATAATTTCACCGTTTAATATCAAATACGATGTGGATTCAATATCAAATGTGTAAATCGTATTGTCAACCTTCTTCGAAACAACATCTATTTCATGGCCGTGATATTCCGACCAATGAATCATGTTATTCTCCAATCACAAATTTATTATATAAATTGGACGCTGCATCGCGCGCTTCTTTGGTGTTGACTGTCATGTATTGTTCCAACATATTGGTAAAACCTTCTTCGTCCAAATCGCGCGATTTCGCTTCGTTCACCAAAATATATATGTCACTGTCACCGATTTTGTCGGCCAAATAACGAAAATCGTTATCTTCTACCAATGTATAAAAATCTTCGACATCCTGTTCCGTTATATCTTCATCGGTAATTTCGGACAATGATTGTTTTAATTTATCGCGTGTTTTGAGTTCCTTATCTTTGATTCCGATTGACGTTGATGTTTTTGATTCCAAAAATGATGTGAACACTTTTTGATAATATCGAATTTGTGATGGATTCAATTTTTTGACATTCACAGTTACTTTGACGCGTTTTCCCCTATTGTATTTGATTGGCGATTCGTTGCGGATTGTACGCAACAATTTCTTCGATGCATATTTGCCATATACGCCGGCCGATTCCAACCGGTTCAATTTGCGATTTGTCATTTCAATTGAACGCAATAATTTGTCGGCCGGTGTTGGTACACGTGCGCGACCTTTAATTCTCTTTCGCGCCATTTTCTACATCCCGCACTGCTGGTTGACAATATAACTTCGTTTTTGGATCCACAATAATACCGCCCTGCGGTTCCCATCCGTAACTGCAAAAATCATTCACAATAGTTTTTAATTCTGTGATTTCACTTGCAACTATAATTGTATATTCCATCTTTTCCTCCATTTTTTTAAATTATATTGATTGGTATAATACATATATGTGACGATAATGATGGAACACGCGCGTAGTCTGAGTTTAAGAGTGTGTTTTTTATGGAGGCCATATTTATCGTCACGTAAATGTACTATACCATACAATCATAATACACCAAACCAATTATGAAGTCAATATATAATATATACTTTTTTGGTGTAAGTTTTCCACAATTCCACAGGGTTTTCCACAGGCCGGATGCAGGCCGGATCTGCGTGTTCGGTTTTTGTTCTGCTGTTCGGGTTTT
>JAFVOS010000002.1 GCA_017505705.1 Alphaproteobacteria bacterium
GTCTTTTGTTTGGGGTTGTATGTTTGTCAGACAATGGACTTTTGTTATTGGAATTGCGTTTGCCATTGGGGTTGGCGTTGGGGTGCAATTGCCCACACGGACGGTCACCCCGCCACCCAGCGCACCCGCACACATAGAATCATATTTCACCCCCGGCACCGAATGCGAAGACCGCATAATTGCAGAACTGGGTCGGGCCGATAAAATCGACATTGCCGTATATTCCATAACCAATCCGAAAATCGCGAACGCCATTATTGCCGCCCACCGTCGGGGCGCCCGTGTCCGCATCGTCACGGACCGAACTATGGCCGGGCATAAATCGTCTATGATTGATGAACTGGTCACCGCCGGCATCCCTGTCCGCATCAATCGCCGGCACAAGATTGAACATAATAAATTCGCCGTCTTTGATAATCGGCGTATGGTGACGGGCTCTTATAACTGGACCACCGCCGCCACAAAATACAACAGTGAAAATTGTTTGTTTTTAGACATTTTTGTGCAAGAATACTTTCACAGGTTTGAATACTTGTGGGATTTATATGAATAAAAAATACCAAAGGTAGCAAAATGGTAATTTTATCGGACACAGAATTTACAGTTCTTTTAGAACAATTGAACAGAGTCAGTGGTTGGGATATAGCTAATGTTTGTGCAACTTTTGCTGCAGTGATCGTTGCATTGTTTTTTCCATTAAGGGAATATATAAGAACATTTGCAAGATTCTCCCTAAAAGCAAAAATACCCGAAATAAGAGAAGCTAATCTAGACCCAGAAAAACGTCCACACGTATCATTGTCAATTAGAAACTTGTCAAGAGAGACTTTAACAATTAAAGATGTTGCGCTTATATTCACACTACACGACTATCGAAATTTTAACCTTTGTTTTTATCTTCACCAAAATTGCGAATTAAAGCTTCTGCCTTTGTCGGAAGAAGAAATCGACTTCTTGTTTATCGATTCAAAAGATGCTTATAGGGGGTCTAAACACACAAAAAACATCCTACAAACCAACAAACAGGTCTTTGAGCATTATCTTTCCGATATTACTGGATTCGAAAAAGTAAAAACAATTTCATTATGGATTCGTACTAACCTGGGAATATATCGTAAAAAACTACCAAAATGGTCATACATAGAATTATTCGACCAGGTAGGCACACTGATATTTATGCAAGATAAAAAACATCAACGCATTCTTGATAAATACACTAAAAATAAAAATACAAAACAACTACAAAATACTTTTAAAGATTACATGGCAGAGATGACAAAATTTTATGAGGACAAAAAGTCAGCATATCAAGAAAAATGTCAAAAAGGTCGAACAAAAGAAAAAGCCCAAAGAAAATTTAATAAGCGCAGACGTTTTTTTATTAGGAGAGATAAATATTGATTTAGCAATAGTTTATCTGTAATTTATAAACACAATCCCAAACCATTGGTTGCTATGCCATCACTCCAACAATCCCAGCATTGAGTTGGTGGCGCGTTGCATTGATTCACGGACGGGGTCGCAGGATAATCTGGCATAGATTTGTGTGGCGGCAGTGGAACGATGCCCCAGCGACTGGCCGATGATGTGCAGGCTGGAACCGGTGATGGCCTGGTAACTACCCATTGTGCGACGCAGGTCATGGATGCGCAGGTTTTCAATATTCGCACGTTTTAGCAGTGCATTCCACGCACGTTTTGGCTCCTCAATATGGCCACTTTTGCTGGTGCTGCTGGGGAACAGCCACGGATTATCGCCGGCCGTTCTGTACATTTGTATCAGGATTTCACGGGCCTGGTCCGTCATGGGTGTATTAACCGTATCGCCATTCTTGGTATCAACAAATCGCACAATATCGTTTTCAAAATCTATGTCGCCCCAGCGCAATGCCAAGATATTACTGCGCCGTTGCCCCAAGAACAATGACAGCAAGATGTAGTGACGGAAACGGGGTTCGGCATATTGAAGTGCCTCGAAAAATCGTGCCAGCTCGGCCCGAGACATAAAACGGTCACGACTTTTTTCTTTAAAGGCTTTGACGTATTGTGCCGGATTTTCCAGGCGACGTGGATAGCCCAGTTCGTACGCTTTGTTATACATGTGGCGCAACAGGCCCAAGGTTCGGTTGGCACTGTACAGGCCGCATTTGCGTTTTAAGGAACCGTGCAGTTGGGATACCTCCAGTTGAGATATCGTTCGCATCTGGCGATTATGAAACGGCTTCATATTGCGACGGAACAGTCCGTTGTCATCGTATACGGTCGCAGGCTTTTTATGAACCATTGAATGTTGGGGCACATAAATGTTTTCATAGTACTGGCGCAGGGTCATATCTTTCAATGCATCACGCCGTTCGGCCGACGGATCTTCGCCACGCAGAGAACGTTCTTTTAGTGTATGTGCTTTCATTCGTGCCTCTATCAACTTCATCTGGCCGACACGGGCAATTTTGACACGACGGGGAACACCCTGAAACTTCATATATGCATAGTATGTTTTTGTCCCGCCATAGGTGACAATAACACACAGACCGTCCATTGAACCAGCATCGTAATAGACCGCCGAACCAGTCGTCGGAACTGGCAATGCGGCCAGTGCACGTTCAGTAAAATTAAAGCGGTTCGATTTCATATTTTTCAGATGCCTTTTTCATCCATTTTTTTGCTACGTATTTGCTACCGCAGGTATGAAATTTTAGTTTTTGCTACCGATTTTTATTTAAGTATAATAAATTTAAAATCCGCTGTAAAGCCCAGAATACTAAGCAAAATTCAACGTTGACAAACGTTATTCAACACTCGTTTGGGCGGTTTGTAATCAGTAGGTCGTTGGTTCAAGTCCGACAACCGGCACCAGTTTTAAAACGCACCATTTGGTGCGTTTTTTGTTGAATTTCCATGCTTTTTTTGATTTTTATATTTGGTGTGCCACCTGTGCAAAGCGGGCTGTTTTTATTTTATTCGGTACGTGTGATTTCAACCCAAATCCGCCCCATGCGCCCAAAACACAAAAAAAGCGATACAAACAACTACAATTCTTTTATTGGGGTGGCGACATGCACAAACTTTTTTCGATTTTCTTCGTATGATTTCTTCATTTGGTTATTAATATAAATCTGACGAATAAGACCATATAATGGCAACGCACCAAGCAATGTATTTTTCGTGTTATGACGCAATAAACGTGGCCATACCATATCAACCAATTCAGAACGAATTTGCGACAATGGCTTGTATTGTCCATTTGGGTCTTTGTACGGCACCATTATATCCCAATCGTACCAATTGTGCCATTTTATCATGCCGTCTTCACGCAATGATAATTCCATCAATGTATTTTCTGGCTGCAAGCCACCACATTGTAATTGTGGATAATATATCTTATAACCAATACCGTTTTGCCGAGCACGACCAATACGCATTGTGGGACCTTCTTCATGAATTACAATACGTGTATTATTGGCATAGCATACTTGAAAAAACATATTAAACCATGAGCGATTTTCAAATTTCAATTCTATACCATGCGTCGCAAAAAATTCTGGTATCAAAACACGTTCGTTTGCCATTTGGGCATCCAGGGCACACGACATAATACGTATCTTGGTGTTTGTAAATTCTGAATCTGATGCAACAGCGACAATAACATCACGCACACAATCAATGCTGTAAGCACTGCGATATCTGTCCACAGACATATCCAATTTAAATATACGATTTTCCGCAGCCAGTTTTGATTGAATATACTTTATATCCCCCAGTATTTCATCACGATGCGTGCCATTTATCCAACGGGCATTGGTTTGCAAAATATATTCGTCAGATTTTGATAAATCAAGCCTGTCAAATATTTGACGCATATAATGTGGATTAACATCGTATATCAGAGACCATTCGCCACCTGTCATGTAAACATCAGTAAACGTTCCGCCAGCCTGATTGATATAAAATACAACATCTTGGACAGGAACAATATTTAATGGGTTGTCTGGACCCGAACATTCAAAGCAACGAGGACAATTTTCATTACACTTGTTCGTCAATCTAAAACGAATATCCATTGGTGCGGTTGCCCACTGGGCATAAAAACGCTTTTTCTGAAAAGGATATATAAAACATTCACGAAATCGTTGCGAAAAACCAGGAAAAACCCTGGTATCATTCTGTGGAATTAAAATTACATCATTTTCGTCTGTCATACGCATAAATATAACACAAATTATTATATTGTCAATGATTTAAAGCAAGAGGAACCACTTCAAAACAATCCGATTCGGATTACAAGAATCAATAATACATTTCTCGTTTTAATTGATTTCATGTCTTTTTATAAGATACTTATCATTATATCTGGCATAAAATCCCCTGATTTTCGCTTTTTTATAATCACAGGAACAAACAAATCATAAATACTGCTTGATTTTAAGCCTAAATACACGCAAAATAAGAATATTATACAAAGCACAACTATTTTAAACATAAAAAGGGGGGTATACGTATGTTGAAACATTCGGTAATATGGGCAACTATAGATAAATTGGCAACAGGGCAAAAACTGTCACGTTCAGGATTGGCACGTTTTTCAGGATTGGATCCGACGACATTTAACCTGAGCAAGCGATTTGAATCATCTGGCAAGCCCCACTGGCCCGCAATGTATACATTAAGCAAAGTCTTGGATGCAACAGGCACAACAATGACTGAATTTGGGCGAATATATGATGAATTAGCACAACAAGAAAAATTAATCGATTAAAAATGAACCGATTAATTTATTTTTGTCTGGCAAGTGTTTTTTGGTATGCAGCTATCAGCATATTGTTTTGCCCAATCATATTGCGCCAAAATGCAGATTGCAATTTAGTACCAGAATCAATATCCACCCGACTGGACAGGATATGATTTTGCAATTTGAACACTTCCTGGATAATCTGATATACACGATCCGAATGTTGTGATCGTGGGGCCAGTGATATTTTTTTATCAGCATCCAGATATTTAATCTGATTATCGCCACGCTGTATAAAAATGCCACCGGTCCCAGTATCATAGTTCAATGAATGATTCAATACATATGGGGTTGTGAATTCCTTGCTGGCGGCATATTCTGGAACCCCACGAAACATTGGTTGATATATCAATGTACGTGTTGGTGATGCATTATAGTCTGAAACCACAGGATGCGTTGTCTTGTGACGTCCCATACCGATATCCAGGATTTGTGCATTTCGATCTGTGGTGAACTGCATTTTTCTGAACTGGGGAAATCCCAGCTTGTTGGATACCAGCCCATATTCAGAAGCGTTAACAAAAACAAAATCATTTATAATCAATGCAAACGCACTGGGCATTTCAACAAATAATGGTGAATTTGTGCCGACAAAGGCCAAGCCTTCGCCAACATCTTGCAGACGTTCGATTATCAGCACACGATCTTTTTGACCAAGACGGTCATTAATATGAAATTTTGGGTCAATTTTATCAACCTTCTTGGACAATGTTAATTCTGACAACCATAAACCTACACGAATTTTATCAAACCAATCCAATAACAGGCTGATTTGCGTCGCATCAAGTGGCTTGGAATCCATTAAATCCAACAATATCGGCTTTACAGCCGCTTCCAGTTTGCCAAATGTGTCATTGCATTTTGTGCATGCCGGAAATGTTAATGCTGAAAATGGTATCTTGGCAGTGGTGACAGATTCACCAAATTCACAAACCTTGTGAAAACGATTGGTGTGTTTGCTTAACCACTGTGGAATAATATGTTCTTTGTTCTTGTTTTCTGGTTTATTACCACAAAAAATACAAAATTTACTCATCTATAATATCCTTTGACATAGTACATTATAGGTTGACAAATATTTTTTTCAATAATTTTTTTTAAAACTTTTGTCTCATTGTAAATTCTGCGCTGAATTTATCAAACTCTCGTTGCCAGATGTTTGAGTCACGATGTGTATATCCCAATACAATCGTTGGAACAAATCCCCAGACATCAAATTTATTGTTGGATATGGATACAGAATAACGCTGGGTAAAGTCATGTTCGGTTATTTGCGAAAATGTGCCATTGTGAACAACCCACTTATCATCGTCATATTGGGTCCAATAAAAGTATGGTTCGGCATATACATGAAATCCCCATGGCAATTCTGCGCCAATTCCAATACCAAATCCAGGTTGCCAGTATGAATATTCAGGTGCATTTGCAACTTCACGAGACACACCGACACGCAACATAGAATACAGGCGTGCGTTAAACGAATATGAAAACCGCAATTGTGATGAATATGTATCGCCCGAAAGAAAATCGCCATATAAATCGTATGAATTATTTAGATATTGCAGGTACAAGCCACCTGACAATTTACGTGTAAAGTCATAGTTCAAATCCAGTTTTGCACCCACCGACCAATTATATCGTTCCCAACCATACCAACGACGATTCCAGACGCCCGCCAACCATACATCCCCACGATTCCAGATATAACGTGGTCCCGAACCAACCGACAGATATAAATCATCATAATCAGAAATGTCATAAATGTTTGAGTATACAAATGCGTCTGATTTCCACCGCCAATGGTCAGACAATTTAAATTCGTAATTACCGCCCAGTGAAAAGTTATATCCAATTGCGGATTCTGGGTCGCTTAAATCACGACACATTGGACCGAACATAGTATTTACACATTCTGTCCCACCGATTGCATTGTTGATATTATTATCGGGTGCGGCGCCAAAATTAAACCATACATTCCAGTTTTTATTCTGGCGCACAATCCAACGGTAATAATTCATTATTTTGCGTACTTCATTTGGCAAATCTTTACCAGCCATAGCAAGGCGCAAATGATAATCCGCCCGATACCATTGTTTGGTATGCATATAACATGTCGCCAATTCAAAACGAATACGTGCCAAATCTGGTTGGTCATCCAATATTTTTTGATAAATCTTTATCGCCGTTTCAAAGTCGCCACGCTTTTGTGCAATTTGTGCCAATAAAAACCACCGTTCGATTTCCAATGCAACATTGTTCATCTTTGGTGTTTTTGTCAGTATTTGTAAAGCATGCTCAAAATCCCCTTTGTCCACCAGCGCGCCAGCCAATTGCATGGCCTGGGTCGTGGTCATGGTGATTTCTTTTTCGGATTTGTTTTCCGGCACAGATGTTTCTGCCCATGAAACCATGGGCAAAAACATCAACACAAATAATATCTTCAAATATTTCATGATAAATTATTTGCTTAATCCAAAGGCACCATTAAATTCGGTATTGTTGTTTTGGAAAAACACACCACCGACGGCTTCGGTTGGTTTCTTGTTATTACCATAGTATTGTATTTCCACATGCTGATTATTAACAGATTGGTTGTCGTCTAATTCATGGCCAACATTTGTTGAACCTTGCCAAGTGATGGTTTCGTCACTGTTCTGCGGTTTTACGACTTTGATTGTATAATAATCGTTAAATGGCATAATCAAAGTTTGCACACCGTGTTCATCAACTGTCAATTTTGCAGCAGTATCATCGGTTGCAATTGTCGTATTACCGTTCCTATGTTGTTGGCCCAGTGCTGCAATTGCCTTGCCAGAAAATTCTAAATCATGAAGTTGTTCTGGATTTTTTATCTGTTGAACCTCATATCCACCAAACACAACAGAATTATCATCACCAGTACCATCGCCTTCTTGATTTATTTCTTTGTCCAATATTGTTGTATAACCAAAATCACTGTATCTTAATTTATGCGAGTTTGGCAATGATTTACCATGTAAATCTATGACATGATCATGTACATATTCTGTGGCTATCAATTCATCCATTGATTCAACTTTTGCTATTATCTTATCAAGCGTTGATTCACTTTCCTCACCTTCGTATGCATCTTTGAATGCCTCAATTATTTGTTCTTTTTCATACTGTTGGCCATCGGGCAGTACTGGCAAAGAGTCTGTGTAATACGTTTTTTCATCATTATCCAGTTGAACCTTAACCTTGTATTTATACACATGTTCTGTAAAAATACTGCTGTTTGGATTACGGTCTATGGATTCGACAAAATCTTTCAAATGGTATGATATATTATCTATTTCGCCAGTATTTTCATCTATACCAAATGATATGTATTCATCGGCACTTTCCATTGTGTTATCAAAGAACTTGGCATCATCCAAATGATATGCTAAATATTTATTACCCCTGTGCACTATATGTGCAGGACGAACAATATTTGGCAAAGTGCCATCTTGGGCGATTAATATTTCAGATGCCATAGAAGTGATAAGTTCATTACTTTCTATAGCGTCATCAGAAACACGCATCCCTGAATCTGGCATAACAGGCGCGTCTGGCATAATTGGTGCAGAACCACCACCAGAACCACTGCCACCACCACATGCAGCCAATGACAAAATTGATGTCAGAATTGCAAGTTTTTTCATGGAATGTCCTTTTGATTATTGTTTAACTACACCAAATGCCATATTGGCACGAATTTCATTGTCTTGGGCCTTGTCTACATATTGCAGAACACCCGTTGCTTCGATTGGTTTATGTTTTTCTGTGTTGCCATAATATGTGATGTTTATTTTCCCATAGTGGGCGTTTTCTTTGGGTGCAACTTTCCCGTTGTAATCCCCTGTGATGAAGTTTTCGGTAGTAAATTCATCACCACCTGCAAATTTATATGCAGAATTTTGTTCAGATATAACACCACCGTTTTTAAAATGTATATTTCCTTGATTTCCATTCTTTACGATTTGTACATCGTACCAATCACTAAAATCCAAAGATAATGTCTCGGTGCCGTTATCAAAGTTCAAGGTTGCTTTTCCATCAAGCGGCAATTCAGTATTATTAGCCTTTCTTGAGTGTACAGTTCCAATTACACGACCAGAAAAATTCATTTCGCCAGACATTTTTGAAACATCTATCATTTTTGTTGTATAACCACCGGCAAAACCCTCTTTGGTGTTACTTGTTTTTGTGTCGCCATTATTTAAGTCGATAGATGTCAATTCACCAATAAATGCGCCAAAATCAGAATAAGTCAATCCAATTTCTTGACCATAGGTTTCAATCGCCATTTCGCCTATAAGTTTTTCGCCTTGTCGGATTTGTTCTACCAAGAATTTATTGTTTTTTCCATCACGCTTTGCGTAAAAAGCACCTTCGCCAGTAACCAGTTTGCCTGTTTCATTTGGTGTATATGCTTTGAAATCAACACCAACAATTTTTCCATTTTTTACATCAAAAGTAAGCTCGTCCTTGCCTCCTTTTTCATCGCCCAAGGATGCAGAAGACATAGTAAACACAACATTGCGGATGTTAAATTCTTCGTGTTCGCCCATGTTATCATAAATATCTTGGGCAGATTGTTTAATGTCGTCTATGTTTGCAAAAAACCATTCTTTGATGTCATCCCAGTTGCCAGGCAACTCATCCTTGAATCCAGCTAACATTAATGCTTTACGCAAATCAGCAGAATTTTCAATATTGTTTTCATCCAAAGAATCTATGTTTTCAATCAGCCATTTTCTCATATTATCAAATGCCAATTGATTGCAATCGCGTTCGGATTTACAAACGTTTTTACCGTTTTCTGAGGACGAACTTGCACGAAATGTAGCACCGCGGGTTATGTCAATTGTGCCGTCAGATGCATTGGTATAATAATCTTCGCCTAATACAGATTTTACATAACTGGTTCTGATTGCTTCGTTATCAACGGATACCATGCCAGTAATGAAAGAGTTGTGATTACGAATTTCTTTGGTTTCGTCCGGCACAACAGGCGCATCTGGCATAATTGGTGCAGCCCCCCCCCCAGAACCACCACCACATGCTGGTAATGCTAAGATTGAAGTTAGGATTGCAAGTTTTTTCATAACGCTATCCTTTTGTTTTAGTCTTTGATTGCACCAAAGGCAACATCAACCTTGTACCCCCAGTCTGAATCTGATTGGGCGTTTTCGTCACGTTCAACATACTGAATATATCCTGTTGCCTCGGTCGGGGTATCTGCATCTGGGCCGTAATATTTCAGACCAGAGTTTTCAAAGTCCCCATTTCCAGTTTTGTATGCAAAATCAGGATTTTTTGATGTCCCTGTGAAATGA